>JBLHPD010000005.1:0-53294 GCA_047624165.1 Clostridium sp. | reverse complement strand
CATCTAATATTCACCACCAATCAAATTATATTATTAATCTCTCTGGTAGTATATTCGACATCGTATAGTCAATATCCTTTTTGACAATATAAGGGTTTTATTGATTTACAATGGCTGAGTAGTAACAATTTTCTTATTAAATTGAACTTCATGTTTGATTTTACTTCTGAGTTCTATTATTTTAGCATCTAGCTTTTCAATTTCATCTGCTATAGCCTTGACTTCAACTGCTCCTTTAGTCTTTAACTTTTCAAAATCACTCTGATATTTAGAAGCATTAAATATATTGATTCTACCTACAGCCTCACTGTAAAAGCTATAAAAATTGCTAAAAGAAAATCCTTCAATATTCATACTATTAATAAATTGCTCTTCTATACGGGAAAAACTAAGCAAATTAATCCACTCTGTATATATAAATCCTTCAACAATGCTCTTGCTTTCATCAGCTTTATTAATCCGTTTATGAGCAACATTAAATAAGATTTTGTCACCATACTTAAATACCAATATTAATGGGTATGGTATAGTCTTTTGTATAATTTCTGATATTCTTTTAATTTTTATATCATTTAGAAGAATAACTTCAATAACAGCTATTTCCTCATATTCCCTAACCTCATCTTTGTAAGGTCTAATATTTATAGTGGTACCTTTAAAAGAATAGATCCAAATAATTTTATCAATATCCTTCTTGAAAATCTCCTTATCCACTTTGTTCATAGATGCATTCTCATAAAACAGCTTTTTAAAAATCGTACTGTTTACAACGCAAGAAGCAGGCACCTTAAACTTCTTTAAAAAATCTCCTATCACAATAACACCTACTTTACAATTAGGAATGTAATTAATTCAAAATCCTCTATTCCTGTAAATAAACTTTTTTGAATTGTTGTGCCACCTTTACTAAACAGCGACGCTACACCTTTCTCTTCTTTTTTACCAATGATATTATCAATT
This sequence comes from Clostridium sp., assembly GCA_047624165.1. Classification (GTDB taxonomy): domain Bacteria; phylum Bacillota; class Clostridia; order Clostridiales; family Clostridiaceae; genus Clostridium_AD. The sequence continues at coordinate 52,334 of JBLHPD010000005.1, read as the reverse complement.
GCAGCTTCAAGGAGTTTAGAATACTTGTCCATCTCCTTACCGCCCTTAGTTTCTCCATTAAAGATTTCAACCAAGTCTTTTAAAACCTCTGATTTACCAGAACAAAGCTTCTTATAAAAGTCTAAAATCTTTTTAGTATGAATATAACTAAATCTTACGGTTCCATCATCATAGGCATACACCATATAATAAGGATAAAGTGAGTTGTTTTCTTCTGGCCTTGCATATTGATTTACTTGTTTTAAAGTAAAAATCACTCCTGGCTTAATCTGCTCCTTTAATGTTTCATCTTGGACCGAAGATATTGCATACATTCCCATTGGAGCTTTGTCCAGCTTCTCTGTGTTATCTTTCATGTACTCCATTAAGTCCATTTTAAAATCGTTCATAGTAAGGTCTGTAATAGATATTCCACCAGAAATATCTTCAAGGTCAACCACTTCTTCTTGAAGCTTTTTAAGTTGCTTCTTTCTATACTCCAGATCATTCATACTTTTGGTTTGGTCAACTTCAATGATGTTCTCTTCACCAGTGGCAGAGATATCTAATAACACCATCTTGCCCATGACTCTAGCCTGTAGATTTATGTATTCATCTAGCTCCATATTGGGCCAGAAATTTACCAGCTGAACACTCTCGTTTATTGAACCAAGCCTGTCAATGCGGCCAAATCTTTGTATAATTCTAACTGGATTCCAATGAATATCATAATTTATTAAATAATCACAATCCTGAAGATTTTGACCTTCTGAGATACAATCCGTAGCTATGAGTATATCTATATCTCCTTTAACTTCAGCATAAACAATATCTCTCTCTTTTGATCTAGGTGAAAAATTAGTTAATATAGAATTTAAGTCTTTCTTCTTAATTCCTTTTAATGTAGTTTGGTTGTTACCAGACCCCGTAACAAGTGCTGAATAAATATTGAATTTTTTTTCAGCCCAATTAGCTATGTTTTCATACAAATAATTGGCAGTGTCGGAAAAAGCTGTAAATATAATGATCTTTTTATTGTAAGCATTTATAGGGTTGCTTATTTTACCTGTAATCAAGGCTTTAAGATGATTTAGCTTTGCATCCCTATTATTCACTACTTTTGCGGCTTCAATAAGTAGCTCTTCTAATTTTTTTCTATCATCTTCTAAATCTTGTCTCCACTTTATTAAATCCATATCTTGTAATAAGACTTTAACCTTGTTGCCAATTAATAAATCTTCAAATTCTTCATCATCAAGTTCTATATCCTCAATATTAAAATTTGGATTATAATCAAATTGCTTGTTATCAATCTTACTAATTAAGTCATCAACCCGCTTTAAAAGCTTTGATATTGTCATGCCAAAGGAATTTATAGAGCTTTCCATTCTCTTTAAAATATTTACCCTCATTAAATTCACTAAACTTTGCTCCCTGTCAGTCTGTTTGAATACAGATTTTCCTTCCTTCACCTTAATATCATATTTATGGCTATATTCAGCCCTTTTTTCCGGCAAAACATATTTAAGAGGGGAATAAGCACTCATATGTAGATTTTTAATCATTTTATTTACATATTATAGTGCTGGAAATTCATTAAGTTCATCTATATCTGATTTTATATTAATTGGTGTTTTGCGATGGGGGAACTTACCTATTTCCGCTATATTATAGTACTTTTCAATATGCTTTCTAGATCTCGCAATTGTAACTATATCAAGAAGTTTAAAATAGTCCATATTCATCATTTCGATAAACAAATCAACAGTTCTATCTGTGTCTGGAAGTTCCGTCCACTTATTAAAAACCATCTGAGCTTTTCTTAAAGTAATTTCAACACTAGCAATACCTGCAGCATCAAAAGATTTATCATTACCTTCCGTTATAAAATAAACTTGGTTTTTAAGGTCATTCATTCTGTTATTAACCGGCGTTGCTGAAAGCATTAATATTTTTGTTTTAACTCCTGCTTTAATAACATCATTAAGCAATCTAGAATATCTTGTGACCTTATCTTTTCGCGAATTATTATTTCTAAAATTATGTGATTCGTCTATTACAATCAAATCATAATTGCTCCAGTTAACTGTTTCTAGATTTATCCCACCGGAATCACCTTCATACCTACTTAAGTCTGTATGATTAAGTACATCATAATTAAACCTATCATTTAATAGGATATTTTTTTTATCATTTTGAGTGTAGACACTCCAGTTTTCTCTAAGTTTTTTTGGCGCTAAACCTAAAACTCTATCATTTCTTAATTCATAATATTTAATAACTGCTAGAGCTGAGAAAGTCTTTCCTAGCCCTACGGAATCAGCTAGTATACAGCCATTATATTTCTAGAGTTTGTCTATAGCACCTATTACTCCATCCTTTTGAAATTTATATAACTTATTCCAAATAAGAGTATCCTTAAAACCTGTTTTAGTTTTCACTATATTATCTTCTGTAAGTTCGTCAAGGTAGTCCTTAAATATGTTATACAAAGTAATAAAGTAAATGAATTCTGGTGTGTTTTCTTTATACATCACCTGCATCTGCTCTAATACTTTATCTTTAACATCCTCCACAATAGCCTCGTCTTCCCATATATCATCAAACATTTGAAGAAAATGCTCAGTATAATTTTTATCATACATGCAAGTATTCATATCCATCCTAGAAGAGGGCGCAAATCCAAGACCGTCTGAAGTAAAATCCACACTGCCATTTATAGAAACACTATTCTCTTTGTTCTCAATATGAATTAATCTTTGCTGTGCTGGATTAGACTTTTTAAGAGACTTCATTTCTACTTTATTTCTAAGCCAATCAGCACACTCTTTTGCTATACTTGCTTGATTCAGCTCATTTCTCATTTTTATTTCAAATTCATTACCTGAAATTCTTTTTTCAAGCCCTCTATCAATATAGAATTGCCTTGTTTTTTCCTTATCTTCCTTTGTAAATGTAGGTTCTGTAAAAATAAATCTCATACTATCTATTTTATTTAGCTCTATGCCTAATTCTTTATAGGCATAGATAGTGAAATATGCAGAGACAACTGATAATTTAGAGCCTACTCCTACATGTTCCTTAAGCTCATCGCAAACTTTTCCAAACTTTTTATTGTCTAATACCTTAGATTGTTGCATATTTTCACCTCATTTTACAATATTCTACTTTTTATTGTAACATTTTATACAATTTATTTCCATAACAAATAAATGTATACAGTATTTTTTTTCTACATCTAAAAAAAAGTCCTACTCAATTTATCTCTATTTTATATGAAAGAAATTTTAGCCATAACAAAAGGCACTCAATCATAAGATTGAATGCTGTTGTGATAGTGAAATATTCAATTCTTGAAATACTAATCCTATTAACCCCAAAATCCCCTTTTTAATTCCTTTTAAATTGCAGTTAGGATTTAAGTCTATGTACACACAAATCTATGCTATAATTTTGATAATAAAATATATCATTCAAACTTCTTTATATTCTTTAAAAATATATAAATATAGTTTACTTAAAATTCTTTATTTTACAATTATAAACGCATATTAAATAACCCTAATCAAATAAAAGATTCACCAACCTCTATTTAACCTATTACTCCCCATATACCCACCTCTTCATAAACTCCCAATCCCTAACAGTCCCATCCTTATTGAGAATTCTTAGAAAAAATCCATCTCCCTTTCCAACCTGATAAATTGCATAAGGTAATTCAAACGGTTTATTATTCAACCCAATCTCTCCAAACTAAAATACTCTTCCTATAATATCATCCTAGAAACTCTCTCCCTCAATTTTTCACTACCTTTTACTTCCTGCCCGATTAAAGCTAAACACTCATTAATGTCTATAGAATAAACCTTAATAAAGGGTTTGTCTATAAGCTGCAATGTTCAAAGCTTTTAACACTATCTGATTTCCATAATGTTTGGATTTAAATCTTCATACTTACAATAAATGCTGTCTCCCATGAGAAATTTTTTTTTAAATGGTTATTGAAATCAATTCTTCCTCTTACCACTTTGAGATTTTCATTGAAATTTACATACTCTCGAAATAAATTATTCTTTAAAATATTAAGAACTTCCTCCAATAAAAGACTTATTATAATCTCATATAAATCATTATTTGCCTTCTCAGTTTGAAGATTCTACTTAAAGGGTTTATATTTTATATCTTTGGTGAAAAGTATCATACTAATAAGCTTTTTAAAATTATGATCAAATCTTGGGAGTATGTTAACTCTCTTTTTGCTTAATTGAATAGTTCCCACGTAGTTCAGGGGCTTTATATAGATTCCCTTTGCTTCCTCTCTAATATAAAATCTACATTCACCCCTAGTGATATCTTCAGACTGCAATTTGCTTACAAATACTCTATCTTCATCATTGTAATCTTCTTTATCAATGAGCTGCATCTAGCATCTTTATACTTCTATCAGTTGTATTCATGGTTCGGATAATAAAAACATTTTCTGGTATGCTGAAAGACTCTTGGCTTTAATAGAGCGTTAAGCTCATACCCCTCTTATCTTTTTCTATAAGAGTTATCATTTCTCCAAATATTTTTTCAACATTTCCCCTATTGATCTCATCTATAATTAAATAATAATTATTGTCTTTATCTTCTGATGCTTTTTTACATAGGCTTTTAAAAATTCCCGACTTTAAGGTGAAAGTAATTGCTCCCTTTTCTGTACTTGATGGTTTACAACCTTCTATGAAATCTTCATAGTTAAAAGAAGGATGGAAAGTGCAAAAATCTTTAATTACTGAACTACTTATATTTTTACTTTTCCACTTTAGGAATTTGTTGCTTAAGAAAGTTTTTCCTGTACCAGGCGGTCCGTATAGTATTATATTTCCTTTTCTTGTAAGGTTCTTATCTATTTGCAGAAAAAATTTTTCTTCTTCCTCTGTAAATACTTCTACTAGAGGCTTTACTTTAGGTTCAATAGTTGTAGCTACTGGTTTAAGTACTTTAAGCTTTTTATCAACCTTGCCTTCACCGATTATTTCGTAATATTATATAAGGTTCTAAATGCCCAATAATCTTGAGACGCTATACTTTTCTCCTTAAAATCCTTATTCCAATTTACATGGATGATATGTTTAAATTCACCTCTGGATGTGTCATATTCATAACCCATTTCACTTACAATGCCAATACCCTTAATTTTAAAAGTTCCTTTATTAGAACTCTGCTCTAAGGATTAACCATGCTTCTGTTTCATTCTGAAACTCCTTTGGATATACCCATTTATTATCTTTAATACTAAAAAATATTTTATGCTTATGTGCGGAGCCACCTTTTATGCTACCTAATTCAATGGTGTTATATTCAAGCCACCAGCTCAAGCTACATTGTTTTTTTTGCCAAGAGCATATTGTTCTAAATCCATTTCCTTTATACTCTCTATTGGAAACTCCCTTACAAATTGTTTTCTAAGCTCATCTCTCTTTTCAAAACTTTCTTCTACGTACTCCTGTTCAAAGGTAGATACTAAATAATCTATACCAATCATAGACCTCCCATTAATGTTTTTTCTAAAAGCAATTAACCAATGTAAAAATATTACTTCATATCTTTATTATTTATCAGACCTTAACATATATTACCTACTAATTAAATCCATAAATTTATGAATTAACAATCGCAATCTGAGTGGTTGCAAAAATGGGATACAGATATTAAAAACGCAAAAAAAGATCCTAAATAAATGAAAACCCTAATTAAAAGTAGTGTACTATCAATTTTAGGAATATTTATTTTATATCCTGCTCTTAAAACACTTATGGTCAGCATTCAAACTGACCTAGGTGTTTCTTTTTCAAACTATAAGTACTTATTTGTGACAGATGGGGCTTTCATAGCTATTAAGAATACACTTCTTTTAGGAATCTTGACAGTAATTGTTTGTGGTGTTATAGGAACTTTCTTAGCATTTTTTGTTCATTATTTTGATACACCTTTTAAGAGTGTATTAGATAAAATTTTGCTGTTACCACTTGTGATGCCAGGACTCATTATAGTTTTTGCTTTTGTTCAATTATATGGTGAAAGTGGTTTAGTGACCAAAACTTTGGAAATGGTATTTAGGTTAGATAAGCCTCTTTATCATTTTTCAGGTTTAAATGGAATACTGCTAGTCCATGCATATACTCAATATGTTTACTTTTATATGAATGTCTCTGTAGCTATAAAACAACTAGATCGCTCAGTCATTGAAGCAAGCAAAAACTTAGGTGCTTCTTCATGGAAGGTGTTTTATACAATTATAATACCCTTTATAATCCCAGCTTTAATTGGGTCAAGTATACTTACTTTTATGACTGGTATTGGTTCTTTTTCAGCACCAAGTATTATTGGTGGAAGCTTTAAAGTAATGACTACTCAAATACTACTGGCAAAAGCCAATAGATATTTAGGCCTAGCAGCAGCTCAAGTTGTGGTTCTTTCAATAGTTGCAATGACTTATTTAGGTATTGCTCGCTATTATGAAAGAAAAACTGCACTTGTCACAGCAACCAGATGAACTCCTATAGAACCTGTGAAGTTTAAGCGCGGTATTTTTAGAGGATTTATGTTTATTATAGCTATTATTTTAGTAGGAATGATTATACTACCAGTGCTTTCCATTATACTACTGTCTTTTGTAAAGCCTGGGACATGGATGATAGACATATATAATTACAAAAACAAATTCAATAACAAAACACATTGTTGGCTTTTTAGTAATGCTACCATTTGCCATGCCTTCAAGTGCAATTGCCATTAATATGATAAATGGATTCAGCGGTTCTTTAGTAGGAAAATGGATTATATTACCTCTTGCTTTCTTTGTCAGCGCGCTACCCTTAGCTGTACGTTCTACAACGTTGTCATACGAACGCCTAAATAATGAATATATTGATGCTTCAAAAAATTTAGGAGAATATACAATTTCAGCATTCCTCTATACAGTTTCAAATAAACCAATTTCAATTGCTATGGTGAATGGCATTTTTGAATATGATATTGGTCTTGCAATGGCGTACGGAAGTTTAGTGTTGCTAGTTACTTTTATAGGTGCAAGCCTAATAAAGAAATTGCAAATCTTAATGGAATAAACAATGTTTTAAATACTATTAAATTTAATCTTATATAATAGATTATAAGTGATAAGGAGTTTTGAAATTAACATAGATAGTTATACACATTCTGTAAAAATTGAAAATGAAGATTGTTTTGGCGTTACTACCACAAGCATTTTTGTAATGGATGGTGCATCTTCTCTAAGTTCTTGTAATTTTACCCCCTCTTCAAATGATGTAGTGTGGATGGTAAAGTGGTGGCAAAAATATTTACTAGCACATTTAGATGATTTAGAAATCTCGCTTTTAAACTTGCTAAAGCAAGGAGTTAAGAATATTAATGAGGATTTTTCTAAGTATATTCCCGTTGAAAAATAAGAATCGATTAACCGAATGTGTATTCAAAGGATTTACGAAAGAGGAATGGGTACTTTTAAAGAAAAATCGTATGAAGATGAATACTGATGATGGATATTATATTTTGAGTCACGATAAATGTGCAATTGCCAATGGAATTTATAACCAATATCCGCTTGAATATTGGTCTAGCTGTTTATTATCTAGTGATGGAATCAGCATTCTAGATAAATATTATCCTCGTAATGAATTAATGGATTTGATGAGAACAAAAGGCGTCAAAAGTCTTATTGAAGAACTGAGAAGCTATGAGTGTGAAGATGAAGCAATGGCTATTGCCGATAGAATTGTTATTATGAAAGATGGAAAAGTTCAGCAAATAGGAACTCCGAGTGAGGTTTATGAATATCCCAAAAATAAATTTGTTGCTGATTTTATGGGAGCATGTAATTTTTTCTAGGATCAAGGGTGCATCAAAATGTATCGTCCTGAAACAGTAATTTCATCACCCAAAAGGAGCTTATCCGGGCGTGTTGAATGGATTGAATACTTGGGGAGCATTCAAAGAATTACTTTTGAATGGAATGGGCAGAACAGAATTTATAAAGAAAATTGGTATGATTTATTCTTACATGGAGAAAATTGGAATAATGATACCAGTGATTGAAATCAATTGTAAATATATTCAAGGAGCAAAATATGACGATAAATTAATAATTAAAACATAGATAGAGCAATTAACTCCAGTAAAGGTAATCTTCAATTATTCGGTTGTTAGAGAAAAAGATGGTATAGAAATCACTAAAGGGAGTACAAAGCATGCATTCGTTGATAATGATTTTAAGATAGTTAATTTGAAGAAAAAGCATCCAGACATATTAGAAAAATTACAATTATTAAATGTAGCAATTAATGATAGGAAGGGCGAATAGCTCTTTCTTTTTTGAATATTAAAAAAATATATTTAAAAACAAAAATACCCACAAGAACTGTCATCATAATTGACATTCTTGCAGGTATAAACCAACTCAGTAAAAATAATTATGATATTGTTATTTCATAACTAGCATTAAATTCTTCATTAATTCCATTATTAAAGGGTACATTAAAAGTAGGACTTCCAATATCTAGAATAAAATTATTTGCCGTTATCACTAGCTTTGAATTTTTGTAAGTTTGTAAGATCTGTTAATAAATCACTTACAATTGAATGAGCTTTTTGTACACCAAGATTGCTCATCCACTCTGAATAGCTTGTTAGATAATCTGAACATTTTTCTGGGCTTTCTTTATAGTACTCAAGAGCAGTGGCATCCACAATTGATTGAAGATCAAATTCATTTTCTTCAAAATCCTGCCAAACTGGAGTAACTTCCGTTGCAACCTTTTCATGGCTAACACTGGTTAATGCATCAATAGCACGGTAAGTCCAGTATGCTGAAGTACTGTCATATTTGTCAGTGCCCTCTCTATATATAGAAGGTGTTTGATTTATTCCTTGATAAAAAGGTATATATACACTTGTTTCAGGCACTCCAAAGCATAACCATTGTACATTTGCAATTGGAGTAGGCATATCACTTCTCAATTGAATCACATGAGATTCCATTGTTCTGTTTACATTTATTGCTCTTGGAGCTTCTGTGGGACTCACAGCTAAATATGGGTCATATTTTGTTCCGTCATAATGTGACCTTAGAATTGCCATAACATCTTTTAATTCAATTTTATTATCTGGCTTCATAAACAGTGGATATGTAACCTTACCATATTCCTGTAATTCCGATGGTGTAAGCATATGTTGACCCCACCATACTCTTGGAGCGTTATACTGAATATTGATAGCATCATCAGTGGACCCATAAGCTATTGAATAGTTAAAACTTTTTTTTGAAGGATCATACAATCCGTTTTTCTGTGCAAAAGTTATTAAATCTTTTGATCCAAGATAATTAACGGTATCTTTAAGAGTGACATTTTCAATTCGTGATTGGTTTGCAACAACAAAATAACTATCATCTGGAATCCTGACTGCAACCCAGTGATGACCTGTTGCACACTCAAGATACCAAGCTTCATTTTTGTCGGCAATGGAAACACCTAATCCTTCACCGGCGCCAATTTTTTCGATTATATCGCCTAGTAAAAGTATGCCTTCACGAGCAGTTTCTATTTTAGGGAGTAATACGGATGGAATTGCAGCTTCAGTTATGCCCGTGTCCTCATTATATGGGTCAATAGTAGTTGCTTTATCATTACCATCAATACTTTCTGTTGCACTTACTGCAACTCCTTTTTCATTTATACCATTTTCTTCATATTGGCCTTCTGACTGATCCCAATCCGGCGTAGCTGAATATTTTAAACTAGTTGCTGGTAATGGGTATGTGAAATTATTTGCATTGGATTTAAAGATTGCATTAGGTTCATTTACTGTTGTAGGATGAATGACAAAACGTTTTGCCCATGCAGTTTGAGCGTCCTCATTTCTTGAAATAATTACAGAACCATCTGCAGATGCATTTTTACCTACAAGTACTGATGTACAAGCAAAAGCCGCCTCTGAAAATACTGATACTACAATTACTGTGGAAATGAATCCGGTAAAAATAGCTTTTTTAATAAGTTTATTCATTACAATATCCCCCTCGTTATTAAAATAACATTTGATATAATTGGTAAAATTTTAAAAATAAACACTAATGATATCGATTGCAGATTGAATTATGAGATGTTTTTATTTAGAATTTTTACGTTAACAATTACTTTCAATTCGCTTAAATTATATCATATAACCCATAAAATTCATAGTGGTTTGGGGCAACATAGCTTGTTTACAAATCTTCCACTCTCTGTAAGTGATCAGACGCCATAGCTATCAATTTTAGGGAATATCTTAATATTATACTATTATTTATATCTATATTTTAAGAAAAAATTTTCAAAAAGAGTGAATCTCCCCATAATATGGTTTTAAATTCACTCTTTGTTTTTTTGATTTTGTGTTGAATATTATATAATACATTTATTGGTTATGGCTTAAAAGAAGCACGATTGTGAATAAAAAATTCAGAAGAAAAATCTTCAGTTATTAATTTATTATTACCGTTCCTGCTGTTCCTCCTATTGCTTCCTTAGCTTTGCCTAGTGATGTTATAATTGCTTTTCTACCTTTTTTTGCTTCAACAAATTTAAGCGCTGCTTTTATTTTTGGAAGCATTGAGCCAGGAGCAAAATGTCCTTCTTCAATATATGTTTTAGCTTCTTCTACAGTTATACTTGAAAGATTCTTTTGATCAGGTTTTCCAAAGTTAATAGCAACTTGTTCAACTGCTGTAAGTACAACCAATGCATCAGCATTTAATAACTCTGCTATTTTGCCAGAAGCAAAATCTTTATCTATTACTGCTGGTACTCCTTCAAGTGTTCCATCGCCCTTTTCAATTACAGGTATACCGCCTCCACCAACAGTTATAACAACATGTCCAGCTTCAACTAATGTTTTAATTATTGGTTCTTCAACTATAGCCTTTGGAAGAGGTGATGCAACTACGCGTCTCCAACCTCTATTTGAATCTTCCTTCATTATATATCCTTTTTCAGTCATTAATTTCTTAGCCTGTTCTTCCGAAAAGAAAGAACCTACTGGTTTAGTTGGGTTCTTAAACCCTGCATCATTTTGGTCAACTATTACTTGAGTAACTACTGTTGCAACTTCCTTTTTTATGCCTCTTTTTCTCATTTCCGCTCTAATGCTTTGTTGTAAATGATATCCTATATAACCTTGACTCATGGCGCCACATTCTGGAAAAGGCATTATCGGACTGTTTTCATTTATTGAAGCGGCTGCTTCATAAGTAGCTATAAGTTGACCTACTTGAGGTCCATTGCCATGAGCAACAATTACCTCATGCCCCTGTTCAATTAAATCTACAATAGCCTCCGAAGTTTGTCTTGCTGTTACGAGTTGTGCTTCTGCTGTAGTATCTTTTGGATTTGCTTGAAGGGCATTACCACCAAGTGCTATTACTATTCTTTCCATATTCATATCTCCTTTTATTTTAAATTTATTTGAATTTTATTAACTTTATAAGTATTAACTTTTATACTAAAAACACCTTTTCATAATTTAAATAGCAACTTTTCCCGTAGCTACTTGATAAATAATATATATTGCTCCAAAAACAATTAAAGCAGTCAATATCCATTGTCTTTTTGCTAACCAATTCTTTTCACCATTTTCTTTTCGAGCCATGGCGAAAAAAACAATTCCAGGAATATAAGCTATAAAGCAAAGTAGAGTATAGTTTATTCCTGAAGCTACAATTGCCCAAATTTGAAAAATTGCTGCTATAAAACCTATTATAATTTGTTTTATTTCACCTTTTTCATGTCTATCTATATAAGATATTTTAAATTGATACATTCCAACAAATAAATAACAAATTAATATTGAAGCAGTACAGAGAGAATAAGCAAATTGGTATGCTCTATCTGTAAATAAGAAAGTAAAAAGAAATAGTTGAATTAAGGCTGCTGTGATCATCAAAGAAAAAGTAGGTGAACCAGCTTTATTTACTTTACCAAATATTTTTGGCAGTAATTTTGCACGAGCCATTAACAGAGTTGTTTCAGCTGGTAGCATCGTCCAAGATAACCATGCACCTAAAATTGAGATTATTAAACCTATGTTTATGAATGTGGCTCCCCAAGATCCAACAACGTCTTTTAAGATAAAAGCCATCGCGGGAGTAGCTAAGTTTGATAATTGATCTTTGCTCATAAGACCGTAAGGGATCATGGACGTTAGAACATAAATAATTAACAAACCTATTAATCCAAGAATAGTTGCCTTACCAGCGTCAGATTTCTTATTAGCACGGGAAGATAGCATTGAAGCTCCTTCTATACCAACAAAAACCCACATCATAACCATCATACAACTTTTAACTTGTGTGAATACATCTGAAAAGTTAAAATTAGTAGATACATTTCCCCAAAAATGATATGTAAATAAATCTACCTTAAAAGCTATAATACCTATGACTATGAACAAGAATATTGGTATTAATTTAAATATGGTAACTACTGTATTTATAACAGCTGCATCTTCAACCCCTCTATTAACTATGAAAGTAAGCGACCACATGAAAATACTAGCACCAATAATTGATGGAATATTTTGACCATTTCCAAAGACAGGAAAGAAGTAAGAAAGTGTACTCATAAGCATTGTGGCAAAGGCTACATTGCCAAGCCAAGCGGATAACCAGTATCCCCATCCACTAACAAACCCTCCAAATTTTCCGAAACCATCTTCCGCATAGCTGAATATACCATTTAATTCAGGCTTTTTCATTAATAAATTATTAAAAGATAACGATAGCATTAAAATACCGAAACCAACAATTACCCATGCAATAATTACTGCTCCTGCAGCAGCACCTGATGCTAAATCACTAGATATATTAAATATACCTGCACCTACTGAAGAACTAATAACTAGTGCTATTAGTGACAATAAGCCTAGTTTTTTTGAACTGTCAGACATTTAAACCTACCCCTTTATCGTATGTTTTGTACTGTACATATTAATTGGCGAGAGCAAAATTTTTACCCTCGCCAATTATATCTATGTATATTGAAAGCATAATCCAATTAGAAAATTGCTATCAAATAACTTTCTCAAACTATTTTTGATTAGTCACCAAGTGTAGCAACCATAACTGCTTTGATTGTATGCATTCTGTTTTCTGCTTCATCAAATACTATAGAAGCTTCACTTTCAAATACTTCATCTGTAACTTCAACACCATTCATTCCAAATTTTTCAAATACATCTCTGCCAACTCCAGTTTTTAAATCATGGTATGCTGGTAGACAATGCATAAATTTAGTATCTTTATTACCCGTAAGTCCCATCATTTTACTATTAACTTGATATGGTTTTAATACACTAATCCTTTGCTTCCAAACTTCATCTGCTTCTCCCATTGAAACCCAAACGTCAGTGTATATAACATCTGCATCTTTTACTCCTTGTGCTACGTCACTTGTAATAGTAATTTTTGCTCCTGTCGTAGCAGCTATCTCTCTACATTTACTAACTAGTACTTCTTCAGGGAATAATGAATTTGGAGCAACTATTCTAAAGTCCATACCCATTTTAGCAGCACCTATCATAAGAGCATTTGCCATATTATTTCTACCATCGCCAGCATAAACAAATTTAATTTCGTTTAGTGGTTTTGGAAAGTGTTCTTTTATAGTTAAGAAGTCTGCAAGGATTTGTGTTGGGTGATCCTCAGTTGTTAAACCATTCCATACAGGTACTCCTGCATATTTTGCTAGGTCTTCAACTATTTCTTGACCAAATCCTCTATATTCTATTCCATCATACATTCTTCCAAGAACTCTAGCAGTATCTGCTACAGATTCCTTTTTGCCAATTTGAGTTCCTGTAGGTCCAAGATAAGTTACATGTGCTCCTTGGTCGAGTGCCCCTACTTCAAAAGCACATCTTGTTCTTGTTGAACTCTTCTCAAATATTAGAGCGATATTTTTACCTTTTAATGTTTGAGTCTCTGTACCAGCATATTTAGCTCTTTTTAAATCCCTAGCTAGATCTAGGAAATAATTAATCTCCTTAGGTGAAAAATCCATAAGCGTCAAAAAGTTTCTGTTTCTTAAGTTAAACATAATAAATTCCTCCTAATATTGTTGTTTTTTTTATTATAAACGCATCAATTCGAAAATACTCAAATTACATCAAAAAAATACTTAAAAATATAAATATTTCTTATGGCTGACCCTACTGTTTTTTAATTAATTTCGCAATTGAGCAAAAGACCTTCAAAAAATTTATTTATGGAAATTTTTCCTCCAGTCTTTTTTATGCCTTTTATATGGTCCATTTCAGCTTTCACGCTGGAAAAGTTAAAAAGCACATTTGAATAAGTACAAAAAGTTTCATTCCCATAATCTTCAATTCCGAGATTTGCCATATTCTCTAGTCCACCCTTAATTGCTCTTCGAATTCTTTGTTTTACAATATCTGAATTATCTCCAAAGCAAGTAAATATTTTCTCTATATTACATTCTGAGAAAGATTTTTTATTTTCAATAAGGTATGTACATATTTTGATTATATCGGTTGTTCCTTTTTCACCAAGCATTCCAAGTATACCTAAAATATGCTTTATTTCTTTTAGACTTCCATTTATATCTTTATTAGGTTGCGCCGAACTTTTTAACATTGTTTTGATACTCGCAAGCATCATTTGCATTTCAATTTTTTCTGAAACTTTTGAGGTTACTTTTTCTACTTCAATTTTATTTATAGGTTTCTTTATAAAAAATTCTATTCCAGATTTATATGATTCTGCCACGAGTCCGCTATCTAAAACCTGAGATATCATGATAAAACAAATATCTGGTTTTAAAATTTTAAGCTCTCGTACAAGAGTATTCCCGTCCATTTTTGGCATAAGAAAATCTACAAGCACAATATCAGGGTTTAATAAAAGTATTTGATTAAATGCTGTTTCTCCATTATTTGAGCTACCTATAACTTCAAATGAATTATTTTCTTCTATTATATTAGTAAGTATTCTTACTATACTTATATCATCATCGACAATATAGTACCTCACAGCGCATCTCCTTCCATTGTATCTTCTTTTATTTTCATCGTAAACTGCGTTCCTTTCCCTATGATGGAATGAACCTCTATTGTACCCGAAAAAATATCATTAACAATACCTTTCACATGAGCTAGTCCAATGCCTCTACAAATGTCACCAGTCTCCGTGTTAAACTTAGTTGAAAATCCAGGATTAAATATAAATTCAATATCTTTCTCTTTTATGCCTTTTCCATTATCTGATATAAGAAAAATGCAGTCTTCTTGATTTTTACTAATAGAAATTTTTATATACCCATTTTTCATTTCTTCCATAGCCTCGATGCTATTGTAAATAAGGTTTCGCAATACAGAAACCAGATAAAAATGTTCCGCAACATTGAAATTATGTTCTATTTCAAACTTTAAACTTACATTAGATTTATTCCTTTTTATGTACTCCACTACATCCATTTCAATAATGTTTACCATATCTACAATATCCATTTTAACAGTATCTGTTTTCTTACCAACCATTTCTTCTAAACCTTTTATAACACTGATATAATCCTTTTTTATTTCGTGTACATCTTTTGCTATATCAAGAGAAAGGTCTTTTAAATCACTGGGATAGTTTTGCTGCGATATAGTTTTATAAAGAGTATAAGCTTTTTTCATAACATCTTCAATATCTGCGTTATTTTTGTTCATAAAATAAATTTCGCTTTTTACACTTGAAGTCATTAATATTAATTTTCTATATCTTTCTTCATGATCACCTTTTATCAGTAAGAACTTGTAATATTTTAATAGTAATATTATAGATATCATAAGTACACTTCTTACTAATGCAATAATTGCTAAATTTTGAAACATAATATAACTATACCCTTTGAAACGAAGTAGTACGCTGATACTTATAATGTTTGAAATGAAATCACAGAAAAATGCTGAAAAAAACAAGTCTGTAAGACTTGTTTTTTCCTTTTTCCAATAGATTAAATAAAATAATATGCCATATGTACAATAAAACAAAACATCAGGGCCTATATATCCAAGAGTAGTTTGTAAATTGTTATTACCGATGTATAAGAATATCCCCCTATAAAGGGGGGATATTATAGCAACTGTAAAGAGAATTTCTATAGGGTTAAATTCTTTGTAAAAATATAGGAAAATAGGCAATATAACAACTGAAAGAGTTATGATATACCCTGGCACAAAAAAATTCATATTAATTTGAGATGCCAAGGCGATACCTATTGCAATAATAAAAATAGATTTTATTTTTTGCACTTTACTAAATCTCTAACGTCTCCAATTATAGCTCTTGGAACTGGTAAATCAAGCATTGTTCTGAGTCCTGGCTCTGCATTCATTACAAGTGGAACCATATTAACACATATAGCGATTGTAGCGATTCCTCCTGGTATTTCAGGTTTTATTTGAAGGTTTAAGTTTGGAACTCCTTTAACTGTAATATAATCTCCAGTATCGATATTTTCCATTTCAGGTTTTATCTGTTGAGGGTGTTCCATTGTAATAAATAATTTATCTCCTAGGTCAGCAAATCCTAATTGTTTACATCCAGCAACGTCTCCAGCTTTTACTGAAACAATATCAGTACTACGTGGAACAGTTGTTAAAATTGGTGATTTTTCTTGTCTAATGTTACTAAGTTTAATATTAAAAGCTTCTTCAAACATTCCAAATGATTGTAAAAATCCAACGTGACCATCTATTGTATTGTCTTTAACACCCTGTATAAATTCTTCTTCTTTGAGACCTATACCTTGCTCAACCATAACTGCTTTACCAAAGCAAGCTAAATCATTAACTCTAGTAGCATTTATGCTCTCAACTGTATCAGAAACTCCTGTAAGCATTATTGCAACTAAATCCATTATAAATCCAGGATTTACTCCAGTTCCTAATATTGAAACATTATTTTCTTTAGCAATTCTATCCATTTCGTCTGATAATTCTGGACTTAGTGCTCTTGGGTAAGACATTTCTTCAGCTGTTGTTACAACATCCATGCCAGCTTCTGCAGCCATTTTTATTAATGGGAATACAACTTTTGTAAATGAAGCTGTAGCCATAAGGCAAACATCTGCGTAGCCCTTCTTTATAACATCTGCAGCATCTTTTGTAACGACGCAAGAGTTATCTTCAGTTGGTGCAACACCTAATACTTCATAAAGTTTTTTTCCAACTTTATTAGGGTCCATGTCAATAGCACCTACGATAGTAAATCCTTTTTTACTTAATACCATTGTAGCGATACCGCTACCCATAACGCCTAATCCCCAAACTACTACCTTTATCTTGTTTTTCATAATATTTTCCTCCTATTAATCTTAATTTTTTATTGTAAACTAGTTTAATTTATTATTGTAGTACTTTTCAACATATGGAGAAGTCATTGCTGCTAGCAAACACCCATAGTCTATTTTAAAATCTACTATATCTCCAACTTTTAGTTCTTTTTTACTATCAGTTACATCTAAAATTAGATGATCACTACTTGCACCAAAAACGCTTATATCGGTGTCCATTGGAGCTAGTCCTTCTACTCTTATATCTTGCCTTCCTACTGCTATAATGGCTCTTTTCCTCATTCCTTTGTCTTCAAAATTAGGTTTATTACCAAAAGCGTCCATTCCTATAACACCTGTCGGCAGCGTTGGTTTACTCTTTAATTCAACTATTTCACCACTCAGTGTAAAAACATCCTCATAGCAATCAGATACTGGCAGCCCAAAAGAAGTTTCTCTAGCAAGAACTATTGACTCTCCTATTCGAAGATGATTAATCCCTTCCGGCATAGTATCATTAATAACCATATATAAACTACTAGAATTTCCTCCTGAAATTACAGGTAAACTTAAATTAAAGGTTTTTTCCATATCTGCTTTAAGTTTTATAAGCACACCTAAGTTTTCTGCATCTGGAATTACACCACCATAACAAGTAACATTGGTTCCAAGTCCAATTAATTTAATATTATCTATTTTTACTATTTCACTCACAGTTGATGTTACATCCTCAATCATTACACCTTCTCTTAAATCCCCTAAATCCACCATTAGTATAATATTGTGAGTTTTATTTAAATCTTTTGCAGCTGCTCCGAGCTTCCTAATTGTATCTAACTCTGAATTTAAGCTTACATCGGTATACTGTACAACCTCATGAGCTTCGCTTATCATTGGAATTCTAAGTAGCATCTTTGTGCAGTCTAACTGTTGTAATTTTTTTAAATTTAAGATTCTAGAATCCGCAACTTGCGTAACTCCAGCTTGAAGTATAGCTTCTACAATGGTCATCTCAGAACAAAACACTTTAGTTACAGAAGTAACATCTATATGCTTTTTATTACACATTGCTAGGATTGTTTCTACATTATGCCTTAATTTTTTAAGATCTACTTCCACACAAGGATAATTTTTTTTCATATAGATACTCTCCTTTTAAATTTAATTATTATCTTTATTTATTTCCATATCTACTGTTATATCTAAACTCTGAATTAATAGTGCTTTGGCAACTTCACTATTTTCTCTACTCAAAACTCCTGCACAGGCCATAATATAGTTTTTATCGAGTAGTACTTTGGCACCCTTTTTAGGTAGCATTGTAACTTCATCCTTTAAGTATCTTATTCCCAGTAGCAAGCCTTCTCCATTTGGGAGCCTTGTAAGAGCTCCCCCAGTACCTATTATATATTTAACCTCAGATAAGTCCTTACCATAGGCCACAAAACCACTTTCGCCATCGTATTTTCTTTTTATAAATCCTACATGCCTATCTATTGCAACAGATAGAGCTTTTTTTGTTAGGATGATACTTGCATTTATATCATCCTCATCTTCTGGTATAGCTTTTATGTGTTCTTTTATATATTCCTTATTAAATTCGCCTAAATCACGTGCATCAAGTAAATCTATTACATTTTTACTATTAATAAAAACTCCGAGATCTCCCTCTACAGTTCTTTTAGCCTTTGGTTCAGGATTTACTAGCATATCTAAGACTACAGTACTTCCCTCTGTAACAGAATGTACATCCGTGGTAGCCCCTCCTACATCAAAAGCTACGAGATCTCCTATCATATCATATAAAACTTTTGAACTTTCCATAACTGCTCCCGGAGTTGGCATTATGCTGCCATTAACTATTTCTTTTATTTTATTCATTCCAGGTGCTTTTACAATATTCTTCTCAAAGGCTTCTTGTATTATTTTTCTTGCAGGTTCTACATTTAAGGTATCTACCATTGGGTAAACATTATCGATTAAATAAAGTTCTTGGCCTTCAAATATCTCTTTTATTTCTTCTTGATTCTCGATATTTCCACAGTATACAATCGGAATACCAAATTTTTCAGCACTTATAAATTCTGCATTATAAAGAGCTGTATCTCTCTCCCCATAATCCGTGCCTCCAGCAATCATTATCATATTGGGATTAATATCATGTATTCTCTTTAAATCACTTTTTCTCATTTTACCAGCAGTAACCATTTTAATAATACCACCAGCACCCAGGGCTGCTTCTCTAGCAGCCTTAACAGTCATTTGCTCCATAAGTCCGTGAACAGTTATTCTAAGTCCTCCCGCAGCACTGGAAGTTGCTAGCATTTTTTCCCACGTGATTGATTCATGTATTTGATTCTCAATATCCTTAACTGCATCTTTGAGTCCTATAGTTACATCTCCGTCTAAAACTGTAGTACAGCTCTTACCTTGAAAAGGTATATTCACTACAACCTTGCCTTTATCATCATAGGATACATTAAAAGCTGTAACTAAAGTAGTTGTGCTACCTATTTCAGCAACTAGATAATCTACCTTCACAAATAATCGCCCCTTTTATTCTTCTATTTCTTCATCAATATCAGGTAACCCCATCAACCTTTTAATTATGAAAGACGCAACAGCGGTACCGTTTGATCCACGTCCAAATCCAACATCCATACCGTTTGCTTTAGCTATTTCATCAGTTACTTGAGTACCACCAGAAACAAGTATAATCTTATCTCTTACTCCTTTTTCTATGCAAAGATCACTAAGTTTTTTCATGTTCTTTGTATGAACATCGTTATGACTAATTATTGTACTACAAAGTATTGCTTGAGCTTTTGACTCTATAGCTGCATCTACAAGTTTTTCTATTGGGCATGAAGTTCCAAGGAAAATTGCTTCTATACCGAATCTTTCAACACCGCCATGTTTAATGTCAATAACTTCACGAACTCCAACAGAATGTTCATCTTCTCCTACTGTTGCTGCAACAACCTTTAGTGGATGTTCCTTTACATAATCTTTCATTTGTTGATCTGTTAGTGTTTTTCTTCTTTTTGGAAGAACTAACTCATCACGTTTTACAGGGGTAAAATCACATACTCCTTTAATTTCCACTAGAGTTCCTTCAGCTTTTTGCAACACTTGTTTATGAACAATTTCAACATTTTTCAAATTCATTCTTTTTCCCATTTCAATGGCTGCAGCTTCACTAATCTGTTCATTTTCTGGTATACATAAAGTAATTTTTACATATCCATCTTTAGCCCATTGAACTTCAGGAACCACAGTCCCATCTTCTTTAACTTTTTCCATTCTCTTAAATACATTATCATTATCATCTAGTTCATCAATATATTGAATTTTTGAATGATTACATAGTGTACATTCATCTATAGCATCACAAGGTTTTTTATATTCTTTTGGAACATTATTGTATCCAAAATGACCACAAACTGGTGCAAAGTAATCTGCTTCTCTTTCAACTGTTGTTCCAGCTGCGTCTCCACCGTCTGTCTTTCTTGCAATACCATCTTCATTTCTTTCTGGGTATTGACCTGAATCTATAAAGAATCCAGAATCAACAGCCTTAAAGTATCCACCTACTTCTATCATTTCCTCGAAGAATAAAATAGCTCTTTCTTGAATTTCTCTTGCCTTTTCTGGTAGGTATCCTGTTTTCTTAAGCTCTACCATGTCCATTAATCCATCCATAGCTATAAATCCCTGTTTAGCTGTGTTTATAGCATGAATATTATTATAATGCCAAGGAACATTACGTCCTTCATCTGGTGTTATTGTACTTTGAATGTCTGCTGATGTGAGTTCTGATATTAAAAGATTCAAAGTATGTCCTACTGTAGCTTCCCTTTCGCAAGATTCTATATATTTAGTATTCATTTGAGCTCTCATTTTATATCTTTTGAAAAACTCGCGAAGTGCAACTGCATAAGGTAAATCATATCTCATACAAGGAGCTGGCGCAGATGTTGGTGGTACAGTCGATAACGAAATGTTTTCTGGTTTCATTCCAACAAGTTCTGAGAAACAAGAATTTATAGCATGTTGTACCATAAGCTCTGGCATTACTTTATACCCCTTCATAGCTGTTGCATTAGCATTATGTGCACCATCTATTTGAAGCATCCCTGCATGAGCCATTATACCCTTTGCAACTGCAGCATCAACGAAAGACCTAACCATATTAATATTTCTATAAAGTACATTGTATTGTGGATCTTGATGGGCTCCATTAACGCCTTCTTCTGCGAACATAACTGCTACATCAGGACCCGCAACACCAGATACATAGGAATGAAAATTAATTCTTCTTCCTACTTCTTCTTCTATTAAATCTATAGCTTTTCTTGTTGCTCTAATTTCTTTTCTAGTTATTGGTACTCCGCCAAATCCTTCTGGACTTCCTTCGAGTAATCCGTCAAAATGACTTTGTCCCATTGTCCTTATAACCATTAAATGATCCGCACCATGCCATGCTGCCATTCTCATTCTTCTTAAATCATCTTCAAATCTTCCTGAAGAAATTTCTGTGGTAATAGTAGCCCTTGGTTGTGGATCTATATTTTCAAAACTCCTTGCTGCTGGAAGAGGTTGACTCTTCTTTAAAGGTGCTGATATTTCATGATATGTGAATTCTCCAGCCACATTAGTTTCATTTTTTTCTCTCCAGTGCCAGCCTCTCCATTTTGGTTCATATTTATCTAAGTCTTTTAATATTTCTTCTACATTAATCTTTTCATTTTCTTCCAATCTTTCAATCATTAGTTGCCACTTCCTTTCATTTTTTCGGATACAATATCCCAACCTATTCCTTTAGAAAGTTCCACTCCTGCTTTAAGATAGTCAATATTTTTAAGTTTTGCATAAGTTAAAATTACATTTCCTATACCTTTCCCAAGTAAGTTCCATTTTGTACCATAAGAAACTAGTGGTTGAGCTTCTAAACTAGAAAATCCCATTCTAAGTACTACCGAACGTTCAATAGCTGGTGATGTATGCGTATACGCTAAATCCACCATTGGTTTTACTACTTGATTAGTAAGGCTCCAAAATCTGTCATACAATTGATCACTTGTCAAATCTTTTAAATGCTCTCTTCTTTTTTCATAATCATCTTCTCTTATCATAACTTAAATTCCTCCTAATATATTTAAAATTTTATATTTTCATTTTTATACATTTTCAATATTATGTTGCTTTAACTTCTCTACTATTTTATCTTTAGACATTTTTGTTTCTAATGACAAGAAGTCAATATCAACTTGTTCCACTCTATTTCCAGTCAATTTCTTAACAACATTTTTTATATATGAATTTTTTAATCCATCCAAGTCTATATCTGTTACTGTTACTATTGATGGATCAGACGGAATTACTATATTTTCACCTGGTACTTGTTCTGTAGGATTACCAACATAAACTTTAATCCCATTTTCTTTAGCAAAATTGAGTTGAGGTAATAGATGTTTTCCTGCTCCTGTATATTCCGTCTCTTGAACAACTATTATAGCATCATCCTCGTATTCCTGAGCAATTGCAAAAGCAGCTACTAAAGACACATTTCCTGCTGGTCCTCTTTCTAGTCCCTCAAGCTGAGCTAATATTTCAGTCATCCAAAATACTTCACCTTGAGTGGTTGTTACATACCTATCTAAATATCTTAAAGGTCTAGCCGCACTTCTTGGAACATCTGATCTATCTGGATTAGTTATAAACGGAACTCCAAATCCTGTATGGCCAGTTGTAAAGGATTTTTTATTAAAGTCTATGTCTGACGCCATATGAAGGCCTGAAAGATCAACTGATGCTCCTATTATTTTTGTTTCCAAAGCACCTGCCTTAATAAGTCCTCTTGCAGTACCAGTAACATTCCCACCACCTGCATGGGTTATAATAACTGCATCAGGATCTTTTCCTAATTTTTCTCTACACTGCTCTGCTATTTCATATCCTAAAGTCTCAATACCAGCTACTCCATAAGAAGAATATAATGAAGCATTATAATATTTTGTATCTTCAAGTATTTTTAAGTAAGTATAAAATAATTCAGGTCCTACAGTAAGTCTAATAACTTCTGCTCCAAAACCCTCACATTTTCTTCCTTTTTCTAATATTTCTGGTTGCCCTACTTTTCTTGAATCATAACATTCATTTGCTATTATACATTTAAGGCCCCTTATGTTAGCTTGAGATGCAACCGCGGCTCCATAATTACCTGAAGTAGCTGCTCCTACACCTTTGTACCCTCTCTTCATTGCATCAAATACAGATATGCATGCTCTTCTATCTTTAAAACTTCCAGATGGGTTACAGCTTTCATCCTTTACAAATATTCTAGCTGCCTTGCCAGTCTTTGAAGCCTTTCTTGCGAGTTTTGTGATGTTTTTTAATTCTAGAAGTGGGGTATTTCCTACGCCAACCTCATTTTGAATTTTTTTAACTTCTTCAAACGAATATTCAACATCACTCATCAATCTTTCATAATCGAATGAAAGATTTCCAGTTTCATATTTACTATAGTCTATTCCTATAGATTTAAGAATTATTTCATTCTTTCTCTCCATAAGTTCTTCGTATTTATTCATGCTTTATAACCTCCTATTAAACTATGACAAAAGTCATTATATTATTGTGCTATTATTTCTCTAGCTTGTTTTCCTATATTACTTATTTCTTCAACATACTTACCATATGTGTGATAATATCCTGGCTCTATATCAACAATTTTGCCTTTAGCAATTCTCCCTATGTTAGTTACAACTTGTACCTCATTTCCTAATTCACAATCGTAAAGGCACTTACCACGCGTCCATGATTTAAGAGGAGTTTTCTTTGTCTCATCCGGTATACTAGTAGATCTATCCTCTGGTATTAAAACGATTTCTTCCACTTCAACCCAGGTTCCTTTCTTTATCATAATTTTTACCTCCCAAGTTTAAAATTATTATTTAAATTCTTTTATTGACATACTACTTTATTAATAAGCAATTACCATGCCAAATTTAAAACACATGTATTTAAGCCATTGCTTAAATACATGTGTTTTAAATTTGCAAAATATTCTGCACTTTATTTTTAAAATACGAAATTAAAACTGGTAAACTTTAGTGATTTAAAGGATTGCTATGCGTGCAAAACATTTTGCATGCATAGCAATATATTTTGCATGTCTTAACACTCTTCTATTATTTTATGTATTTTAATTTTATATTGAAGATTTTGTCTCGAAATGTTAAGTTCTCTAGCAGTTTTACTAACATTATAATTATTTTTATTTAATGACTTTTCTATAATGTTCTTTTCAATATCACTCATATAACTTTCTAAATTAAAGTTTACATCCGGATTTGACATAATGCCTTGAGCATTTTTACAATTTTCATATGTGAATCTAACATCAAAAACGTTTTCTGTTAAAATCGAATTGTTGTCTGCCATATTTATTGCAGCTTCGATAACATTTGTCAGCTCACGAATGTTTCCCGGCCAATTATATCCCTTAAGTTTTCTCATCATAACTTCATCAATACCGGTTATATTCTTACATAGAATTTTATTGTATCTTTCAATTAGCTTGTCTACAAATAGTGGAATATCCTCTTTTCTCTCTCTTAGCGGGGGTATATTTATTCTAAGTACACATAACCTATAATAAAAATCTTTTCTCAATTTACCACTCTCAATGAGTTTCTCTGGTTCCTCATTTAATGTAGCTATTACTCTAACATCAATATCTATGTTTTTAGTACCCCCAACGGGCCTTATATACCCTTCTTGAAGCACTCTTAAAAGTTTAGATTGAAGGTATGGCTCTAAAGAGTTCACTTCATCTAATAAAATGGTTCCATGATTTGCTTCTTCAAATAATCCTTTTTTGTTTTCCGCTCCTGTAAAACCACCCTTTTCTGTACCAAAAAGCATTCCTTCGAGTAATAGGGCAGGTATAGCTGCACAATTTATTGGTATGAAAGGCTTATCTTTTCTTAACCCACCATAATGAATACTTTGAGAAAAAACTTCTTTTCCTGATCCAGTTTCTGCATATAATAATACAGATGAACTGGACATACTAGCTTTTTTCGCTTTTTCTATAACTTTTTTCATAACAGGGTTATCACCATATATATCACTAAAAGTATAATGCCTACTCAACTTTTTATCTGAATTTTGCAATTTACATATGTTTTCAGTTAACTCTTTTAGCTGAGTCATGTCTTTAGCTATCTCAATTACCGCTATAACCTTATCACCTACGGTTACTGGCACAGTAGTATTTATAGTAGTAACTTTTTTCTTATATCCATTGCCATAATGTTGTATTAAATCTACAATTTTTTCACCCGTCTTTAATACATTCATAAGGGTAGACTCATCATCTTTTACATCTTCTAGATACTCATTAACTTTTTTGCCTATTACATCTTTAAGCTCTACACCTTCTACTCTTTGCATGACGCTATTATAATATATAGTTTTGCCCTCGCAATCTACTATTTGAACTCCTTCCTCCAAATTTTCTAATAGACATGCTAATATCTTTTCTGCGTTTGGAAATTTACTATCCATGCTTTATCTTTAGTGAGAAATTGCATCGCTCTTATACAAACTCACTAAATATTCACTTCCTTTCTATTTATACAATTCAGGCACAATATTAGGTGGCATTTCTCCTTGCAGTGCTTTAACAAGATTTTCAGCAGCCAGCATTGCCATATCAAATCGAGTTTTCTGCGTTGCTGATCCTATATGTGGAACTGTAACTACATTTGGCATTTTAAGTAGCGGGTTATCCAGATTAATTGGCTCTTGTTCATACACATCAAGACCTGCCCCACGAATTTTCTTACTTTGAAGTGCTTCAATTAGAGCCTGCTTATTTACTATTTGTCCCCTTGAAGCATTGATAAGTATGGCATTTTTTTTCATTATATTAAATTCCTCAAAGTCTATAAGGTGTCTTGTCTCATCACTAAGTGGAGTCATTAATACGATAAAATCAGATTTAGCTAGAAGTGATTTAAAATCTGAATATTTAACGCTTAGTCTTTCCTCTACATCTTTTTTTCTGCTTCTGTTATGGTAGCATACTTCCATATCAAATCCAAACTTCGCCCTTTTAGCTACAGCTTCTCCGATTCTACCCATTCCAATTATGCCGAGTTTTGAATGGTGTACATCTATACCAAAGAGAGTTTCGTTATCATCTCTCGACCACTTACCTTCCTTTACATATCTGTCTAATTCAGCAATTCTCCTTGCTGAAGATAAAATCAGTCCAAATATTAGATCTGCAACAGTATCATCAAGCACTGCTGGTGTATTCGTACCTATAATGTTTTTCTCTTTCATTTGTTGTAAATCAAAATTATTATAGCCAACTGAAACATTGCTAATAACTCTTAATTTAGGAGCAAGACTTAGCAATTCCTCATTTATTAAGCACCCGGATAACAATACACCTTCTTTATCATGAAGCTTCTCTAAAAGTTCACTTCTTGGAATATCTTGCTTCCCCTCCCATTTCTCATAATCACAAAACTGTGCAATATAATTTTCTACATCTTTAGGTATAAGTTGGGCAATATATACTTTAGGCCTATTCATGATTTCCCCCCTTCAAATTATAATTTTCATTTTTATTAGTTTGTGTTATATTATTTACATTATATTATTTTTAAGAGTAATTTACCATATGAAAATAACAAAATACTCTATTTTATTAATGTTAATAGAATTAAAAAATTTAATTAAGGTGGTAAAAAATATGAATGAAATTGTAAATTTATTGAAAAGTCATAGTTCCATAAGAAAATATACAAATCAACCAGTAGAAGATGAAAAGATAAAAACCATTATAGAATGTGCACAAAGTGCTTCAACTTCTAGTTATATTCAAGCCTACACAATTATTAGTGTTAAGGATAAAGATAAGCGAAAAAATATAGCACATCTCTCAGGAGATCAAAGCTATGTGGAGCAGTGTCCATTATTTTTAGTTTTCTGTGCCGATTTAAATCGCAGTAAAACCTCCTGTGAAGTTAACAACAAGACTATGGCAGATAGTAATACCGAAACTTTCATTTTGGCAACTGTCGATGCTGCTCTAGCTGCCCAAAATGCTTTGATAGCCGCTGAATCTTTAGGACTAGGTGGAGTTTATATCGGTGGAATAAGAAATAATCCATTAGAAATATCTAAAATTTTAGGCATACCTTCTGGCGTATACCCAGTATTTGGTATGTGTCTTGGTTATCCAAATCACAATCCAGAGAAAAAAGAGAGGTTACCCTTAGACGTAGTATTTAAAACAGATCAGTATAGTACAGTTGGTGATGCTAATAAAATAAGTGAATACGATGCTCACGTTAGGGATTATTATGAAAGAAGAACTAAAGGAAAAAGATTAGACACATGGACCCAGCAAGTATCTGAACTAATGAGCAAACCTCAAAGACCACATATGAAAGATTTTTTAGACAATCAAGGGTTTAAAATGAAATAAGTTATTAAATGACTAAATGCTCTTTTCATCGACTTTGATGAAAAGAGCATTTTAATTCCATTATGTGACTTGCTATTTATATAAATAGCAAGTCACATAATACCTTAGAGAAACTTCAAGCAGACCTAGTAATAAGCTCTGCCCTAAATCATATGTAAAATCAAGTAATACCGTCTATTTACCTACTACATTTATAGGCGATTTTTTTATAAATTGTACTAAATTATCTATTGCTGTGTTCATAAGGCGATTCCTCGATTCTTTTGATGCCCATGCGATATGTGGTGTAATTATACAATTTTTTGCAGACATAAGTGGATTATCTATTTTAGCAGGCTCTGTAGAAGCCACGTCTACTGCTGCTCCAGCAACCTTTCCACTATTAAGAGCATCTGCCAAGTCTTGCTCAACAATTAGAGGGCCCCTAGAAGTATTTATTATAATGACCCCACTCTTCATTTTATTAATAGATCCTTCATTAATCATACCCATATTGGTCTCAAACAAAGGGCAATGTAAACTTACAACATCAGATTCTGCATATAGCTGGTCTAGTTCAACATATTTAAAAGTATCTGATTTTAATGACTCATTCTTAGATGTATTATACGCTAAAATACTCATGCCAAATGATTGTGCAATTGTCGCAACTACTTGACCAATTCGTCCCATGCCAATAATACCCATTGTTTTACCAGCCAGTTCTATTAATGGATAATTCCAAAAGCAAAAATCCTCACAATTTGTCCATGCACCATTTTTAACTGCTTTACTGTGTTCTCCTACATGATGACAAATTTCTAATAAGAGGGCAAAAACGAATTGTGCAACTGCTACTGTACCATAAGTAGGAATATTGGTTACTATAATACCCATTTCCTTAGCCGCTTTTACATCAACCACATTATACCCTGTTGCAAGAACACCAATATATTTAAGATTAGGTAGCTTTTTTAAAGTTTCCCTATTTAATGGTGTTTTATTAGTAAAAATTATTTCTGAATCAGAAGCTCTATTTACAATTTCCTCAAAGGTGGTTCTATCATAAACTATCAAATTACCTAATTTTTCAAGACCTTTCCAAGATAAATCTCCTGGATTCAAAGTAAAACCGTCTAATACTACTATGTTCATATGAACCTCCTATAAATATGTTTACATTTTTTTAAATGATCCTAAGGGCTACATCTAGCATTTTTATGCTTCTAAATGAAGTTATTCTACGAATGTACTGAATTTTTTTGTTTTTTATATAACAATTAAACAATTTACTACTATATAAGTGCTATAATATCTAAATAAGACTTCATTGTTTTTGAATGAAATTTTAAATAATACTCAAATTAAATTCTAAAGTTTAGAGTTTGGAGTATCGATAATATATTATAGCATATGGTACACTATATATCATAGAAAGGTTGGTAAACATATGAAAAAAAGAATATCCTTTATAGTAATGTTATTCACTATGGTAAGTTCCCAAAGTGCATTTGCTGATATTGGAGTCGTAAATACAGCATGTTTAAATATTAGGCAAAAACCTTCACTTTTATCTTCGATTACAGGTTCTTTATTAAAAAACACAAAGATAAATACACTTGGAAAAGAGGGAGTTTTTTATAAAATAAGCTATAGTGGGAAAACTGGATACGTGCATAGCTCTTATGTAAACATAAGCTCTTATGTAAACATAAGCTCTTACATACCCATAGCAAAAACCACTCCCGCTTCTAAAATTAATGAAAGTGCAAAATCTACTTACATAGAAAAATATGGAGAGATAACAGCAACAGCATTAAATGTAAGATCTGGATCTGGAACAACTTCTCCTGTTATTGGTTCTATTACTCTTGGAAAAAAAGTTACAATCTGTGGAGATTTAAATGGCTTTTATAAGATAATTTTTTCTGGTAAAATAAGTTATATAAGTGCATTATATGTAAAAATTACAGCTGAAAAAGCTGTAAATACAAATAGTACAAGCATTGCAACTACGCCTGTATTACAACCTACGGGAACTGGAACTATTACAGCGTCTGATTTTTTAAATGTAAGAAAAATGGCTTCTATTGATAATAATTCTACTATCATTGGTTTAGTATATCCAGCTGATAAAGTGGATATATATGGAGTTCAAGGTGACTTCTATAAAATTAAGTATTCTGGTCAATGGGGATATATATTTAAATCATATGTAAGCGTAGTTAATAAATCCTCAAACAAAGCTGAGTATATTGCAGATGGACAACAGTATGATTCAACAACAAATGGAGACAATTTAGTATCATATTCAAATACATTTTTGGGGATGCCTTACTTATGGGGTGGCACAACACCAGCAAAATTTGATGCTACTGGAAAATATATAGGTGGTGGATTCGATTGTTCGGGATTTGTACAGTATAGCTACAAGAACTTTGGGATAGATTTACCTAGAACAACTATGGACCAGATAGATAAAGGCACGTCTGTTGATATAAATAATCTTAAAAACGGAGATTTAGTATTTTTTATGACAAATTCTGCAGCACCTTCTGAAGTATCTCACGTGGGAATATATATTGGGGGTAATGAATTTATGCATTCTCCTAAACCTGGTGATGTTGTAAAAATATCTGAATTAACTGGCTATTACAAAGACAACTTTGTAATAGGTAAAAGAATAATAAACTAATGAATTTATTATATATAAACAAAGAGACAATTCCAATTGAATAATGGATTGTCTCTTTGTTTACGTACAAGAAAAAGGTTGAAAAACAGTAAATATAATGGTAAAATATACAAATAATATCCTAAGTCCTTCATAAATTTGCATTGCTTTATAAATGTAACTACTAAATTGAGAATTTAGGTTATAAAAAATAATTATTGAGGTGGCACATGGACAAAAAAAATATATCAAAAATCCATTCTTATATTATTATAACTGCATGTATAATTCTAATTTCTTCTTGTATTGTAACTAAAACATCACTGGCGTATGGATTTTTAGGTGGTATTATTTTTACATCCTTGGTACTTATAAAATACAAATACACCATTAAAGATATAGTAAATTTAATTCTATCCGGGCTCAAAGAAGCATGGAGGCTTTATGTGCTAATTCTACTAGTTGGTGCGGCTGCTTCAGTATGGCTCGCTTCTGGCGTTGTCCCATCTCTAATGTATTATGGGTTTGAATATATGAAAGATATGAATTTTCTTCTAGCTACCTTTCTAATAGTTTCAATAGTCTCTATATTTATGGGTACTGCGATTGGAACAGTAAGTACAATAGGCATTGCACTACTTGGTGTTGGGAATGGATTTGGAGTTACATCACCTATACTCCTTGGAGCAATAATATCTGGTGCTTTTATAGCAGACAAGATGTCTCCACTCTCCGGATTATTTAATCTTACACTTACAACAACAAAAAGAAGCTATAAGGATGTAGTAACCGCAATGCTTCCTACCTTCATACCCCTATTTATAATTACTGCTGTAATATATTATTTACTTGGTACAAATTTTACCTCAAGCACTGGATCTGAAAATCTTATACATTATCAAACTGCTATACTCGAAGGCTTTAAAATATCGCCATACATTGCACTTTTACCTGCTATAGTCCTTATAATGCCTCTTCTCGGAGTTAAAACAATACCTACAATATTAATAGGTGTCTTTGCAGGTTGCATAGTTAGTGTTTTCTCTCAGCATATGACCCTCGCTAGCCTTATAAATTCACTTTTTTTAGGGTACAAAGGTTCTACCGCCTCTACTGAACTTAATAAAATACTTGTGAGCGGTGGTATCAAATCCATGATAGAGGTTGTTTTTATAGTTATGGGTGCCGTTAGCTTAACAAGTCTATTTGAAAAAAGTGGCATGATAGTACCTTTAATCGAAAAACTAACAAATGGTGTACGGACTAAGGGCCAACTTATTTTAAAAACATCGCTAATTAGTAGCTTCTTAACTATAATAACATGCGACCAGACAGTTGGAATATTACTACCTGGAAGACTTCTACAGGATAAATATAATGAACTTGGTGTTGATACAACTCTACTCGCAAGGACTATTTCAGATACCGGCACCATAATTGCGCCTTTAATGGCTTGGAATATTAATGCACTTATACTTAAATCTCTTACTGGAATTTCTGCTACTTCCTATGCTCCTTATGCAGTATTGTGTTATTTAGCCCCCATTATTACATTAATTGTTTCATATACTATTAAAGAAGAGCACAAATCATTGGCGGCATAAAATTTATTAAATAAAGCCATAGTTTTTTAAAACTAAAATAAAACAGAAAATTGTAAAAGATGATAAAATCGTAGTAGCTGCAACTAGCTGTCCAGCCAGTTCATCATTTGCTTCCACTTGTTGCGCCATAATATAGCTAGCTACAGCTGTAGGTGATGCAAATACCGCTAGCAAAACCCCCAGTTCATACTGCCTGAATCCAATCAAAATTCCTAATGAAATAATAATTGCGGGTAAAGCAATTAACTTAAATGCGGAAACCCAAATAATATATTTAATGTTCTTCAAAACACCCCGAGCCTCAACAGCACCTCCTAATATAATAAGCGCAAAAGGAGTTGATATTTTCGAAATATCTGAAATAGTTTTTTCAATAACACTCGGAAGTTTTACTCCTATTATAGCCATTACAATTCCAATAACACAAGCAATAATCAAGGGATTTTGAGCTATATCTATTAGTGTTTTTTTTATTCCCATTCTATTATCGGTTGCTTTGTTTGCATATATGGCTAGCACCACAACCGCTAAAAAATTGTACAATGGAACTACAAAAGCAGCAAGCACCGAGGTTAATCCTACTCCTCCCTGCCCAAATAAGTTCATACAAATTGGCACTCCAAACAATATGTAATTACTCCTGAAAAGTGCCTGAATTAGCACTCCTCTATTTCTATTTTGAGTTTCAATTTTTGGAATAATTAAAACCAGCAAAATCGCAGTTATAAAAATTGAAGATACTACAAAAATAATGAGTTTCAGATTAAAATCACTTACTATATCGCTTAAATAAATATTATTAAACAACATTAAAGGTAAAAAAACCTTAAAAACTAATTTATTTGCTGTTTTAAAAAAACTTTCATCGCATACTTTAAAATACTTTAAATTCCAACCCAAAGCCATCATTATTAGAAGTGGTAAAACTACACTAAGTGAAAAAATAAAATTTTGCATTTTGACTCCTTTCTATACAGGTCAATCATCACAATATATATACTTGTCCATATATCCGGAATCATCTACCATTAATAAATCTACAATAATAAAATTATATCATACACTTACATATATAAACAATAAATTAGCCCCTAAAGTAATTCAAAAGCATTTTAAATTACACACCAAACTGAATATGAATTTCCATTAACACTGAAATTACCATTACCATCCTCAGCTATTTTGATTTCTCCAGAAACATTACCAGTTACATCCACAAAGACCTTACCTGAAAGTTTTTCTCCAACAAACATATTCTTACAACCGCCGTTATTTGTATTAGAAATTAAGGCAGCTAGTCCATTTTCTCTTGTCCATCCTACAATATGTGCCTCATCAAAGTAATCATGTTGCCAGCCATAAGCAAAATCTTTTCTTGCTTTTAATAATTTATCTAATTTATCTTTTAGTGGAGCTATATTATTATTTGGTATTCCATAATAATCTCCAAAAAAAACACAAGGTATGCCTTCTTGTCTTGTCAATATAAAAGTATAAGCTTGTAGACTAAATGATTTATCTACAAAAGACTCAAGCGATTGTCCTGGTTGTGTATCATGATTATTCACGAAAGTCACTGAATTTTCAGGATAACAACTTATTAAAGTATTTGACATTAACCCCCTTAAATCATAGTTTTCTTTTTCATTTGTGGCTGTTGCAAACTTATAATGAAGTGGCACATCAAAAATATTAAATGCATGGCAGGTTTTCTCAACATACTTTTTTAAAACATTAACATCACCATTCCAATATTCTCCTACTGTAAAAATATCCTTTTTTGTAGTATTTCGTATATCATTAATCCACTTATTAAAGAAATCAAATTCTATATGTTTTAATGCATCTAATCTAAACCCATCAAGATTTGCTATTTCTATGTACCATAACCCCCATCTTAAGAGTTCTTCATATACTGAGGGTGAACTAAAGTCTATATCTGTAAACATAAGATAATCATAGTTCCCATTTTCTTCATCTACATCTGGATTCCAACACTTACCAAGCCCAGTAAATTCAAATATAGCATTCTCTTTTCTATTCTCATCCCAATCTACCCCATCAAATTGTTCAAAATTCCACTTGAAGTCAGAGTACTTATTATCTCTTCCAGGGAAGTTAAACTTGGTCCATGCCTTTATATTATATTCTTCAGATATTTTATTGTTTCGGTTTCTAGGATCAACTTTTACCACCTTTACCCACTGCGTATCATCTGCTCCACCCTTTTGGTTAAGCACGATGTCTGCTAATATCTGAATGTTATTTTTGTGAGCCTCAGCTATTGCATTTATATATTCATCTTTTGTTCCATATTTGGTTCTTACGCTACCCTTTTGATCAAATTCACCAAGATCATATAGGTCATACGCACCATACCCGACGTCATTACTGCCGCCTGCACCTTTATAGGCAGGAGGAAGCCAAAGAGTGTTTATACCAGCATCACTTAATTCATTACTATGTTCTTTTAAAAAGTTCCAGTGTCCTCCATCAGATGGAAGATACCATTCAAAAAATTGCATTATAGTTTTATTCATGTAATTCAGCTCCTCTAATCATCTAGTTCACAATATATTTCTTACATTATAATTAATACAAATGCATAAATTTCATATTAATAATGTAATCTATAATTTTAAACTTTGCAAATCATTTGTGTATTCCAAGTGATTATAATATAATAAATGATGTTGAGCCTATTTTAGAAAAGATTTTAATTGTGCTTAATTTTTATAAAGGGTTATAGGGAGGATTAACTATGGATATCGTAGATGTAATTAAAGAAATTAATAAGATAGGTGAAGAAACAAAAGATAAAATTGCTCCTTTTCAAGTATTAAAAACGTTTAAAACTGGACGTTCTAATGCCGGGGTATATATGGTTGAATATGGCATTGCTAATAAGGTAGGCATTTTAAAGGTAACTAAGAATAATGAGGGAAAAGTATTTCAGAAAGCCTATGGGCAAGCTTCAATGCATAATATGCAAAAGTATATTGCTAAACTAATATCTAGTTACAAAATTCAAGATAAAAACAAGACTACATTATATGTTAACTTATATGACTTAGCTGGTGATGATATATACAATAGTGAGACATTTTTAGATAAGATTCTAAATGAAGATGAACTTAAGGACAGCATAATATCAACAATAACTAAGTTTTTATTTACTTGGAACAAGGACCACGTTAAAAAATACATATCTCCGATGGTTATAGTTAAAAATGAACTTTCATATAGATATATGGATAGTAAATATATACAAGCCTTCGAATCAATAGGGGTAGATAAAAATATAAAATGGATATCTCTAGATGGAACGGACATATTGCTACCTAATCCATATTATTATTTTAACAATGAAAATGTTTGGGATGATTTAACTGTAACGTGTCTTACCGGTTACGCACATGGTGATTTTCAAGGTGATAATATTATAATAACTGAAGATAAGCCTATTATAATTGATTTTTGTGACTTAATAGAAGATTGTAATGTTTTCCATGATCTTCGGTACCTTGAGTCTATAACCCTTGGCGATTGTTTAGAAATTGACAAAGAATGTGATAGAGATCTATGGAGTAAGGTGTGTGAAAGCTTAAGTTTTGGGATAACAGACATAGAACTTCCTCAAGGACGAGGTATGAGTCTTGTAAGACAGCTTATGTCCACCCTTAGACAAAACGTTAAATTAATTGTATCTGATAGTCGTAACAGCTTATATGATCCTTCATTTCACCTAGCTGGCACTGCTTGTGGATTAATTAACATGAGAAAATACCCAACTGTGAATAAGAAAAAAGCAGCTTATATATATGCAGCCTTTAACTTAAAAATGTTCCTTAAGGATGAAGCCGTTAATATGTATAACCCTAAATTGGATTCATGTATAGTCTTTAATTGGAAAAATCAAAAAATCGGGAATAAACTTGTTGTATTACAACCAACTAATTAATAGAAACAACAATAACTTAAGAAATTATTTATTTAGAAGTATAAAAAAATCAAAAATTAGATAAAAGAAAGGCTGTCTTTACTTATAGTGAACTGAGATTAGTTGATATGTATTCTCAGTTTCATTATTTTAAGATAGCCCTATTTATTTATTATCTCTCAGACTATTGATTTTTTCTCTAATAAGGTATACCGTAGAGCAATAGGTTAACATTTATGTATAAAAATTAGATTTTAATATGCTAGTTAAGGCTAGTAACCCAAGTCCTAATCGAACTAAATTTAGGGAGTGTACGATATGTTTTTAATACCAGATCCAAAACAATTAGAGCTGATGGAAGGTACATTACAGCTTAGACGAGATACTGAGATAATCTTAGAATACCAATGTGATTTTGATGACTTAAATACTGCTATTGTATTACAAGAGGAAATTCAGCAGCAATTAGGCTTCAAATTAGAAATAAATAAAGCCTTTGACTGCAATAGTGATAAAACTGTTATTATATTAAAAAAAGCAGCCGGTAACAAAGAGGCTTACAACTTAACTATTAATGAAAAATGCATTGAAATATGTGCGGCTACTTCCATAGGAATATTTTATGGAGTACAGACTTTAAGACAAATTATTAGGCAAAATGGAACTTTACTGCCAACCCTCAAAATTGAAGATGAACCTTACTTTGCTAACCGCGGATTCTACCATGATGTTACAAGAGGCAAGGTTCCAACACTTAAAATGCTTATGGAACTCGTTGATAGAGCAGCTTTTTATAAAATTAATCAATTACAACTATATATAGAACATACTTTTGCATTTAAGGGCATGAGTGAAATTTGGATGGACAAAGACCCACTAACAGCTGAAGAAATATTAATACTAGACCAATATTGCCAAAAGAGACATGTTGAATTAATTCCATCTTTATCTACCTTCGGGCACATGTATGAGGTGCTTAGGTCCAAGTCCTTTAATGACTTGTGTGAGCTAGAAAACAGTGAGGGAGGAGAGTACTCCTTTGGTCATAGAATGGTTTCCCACACACTTGATGCAACTAATGAAGGAAGCATAAAACTAGTTGAGAAAATGTTGATGCAATATATACCACTATTTAGCTCACACAAATTTAATATATGCTGTGATGAAACATTTGACCTCGGCAAGGGTAAAAGTAAGGCCAAAGCTGATGAAGTTGGTGTTGGAAGTCTATACGTTGAGTTTTTGAACAAAGTAATAGATATAGTCAAGAGGAAAGATAAGAAAGTTATGTTCTGGGGGGATGTAATTTTGCATCATCCTGAACTTTTAAACAATATAAATAAGGATGCCATATGTCTTAATTGGGACTACAATGAAAATGCTAAGGAAGATGGAACAAAAGCAATAACTGAGTCAGGTATGGAGCAGTATGTATGCCCCGGTGTATGGGGATGGAATCAGCTAATAAACAAAGTAGATAAAGGTTTTGAAAATATAAAAAGAATGGTAGCCTACGGTGTTAAATATGGTGCGACTGGTGTTCTCAATACTGACTGGGGTGATTTTGGTCATATTAATTTTTTAAGTAGCTCAATTCCTGGTATGGCATACGGAGCATCCTTATCATGGAATCCAAATGGAGAGGAAGATTTTGAAAATGTATTTAAGGCCTTGTCCATAATAGAGTATGGTGATGACTCACTTGAACTCGTGTCACTACTTAATCACTTATCCAAAGAGCAGGTTGTAGGCTGGTATGAACTAGTCGAATGGAAGGAAGGCCATAGTGAAAATTTAAATATTAAAGATATCTTTAGTGTGCTTGATTGGAAAAAGATACTAGATGGTTATAACTTAGCTTGTGAAATAGAAAATAAGTTTACTAGATTATCTAAGAAAGTGTGCATAAACACCTTCGATCTGCAAGAATTTATTGTTTCAGCAAGAGCAATACAACTTGTGAATAGTTTTTTCCTAAATCTTTTGAAAAATGAGCACTGTGACAAAAATATAGATACTGTATTTAGTCCAAGAGAACTCGCAGAAAACCTTGAAATATGGTTCTATGATTATGCAAAAATTTGGAGAATGAGAAATAAGGAAAGTGAGCTATATAGAATTAGAGAAATTATAGCATATACCTGTAAGTATTTAAGAGAAATATGCTCAGTAGCTTGCTAATAACCTCCCTTAACTATAAAAAGATGTTAGAATTAATTCTAGCATCTTTTTACTTTTATAATCTACTATTTTAATTTAGGGAGCTGGCGAAGGAATTACCTCTCTCACGCCATCCGTCGGATAGACTTTCGATAAATCAACTGTCTTTAACTTTAGCTTTGATTTTTCCTTTAAGGTGTTTATGTCATTTGCTTTTATTAATCCGTTCGATAGTGTATACAGAGTGTCCTTTATATACAAAATCCTATCTACGAAATATTGACCGTTAAACATTGGGTAAATCTCGTAATTGTTAGTTGTTGAATTGTTTTTGTTTGAGTTATCGTCCTCATCCATGTGTGTTATTTTTCCCTTAAGCTTTATACCATTTACTAAATCAATATTATAAATATAAGCTCCTTGATAGCTTTGCTCTGAAATATTAGTATTATTATCATAATTATAATTATTTTCAGTAACAGGCAACGCCAATAGGTTTTTTCCCTTTGAAAAAAGTAAGGCCTTGTGATTATTTAACACCTCTGAATAGGTGCCCGCACCTCCTATTGTTGTCATAAACTGCTGCACTGGTTTGGATACATCACTTACATCAAAGATTGCAATTTTCATGCCCTTTGTTTTTGCTCTATCCATTCCACCCTCGTTAATTACGGTACTATCCATTCCGAAGCCTATTAGATGCGTCTCATCATAAGGATGTAAATAATTAGTGAACCCCGGTATCTTAAGTTCTCCTAAAACCTTGGGGCTAGTTGGATTCTTTAAATCTATTACAAATAGTGGATCAGTCATCATAAAGGTTACTATATATGCCCTATCGTTCATAAATCTAACCGAATATATTTGCTCTCCATTTGCAAGTCCTTGGAGTTTTCCTACTAACTTCATATCTTTGTCCAATATAAAAAGATTATTAGTAATTTGATTTTGTGGTTGATTACTCATTTTTTGATCAGGGGCAACAATATCTGTACTTGGAGCTACGGGGGATACACTTGTAGTTGACCCATTACTTTGGGAGATAGACTTTTCAGATGTCATGGGAGCAACTGTGGAATATTTATATTCCGTGGTAGCAATTCTAAAGTAATCATTTCGCTCATCCATAGAAAACTGATTGGTAATGGTACCTGGAACTTCGCCACTCGAGACAAATTTTACACCAGTATCCTCATAGGCAAATTTATAAATTATAGTGTTAGTGTTAGTGTTTCCATTATTCTTATCCTGAGCGTACTTGTTACCTGCTATATATAAATTCTTATCTGAGGAGTATATACTATTTCCTGAACCAAGAATTGTGCTAATCTTTACCTTCTCTTTATTATCGGAAACATTATAAGATGCCACCATTATATAGTTTGGCTCGATAGAATCTGGCAGATATTTTATTGTATTATACTCAATAGTGATCTTATCTTTACCAACCGCACTATCACTGTAATAAGCCTTGCCTATATCTTCATCCTGTTTAATGTTACCTATATTATTTAAATATTTGTTTGCAACAATATATACTCTAGGCCCTATCATTCTAGATGAGCTATAAAACCCGTCTACTTCAATGTCTCTTACTTTCTTTATATTTTTTTTATCCGATATATCAAAGCTTATAACCTTTGTAACTTCATTAGATTGCATCATATAGGATTTATTACTTTGAGATGAATCCTTCTGCGTATCTATATTTTGATAGCTATTCCCAACAACTACCAATATATTTTCATTTAAATAAATGCCACTTATATTATAGTTTTCTTCAAAGGTAATGTTGTTTATTGCCTCCATTTTGGAATCTGATCCTACTTTAATAACATTTATAATTTTCTGAGCGTTTACCTTAAAAATATATTCTCCATCCGTTTTCACTAAATCCTCTTCATCCACACCCTGAACCTGTAGGTTGGTCGTTGAATGGTTTATTTGGGCATCAGTTGCATTACTTTGCCCGCTTTTATTAGCCATAGCACTGGTTTCCCTACCACTATCTGAGCTACTTTTCTCCGTTACTGTAGATTGTGGCATCTCAGCAGATATTGCCGCATTATTTCCCATAGCCATATCGCTCTTCATTCCATAATTATTTTGTACAATGTAGTTTTTTAATAATTTTTGCAAATTTTCTGATGATCCCACAACTGGAAGTGTTTTGCTAGATCCTACTATTTTATTTGGTTGTGTTTGAGTAAGTGATGTATTATTTGGATTAAAAAATTTTATACCTGATGCGGTTCCAACTGTTAAAAATAAACATGCTGCTACAGCTGCTAATGATTTAACCGCTATTTTTCTTTTATAGGCCTTTCCTTTTTTTATACCCCTTTCAATAGCTAAATCAAGCTCTGGCGGAACCTCTATATTGTCGTATTCTTTTTTTAGCTCATCCATATTGTCTTTATTCATATTAGCTCCTCCTTTAAATCTAACCTAAGTTCTACAAGCGCCTTATGCAACATTGTTTTTACTGTTCCAATAGGGCACTCAAGTATTTTGGCTATCTCAACCAGTGTCATATCCTGAAAATACTTTAATATGACAATTGTTTTATATTTTCCATGCAACTTATCAACCGCTACTTTAAGGTCAATTATCTGCTCATCGTCCTTTGGAATTATTAAAGTATCAGAGCTAACATTTTCTTCAAAGTATACAACCCTACTGTTCTTATTAATACAATCCAAAGAAGTATTAATAAGTATCCTAGTCAGCCAGGTATTAAATAAACTCGGTTCCTTTAGCTTTTTAATAGATATATAAGCTTTATAAACTGTATCACTAACAATATCCATAGCCTCTTCTTTGTTTTTAACATAAGCAAAAGCTGTTTTATAAAGCTGATTTTTTCTTTCGCTTATGAGTTCATAAAAAGCGTTATCGTCTCCCTTTTGAGCTAATTTTATTTTTCCATTAGTATCCACTTTACAGTCCCCCAATTCCAATATTTCTAAAATACTATGTATAAATGTTTATACTAATTAGACTGTCTATAACAGCATTTGGTTTTTATATAAATTAAAATATATAAAAACATTAATTATTTGTGTCTTTATTAGATTGTACCTAATTAAATCTCTAATAACAATATTTTCTGCTCGAATGACTTTCCCTACGTATATCTCTGAATATTTAAATTGCTAATAAATCGTTCTAATGGTAAAATTGTATTTTAAGTTAAATAATGTATTTATAAGGGGGTTGACATGAAAAAAACAGCAGTATTTAGTATAATTACAATTTTATCCACATCTCTATTTATAGGCTGTGGGACAAAAAATGCTGATATGGCTTCCGTTGTTACTAATAATAAGGATTTCGTTGTTAATGCTGAAAAGGAAAAATTAAAAGATGTAAGTTCAAAAGCCGATGCATTGTTTACTGATTTCTTTGGTTCAGGTATATTCAGTGGGTATGTGTATGTTACTAAAAATGACTCCATTATTTTAGACAAAGCTTATGGGAAGGCAGATTTTGAAAAGGAAATAAGCAATACAGCTCAAACTAAGTTTGATTTAGCTTCTTTAACAAAGCAATTTACTTCCCTTTCTGTAATGCAACTCCAAGAAAAAAAATTACTTAACGTTAATGATAAAATTGATAAATATTTACCTCTTTTTCCACATGGAAATGAAATAACAATTCATCAATTATTAACTCATACTTCTGGATTGCCAGAACATCCTGATAAATTTGATATAAGAAAATTTAGGCCTTCAAATAAAATAAACAAAGTTGATGCAAAAAAAATGGAAGTAACCCTAGCCTTCACACCAGGCTCAAGTTTTAGTTATAGCAATACAGGATATATTTTATTAGGTTATATTATCGAAAAAACATCTACCAAAACTTTAGATGCATATTTTGCTGAAAATATTTTCAAACCACTAGATATGAAAAATACAGGCTTTCAAAATAAAAATTCCTTTATTGATAACTTGGCTGTAGGGTATTTATCTAATAAAAAAGACAAAGCAGAAACATCTTGGTCGGAAACAAATGTTGGAGTAGTCCGTGGATCTTCTGGGCTCTGTTCTACAGTGGAAGATTTGATAAAATGGGATAAGGCTTTGACAAATAAAAAACTTATAAATAAAGAATCCTATGATAAAATGTATACACCTTATGAAAATAATTATGGCTATGGCTGGTATGTATATAAAGATTCAAATGATAAGTATTCCTATGAGCATTACGGAGTAGGTTCCGGATATAGAAGCTATATTCTTAGAAATGTACAAGCAAATACTACAGCTATAATTTTAAACAATTTCGGAGATTCGCCTTTAGAAGATGTAACCTCTTTATTAAAGGATTATATTAAATAAAAAGAGCTACCTCAAAATGAACTGCCCCCTGTCTACTTGACAGGGGGCAGTTCATTTCAAAGTTTATTAAAGATATATAACATTATTTTTATTTTAATATAAATAATTAAATATAAAAAAGTGTTACCTAGTTGACATATCAGGCACGCTTAGTTGATATAATACTTTACAATTATGTACAAATAAAAACTCCTATTGCTCAGCCGTAGCAGTCAAAATCGCACGCCCAAGTATATGACTTGCCATTTTGAATCCAAGAGCTGCTGGGGTTGAATCGATAGAAACATCAATATCCTTGACATCTAATGCATGTATAACAATTATATACCTATGTGATCCATGTCCAGGTGGAGGAGCAGCCCCTATAAA
The DNA here is from genome assembly GCA_047624165.1 of Clostridium sp. GTDB lineage: Bacteria > Bacillota > Clostridia > Clostridiales > Clostridiaceae > Clostridium_AD. The sequence goes on along the minus strand of JBLHPD010000005.1, from coordinate 9,401 downwards.
ACGTGCAGCCCGTGCATCATTAGGAAATTGAATAACACCTTTAGGTAACCTAAAACCCATATCATCCCCTGCCCCAGTTTGCAATTCTGTAACAGTAGCAGGAATATTCGCAACTGCCCAATGCCAGAACCCTGATCCGGTTGGTGCATCAGGATCATATATAGTTACAGCATAGCTTTTTGTTCCTGTTGGCGCCCCACACCAAGAGAGCTGCGGAGAGATATCTTGACCACCTTTTATACCAAGTATTCCTGAAAACTGAGCTAGAGCAAATGGCTGTCCCTCTGTAACATCTGTGCTGGTAACCTTAAAGCTCGCTGCCTTCGGCATCCTTGCAAATAAATCATTAGTCATAATCATTTCCTCCTAACTTATTTTAGTTATATGTTAAGTATACACCAAATAATCCATTAGTAAAAAGTAATTCTTTATTTGATAATACTAAAAGGAATTAAGCTTTTACAAATATCACCTTAATAATTTATGCAAAATAAAGGGATTATCTCAAAATGGAAGATACATATTTAAAAAAATAAGTAGACTTTACAATATGTTTGGATTTTTTAGTCATTTCTTTTTACAACTTATTATAAGTAATTGAGGTATAATAATAACAATTAGATAAAATTAGATTTAGTGGATAACGAAGATTTGTATTAGCTTTAGTCAATGATCATTAAGATTGAAAATAGATATTAAGAGGAGATGATTATTACGGACAAGAATGTTAGAAAAACTGCATGGAATAGTTTTGTAAAAGAAGATATTATTAGTTCATCAGTAAATCATAATGTGGCAGACTCTTGGAAAAGATGCAAAGAACTTGGAGTTGATTGTTATGATGGCATTGGAAAAAACGTCAGTGGAGAAGTTCTAAAAAGAAAGATTTGTGAAAATGAAGAGCTTATTAAAATCGCACGTCCAATTATGGAAAATCTGCATAGCATAGTGAAAGGTTCTGGTTTTATTATAGTGCTTTCTGATAGGAGCGGATGCATAATTGAAGTTTTAGGAGATAAAACTATAGAAGATAGTGCAGATACAATTAATTTTAATTTGGGATGCATTTGGACAGAAGAAGCTGTGGGTACAAATGCCATAGGTACAGCTATGGTTCTTGATAAACCTATCCAAATAATTGGGGAAGAACATTATTGCATGCCACACCATAAGTGGACATGTTCCGCTACAACAATACATGATGCAAAAGGAAATATAATAGGCAGTCTTAATATGTCTGGAAAGAGTACAGCGGCACATCCTCATACACTTGGAATAGTTGTTGCTGCTGTATATACCATAGAAAATCAGGGAGAGTTATTAAGAGCTTATGAACTGATAAATACTACTTTTGACGGTACATCTGACGGCATAATAATCATTGATACAAATTATAATATAATCAAATCCAACAATAGTGCTGCTGAAATTCTGGAACTAGAGTCAAGTGAATTATACAAAATTAATATTAAAAAAATGCTTAAAGACGTAGATATTGAATTTCAGGCATTCACTATTAAAGAGATGAAAAGTTATGTCGATTGTAACTTTTATATTGGTAATAAGACAAAAAGATGTAGTGTTAATATGGTACCAAGAATGCTGGGCAACAAAGTAATAGGGGTAGCAATTACTTTTAGGAAAATAGAATATCTACATAAAACTATAAATAAAGTTACAGGAAATAAAGCACTATATACTTTTGATACAATTATAACCAAAAACAATAAAATGCTAGAAGTTATAAAAGCGGCGAAAAAGATGTCTAAAACGAAATGTTCAATTCTTATCGAAGGTGAAAGCGGAACTGGAAAAGAACTGTTTGCACAGGCTACTCACAACTACAGCAGTTTTTCAGAAGGACCTTTTGTGGCAATAAACTGTGCCTCACTTCCGAAAGATCTATTAGAAAGCGAACTATTTGGTTATGAAAAAGGAGCATTTACCGGAGCCTCTAAAGAAGGAAATCCAGGAAAGTTTGAACTAGCGGAGGGTGGAACAATTTTTCTTGATGAAATTGGTGAACTGCCATTAGAAGTTCAATCTAAATTGCTCAGAGTACTTGATAATTATAAAGTAAGAAGAATAGGCGGAAAAAGTGAAAAAAAATTAAACCTAAGGGTACTCGCCGCGACAAACAGAAATTTATTTGAAGAAGTTAAAAATAAGAATTTTAGGCAAGATCTATATTATAGATTGAATGTTCTTAAGATAGATATACCACCACTAAGAGAACGCAGAGAAGATATTGAAGTAATTGCAAATTATTTCCTTTCAAAATTGAAAAAATATCAAAACAAAAATGGTGCCGATAAATTTAGCCCTAAATTTATTAATTACCTTAATGAATACAATTGGAATGGTAATGTACGGGAATTACAGAACGTTATAGAAAGGGCATATTATTTATGTGATGAACTTATAATAACTGAGAAATATTTATACGGAAATATAATAAAACAAGATACTATGAATCTTGAAGTTATTTCATTAGACAATGCTGAAAAAGGAAATATAATAAAAATGATAATTGAATGTAGTGGAAACGTAGTTGAGGCGGGAGGAAAACTAAACCTAAGTAAATCTACAATTTATAGAAAAATAAAAAAACATAATATAAATTTGGATGAGATTTTTTAATTTTCCCAAAAGTGGTAAAAAAATAAATTTACAGACCCATAAATGGGAAAAATAAGACAAATCATTGCTACTATTGGTTTTGCAAAAGAAAAAAGTTTCAATTTTGGGAATAATCTAATAATTACAATAGGACTTACATTAGTAATAGGACTTATATTAGGCTTAAATGCACAATATAAGTCTTTTTTTCGTTGATTTAGCTTTGAAAATACATTTTTTGAATTGGCATAGCAATTGCTTAGTATATTAATATATCAATAGTTAAAATAAAGGGGAGGTAATGTTTTGGATATTTCAAAAGTAAATGCTCTGGAAATGTATAAAACTATGTTGAAAATAAGAAAGTTTGAAACTACAGCTAAGAACCATTTTGCAGAGGGTGAAATACCAGGCTTTGTTCATCTATATATCGGTGAAGAAGCAATTGCAACAGGGGCATGTGCGAATTTAAACGACGATGATTATATTACAAGTACCCATAGAGGCCATGGACATATTATAGCTAAAGGTGGAGACTTGAAGTTTATGATGGCAGAACTTTTCGGAAAAGCTACTGGATACGGAAAAGGTAAAGGTGGTTCAATGCACATTGCTGATGCAACAAAAGGAATATTAGGTGCTAATGGTATAGTTGGTGCGGGTCATAATATATCCCTAGGTGCAGCTCTTAGTGCTAAGTACAGAGGAACAAAACAGGTCTGTGTATGTTTCTTTGGTGATGCTTCCACAAATCAGGGAACATTCCATGAGTCTTTAAACTTGGCCAGCGTATGGAAACTCCCAGTAGTATATGTATGTGAAAATAACTTATATGGTATATCTGTGAGTCAAGCTAGACATCAGGCAATAAAAGATATATCAGTTAGAGCTACTGCTTATAATATGCCGGGTGTTACCGTAGATGGAAACGATGTCTTTGCTGTAAGTGATGCTGTTAAAGATGGTATTAAAAGAGCTAGAGATGGTGAGGGGCCTACACTTATTGAATGTAAAACCTATCGTCATAGAGGACATTTTGAAGGTGATCCGGGAACTTATAAACCAGTTGCAGAACAAGAAGCGTGGCTTAAAAAAGATCCTATCCCTAGAATGGAAAAATATATTTTAGAAAACAACATAGTAAATGAGGATGAACTTAAATCTATACAGTTAGATGTGGACAAGCAACTTGAAGATGCGGTAAAATTTGCTAATGATAGTCCATATCCATCATTGGAATCAATAGGAGAAGATGTTTATTCCGATATAAAAGAGGAGGTACGAGTAAGATGAATATTACATTCTTAGAAGCAATAAAGGAAGCTATGAAAATAGAAATGAAAAAAGATGAAAATGTATATCTTTTGGGAGAAGATGTAGGGCCATTTGGAGGATGTTTTGGTGTAACTGCAGGTCTCTTTGATGAATTTGGAGAAAAAAGAGTAAGAGATACTCCTATATCTGAAGGAGCAATTGTTGGATGTGCTGTAGGTTCTGCAGCTACCGGTCTAAGACCAGTGGCAGAGCTAATGTTTAGTGATTTTTCCACTGTTGCAATGGATATGATAGTAAATCAAGCAGCGAAAATGAGATATATGGTTGGAGGAAAGATATCCCTTCCTCTGGTAATAAGAATGCCTCTTGGAGCAGGAGTTTCGGCATCAGCTCAACATTCTCAATCCCTAGAAGCTTGGTTTACTCATGTTCCAGGTCTTAAAGTTGTATATCCTACAACTCCAGAAGATGCATTAGGACTACTTATGACTTCAATTGAAGACGATAATCCAGTGATTTTTCTAGAACATAAACTTTTATATGGAATTAAGGGTGAAATACCTGATGATATTAAGCCTATACCTTTAGGTGTAGCTAGAGTGCATAAAGAAGGTACAGATGTAACAGTTATTGCTACAGGTAAAATGGTTTATGAAGCTATCGCCGCTGCTGAAAAATTATCTACTGAAGGAATTTCTGTAGAAGTATTAGATCCAAGAACATTATATCCTCTTGATAAAAAGGCAATATTTGAATCAGTAGGGAAAACACATAAAGTACTTGTGGTAACTGAAGAAAACAAAAGAGGAGGCTACGGTGGAGAGATTTCAGCTATGATAAGCGAAGAATGTTTTGACAGCCTCGATGGTCCAGTAGTTAGAATAGGTGCCTTGAATACACCTATACCATTTGCAAAATGTCTTGAGAACTTAGTTATCCCAAATTTTGAGGATATTGTTAATGGAATTAAATCACTTTTCTAATCTTTTTAAGGAGGGAATTTCCCTCCTTTTAAAATTAGAGATGGCTTTCTATAAATTATAATGAATGGGAGGATTATCTATGGCACATATTGTGGTAATGCCAAAACTTGGCTTAACAATGACAGAAGGAACTATCGTAAAATGGATAAAAAATGAAGGGGAAGAGGTGCATGCAGGAGAGGCACTATTTGAGGTATCCACTGATAAACTTGTAAATGAAGTTGAAGCAAATCAAAGCGGAGTTGTTAGAAAAATTATTATTCAAGAGGGAGATATTGCTGAATGTTTAAAGCCGATAGCTATAATTGCTGCAATAGACGAAGATATATCAAGTATGCTTAAAGAAACCGGTGCAAGTGAAGAAGTTGCTACCCCTGTGCAAGCAGATCCAAAGGTTAAATCAACAATAGTTGATGAGGAATCTAAAATTAGAGTAAAGGCAGCTCCAGTTGCTAAAAAACTTGCAACCGAAAGTGGAATTAATATTCAATTAGTAACAGGTACAGGGCACGCGGGAAGAATAGTTTTAAAAGATGTGGAAGATTATATTGAAAATGAAAAAAATAGCACTAAAGTTTCTCCAGTAGCTGCTAAGTTAGCAGAGGAGTTAAACGTTAATGTTTCTGAAATAAATAAAGATGGAAGGGTAATGAAAGAAGATGTACTTACCTTTGCAAGTAAGATCACAAACATTATATTTGAAGAAAAAAGAGTTAAGATGACTTCTATGAGAAAGGTTATCGCATCAAGGATGTTTGAAAGCTGGAGTGTTTCTCCTGCAGTTACTTATGATATTAAAGTGGACACTACCAATTTAAAGAGGATGAAGGACCGCCTAAAGGATGTATGCAAACTCACATATACTGATTTACTTGTAAAATTACTGTCCAATGCATTATTGGAGTTTCCACTTGTTAACTGTTCTGTTGATAAGGAAGAATTTATAATTAAAAATTATATTAATATTGGAGTTGCTGTGGCAATAGATGGCGGGCTTATAGTTCCGGTAATAAAAAATGTACAGTCCAAAGGGTTAAAAGAAATTTCAGAGTCAGTTAAAGATTTGGCTTCAAAGGCTAAAGCAGGAAAACTTATAGAAGAGGAGATGAGCGGAGGAACATTCACAATCACTAATTTGGGAATGTTTGGTATTCAGAGTTTTTCTCCAATAATAAATCAGCCTGAAGTTGCTATACTTGGAGTAAACACAATAGAAGATACTCCTGTAGTTATAAACGGAGAAATTGTAATAAAACCTTTGATGAATTTATCACTTACAGCAGACCATAGGGCTATAGATGGAGCGATGGCAGCTAAGTTTTTATCAAAAGTTAAAGAGTTAATTGAAAAACCTGAAATACTTATACTATAAGGAAGGTGACTATTATGAAGGTGGTTGTTTTAGGTGGAGGTCCAGGAGGATATGTAGCTGCAATAAGAGCAGCTCAATTAGGCGGGGATGTAACCCTTATTGAAAAATCAAATCTTGGAGGAACTTGCTTAAATGTAGGATGTATACCTACTAAAGCACTGCTACAATCAGCAAAGTTGTTACATGAACTAAAAGAAAGCGATAACTTTGGGATAGAAGTAAAGGGAAATGTTGAAGTAAACTGGGCTAAAGTACAAAGTAGAAAAAAAACTGTTGTAAACACTTTAGTTTCAGGCGTAAAAGGATTGTTATCAATAAACAAAGTAAAGGTAATAAATGGACTTGGGAAATTTGAATCGAAAAATAGTATATCTGTGACTAGTGAGGATGGGAATACTCAGAAATTAGAATTTGACAATGTTATTATCGCGTCAGGTTCCCTCCCTTTTATACCCCCTATCGAAGGCAAAGATCTTGAGGGGGTAATGGATAGTACGGATGCCTTAAGTCTTAAGAATATACCTAAGAGTATGGTGATTATTGGTGGAGGAGTAATAGGTGTAGAATTTGCTAGTGTGTACAGTGCTTTTGGGTGTAAAGTTCATATAGTAGAAATGCTTCCATTTATATTACCACCTATAGATAGGGAACTTGGAGAAATGGTTAAGGTGAATTTAATAAGTGAAGGTATAGAAATATACAATGACTGCAAGGTAACTAAAATTGAAAAAGCAAATGAAAATTTAAATGTAGCATTTTCAAAAGGAACTGAGCAATTAAACATTGAGGCAGAAAAGGTACTTGTAGCGGTAGGAAGACGCGCAAACATAAAAAACCTTGATTTGGATAAATCAGGAGTTAAAATAGAAAAAGGTTGTATTGTTGTAAATGATAATATGGAAACAAATGTGTCTGGAATATATGCAATAGGAGATTGTAACGGGAAAAACATGTTGGCTCATGTAGCTTCGGAACAAGGCATCATTGCAGCTGAGAGGATAATGGGTAAAAACTCTAAAATGGATTATAAGACTGTACCAGCCTGTGTGTATATAAGACCAGAACTTGCATCCGTGGGACTCACGGAAGAACAAGTAAAGACTAGTGGAGTTTCTTATAGGGTTGGGAAATTCCCTTTAGCAGCAAATGGAAAGGCACTTATAATGGGTGAAACCAGTGGTGTTATAAAGATTATTGCTGATGTGAATTATGATGAAATTTTAGGGGTTCATATATTAGGACCTGGGGCAACGGATATTATTACTGAAGCTGCTCTTGCACTAAGGCTAGAATGCACAATTGAAGAGCTCATAACTACAATACATGCACATCCAACTGTAGGTGAAGCAATGAGGGAAGCTGCTCTTGCAGTAAATAAACAGGCAATCCATATTCCAAATAAGTAACTAATTTGGTGCTAAAAAAGTAGCTTAAAATAGCATTACTATTTGTTTTTAAGCTACTTTTTTAATACTACAAACACCCATAAGTTTATTTTTTTTATGATGAGATTCTAAGAATGAGTGAGATATCAAGAGTGATTTATAATATAGAGAGGAAGATAGAATATATGAAATATGTTGAAAATAATTCTACGAATCCAAGATATAACTTAGCGTTAGAAGAATATGCTTTCAAAAATCTTGATATGAAAGACGATTACGTAATTTTATGGAGAAATGAACCATCAATAATTATAGGTAAAAACCAATGCACATTAGAAGAAATAAACAGCCAATATGTTAGTGAAAATAACATTTATGTTATAAGGAGAATAACGGGTGGTGGTGCTGTATATCATGACCTTGGTAATTTAAATTTTTCTTTTATAACAAAGGTAGATAAGATGGAAAAAATAGATTTTAAAAAATATACATATCCAGTAATTAATGCCTTAGGAAAACTCGGAGTTGACTGTGAGCTCTCAGGAAGAAACGATTTAACACTAGATGGGAAGAAATTTTCTGGAATTGCTCAAAGTATTACAAAAGGAAGGTTATTAAATCATGGCACACTATTATTTAATTCTCATTTAGAAACTCTAAGTAAATCACTGAATGTAAAAAAAGAAAAAATAGAATCTAAGGGCATAAAATCTGTAAGAAGCAGAGTTACAAACATAAATGACTATCTAAAATCAGATATAGACATTTTAGAGTTTAGAGATCTTATTTTAAAATATCTATATGAGTATGAAAAGAGTCCAGTTATAAAATATGAATTAACTAAAGAAGACAAAGATGGAATAGATAACTTGATGCAAAATAAATATAGTACTTGGGAATGGAATTTTGGAGAATCTCCAAAGTTTAATTATAAAAATAGTAAAAAGTTTGATGCTGGAATTTTGGATGTTAGAATTAACGTAGAAGATGGATTAATAAAAAGTTGTAAAATATATGGGGATTTCTTTGGAACTGATGATGTTAGAAATTTTGAAGTACTTTTAGTAGGTCTAAAATACGAAAAAAATGCTATTAATACTGTAATAAAGGATATAAACGTAACGAGATATTTTGGGAAGATATCAAAAGATGATTTATTAAATATACTTTTTAATTAGGATATTTTAATTACTAATGTAGAAATCTACTTCCTGAGAATATATACTCCCAAAGGCTTTCATATTCTTGTCAAAGCCACAAAATAAAAACCACTAAGTTAGACTTAGTGGTTTTCTGTTACCTGGCGACGACCTACTCTCCCACAAAGTTACCCCTGCAGTACCATTGGCGCATTGAAGCTTAACCGACCTGTTCGGTATGGGAAGGGGTGTTACCTTCATGCCATAATCACCAGATTGAGAATATAAATATTCTCTGAAAATTGCACAGTGAATTTATCTTCTTCCTTCGTCGAAGCTAGTCTTCTCGCTTACGCTCGAAGCTTTCGCTTCTTTTTTACAAAAGAAGTATATCGCATTATTAATATTTAAAAATATTTTTTATTTATCTTGGTCAAGCCCTCGACTTATTAGTATTAGTCAGCTGAACATGTTACCATGCTTACACCTCTAACCTATCAACCTGGTGTTCTTCCAGGAGTCTTACTAACACCGCACTTACGTGCGAGTTATGGGAAATCTCATCTTAGGGTGGGCTTCACGCTTAGATGCTTTCAGCGTTTATCCCTTCCAAACATAGCTACCCAGC
>JBLHPD010000004.1:0-58800 GCA_047624165.1 Clostridium sp. | reverse complement strand
TTATATTTACTCATAAATCCTATAAATCAGACTGAAAATATTTATGTTTGTAGTAGTTTTTTTACGTTTAGGCTCTAAATTGCAAATAATTTGAAGACTACATTGATGACATTGACCCCAGGGGTGTAAAATTTGGAAATAATAGATTATATTTAGCATCAGTAGCTACATAAATACGATGGTGCCTATTTTTGCCGTGGATACTAGCTCTTAAAATTGAAAAAGCTATATAATGTATAAATATATTCACAAATGCTCTGCGGTCTAAAAATTTGAAAATTTGGCAATAATCATTAATACCATAATAGGGTGGAGGTTTTGAATATGCCAACAATAAAAAGAGAATGGTATCCTGGTGCAAGCTATCATGTTACAGCAAGAGGTAATCACAGAAATGATATATTTAAAGATGAAGGAGATTTTTTATATTATCTAACTTTAATGAAAGAAACCTTAGATTATTATACCTATGACAAATATGAAATAATAAGTTATTGTTTAATGGATAATCATGTGCACATATTGATTAAAACAGCAGAAAAGCCTTTAGGGCAATTTATAGGTAAATTAAGTAGTAAATATGCAAAGTACTATAATAAAAAATATAATTACGTTGGACATTTATTTCAAGATAGATATTTTTCAGAAATTATAGAATCAGATACTCAAATGCTTGAAACGAGCAGGTATATACATTTGAACCCTGTTAGAGCTAAGATGGTGGAAAAGCCAGATATTTATGAATGGAGTAGCTACTCAATGTATATAGGTACTGAAAAAGAAAAGTTTGTTTCTAGTAATAGAATATTATCTTATTTTAAAAACAACGATAGAGAATTATATAAAAAATATGTTGAGTATGAAATTACTATAAAAGCATAAGAAAAAGCAGTGTTAAAGCATCCCACTAATGTAATATTAATTTTCAACAATGGTTACAAAATAATTATTGGTGTTTATTTAAGTTGGATGGCAGGTCTAATTTGTAGGGTTGACAGTAAATAGTTTCAGCCTTCTAGTAAGCGTGGCAAGTTCGGGAATAAATCCCTCGCTATGTAACCTGATATCTGGTGGTTTATTGAAACATAAAGGTGAAATATTTTTGCTATTTATAAATGATTAGATAAATATAAAAGGGATATAATTTTAATAAATAATAAAGAAAGGAGATATAAATGGAGGAAAAAGCAAAATTAAAGCGTTCACGGAAACGAAGCTGCTTAACCTCAAAGAAGTAAAACTACTACAAATGAGAATGACAAATCAGTGGTAGAATTGTGCCCTACTAGCTCTACAAAAATATTAGATGTCTGAAAGTATTTTTAAAAAATTATGATTACTAATAATATGATTATGATATAATAATAGAAAAGGGAGCTGAGTTTTATGGAATTGAAAAGAAATAATGCGGTTATTATACCGGAAGATATACTTCCATTATTAGATGATTTAGCACATGGTGATTCACTCGATGAAAATGTACGTATTTCAATAGCAATAAGTTTGTTTGTAGCTAAGAGCGTTTCTTTAGCAAGATCAGCTGAAATTGCAAACCTTTCATTAAATGACTTTATTTATACACTTAAATTAAAAAATATACCGTGGGGAGAATATACTGATGAAGACAAAAAGGAAGATGAGATAGCATTAAAAGACTTATTAAAGGAGTATAAAAATGATTAAGATTGTTAGTAATTCTAGTCCTATAATAGGTTTATGTATTATTAAGAAATTAAATTTATTGTGGGAACTTTTCAATGAAGTGTATATAACAGAAGAAGTTTATAGAGAAATTGTACAAAATAATGAATTAAGACATTATGGAGAACAAGAACTCATTAATGCAGTGAAAGACAATAAAATAATAGTTTACAAGGTGAAAAATAGTGAATTAGTTGAGGCTATGATTGGAAGATTGCATAGAGGCGAGTTAGAAGTGATACAGGCAGCTAGAGAATTAAGTATAAGCAGAGTTGTAATTGATGATAGACCAGCAAGAAATAGAGCTAAAGATATGTTACTTAAACCCATTGGAATTATAGGCATTTTACAATTAGCAAAGAAACTAGAAAAAATCGATGAAGTTAAATCATATCTTGATGACCTTATTCAAGAAGATTATAGAATTTCTAAAAGACTATACCTAGAAGCATTAAAGATTGCTGATGAGGAAGAAAGAATGTTTGAATGAAAGTTAACTAAATATATGTGAATATAATGTTTTGAAAAGCAGTCAATATGACTGTTTTATTTTTTTACCATCCATAAGTAAATCAAGAGGTTCATAGCAAGCTCAGGCAAGCCTTCGCAAGTACCCAGTGGTGTAATATCTTTACTAGTTATAAATGATTAGATGAATATAAAAGGGATATAATTTTAATAAATAATAAAAACAGGAGATATATATGGAGGAAAAAGAAAAATTAAAGTGTTCATGGAAATTAAGAGAGTGGTATCCAAATGCAATGTATCATATAACGTCTAGAGGAAATAGGCGAAGTGATATTTTTAGAGATACTGAAGATTATGAAGTCTATATTACAATTATACAAGATATTTAAATAAGTGCATTTATTATTTCATACTTACTTGCTATATGATATAATAATAGCAAAAGATCTAGGTGGTGAATTTATGGATAAGGAGATATTAGATATTCTAAAAGTGATGCAAAATGACATGAAATTAATGCAGGGCGATATGAAATCAATGAAGGGCGATATCAAATCAATGCAGGGCGATATGAAATCAATGCAGGGTGATATCAAATCAATGCAGAGTGATATGATATCAGTTAAAATAACACAAGAAGAGCATACTCAAATATTGAGAGCTTTAGAACATAAAACTGATGTTATATCAGCGCAGCAGGAAAGCTTAAATCATGAATTTGCAGAAATTAAAGGTGAAGTTAAGAGTATAAGAAAAGACATGAGTAGTGTGGAAATTATAACAGCAAATAATTGGTCGGATATTGCAAAACTAAAGGCTATAAAATAATGTGTATTTTGCTAGGCTATATTTTAAAAAAAGAATTAAAATGCTTAGGATAGAGCACTAGTTAGAGGAAGCAAAAAAATGAAATATAAAAAATTATTAGAATAAGCATCAGTGGCTAAAGTAGTAGCTTCTGGTGCTTATTTAACGTAGTTAAGTGTTAAAGCACTTTTATTCCTATATTGACATTACAATTTTGAAGTGCGAATAAGTTAAATGTAAGACTTATAGTTTAAATATGGGATAAAGTTTTTAACTTTTTAAACGAAGTATTAAGTGAAATAATAAATATTGTTTAATAACATTTTAAATCAAGAGAGGTGATGTAATGTGAGTAAAAATAATGAAGTTTCAATTCAAATAGAAACAGTACAAAAAATTATTAAAGAACTGAGCGAAATAAGTCTTCTTTGTTCTGATCCTCATTTGAAAATGAAAATTGAAGAATTGCAAAGTTTTGTTTCTAGTGTTAATTTGGATAGTAAATTCTCTATTGAAGAGGAGATATTCAAAAAAATGGTAGAAGCTAAGCATGCGAATCCAGATCTTCATTTTAAGTTATATATGTTATATAGAAATCTTATGAGTGGCAGGATATCAGAAGTAGATGCCATGGCATCTTATGAAAATTGCTTAAGTCTGTTTCCTTTTGAAGTGATGGTATATTAGCAGTATAACTCTTGGATGCAAAATTCAGGAGTTATTTATTCCAATAATATCTAAAGTAAAATTTACTATAACCGATATAATAAAGAGATGGTAAATAAAAAACCTTAATGGAGTTGATTTTATGAGAATAAATAAGAATATGGCGTCTTTAAATATATATAAAGCATATAGCAAAAATATTACTAAGCAAAGTTCAGCCTTAGGACGAATATCCTCTGGCATTAAAATAAATAGTGCCAAAGAAGATCCTAATGCAATTGCTCAAAGTGAAAGATTTAGAATGCAGATAAGAGGGCTTCAAATGGCGGCGAGAAATACTCAGGATGGAGTTAGTATGCTTCAAACTGCAGAAGGTGGGCTTGAAGGTATTACTAATAGTCTGCAACGGGTTAGAGAATTATTAGTACAAGCTGGAGGAACTACAACTGATGCAGATAAAGACATTATTCAAAAGGAAATTAACCAGATGTTAGATGGTGCAGATGATATGGCAAATAATACTGAGTTTAATGGGGTTAACCTCTTAAATAAAGCAGATGATGAACCAGCTAGTATAGAAATGGTTACAGGGGCCAATGTAGGGGAGACGATAGACATACCGAGATGCAGTCTAACTACAGGTGGATTAGGTCTTAAGACTGAAGCTGAAGATGTTGATGATGTAGTTAATGTAGATGTGAATGATATAGATAAGTCCCTAGAACTTGTAGACGCTGCACTTGATGAAATCATAAGTGCAAGAAGTAAATTTGGAGCTTTAGAGAACAGATTTGAAAGTAGCTATGATTCTACAATAGAGATAGCAGATAAAATACAATCCGCCGAAAGCAGTATAAGAGATACAGATATTGCCGAGGAAATGATGGAATATTCTAAGTATAATATTCTTATAGAAGCAGGAAATGCTATGATGGCTCAATCAAATAAATTACCACAGGATGCACTCCGAGTATTAGAGAATGTTAGATCAAGATAAAGAACTCAGTTTTCTGAGTTCTTTTTTAGTTTTTTAGCTTATTTTGCAACTTAAATCTTTAAAATTCGTATTTACTACTGTAGTATAAATTTTTGTTAATAGTGTAGACTTATTTTCTCCAAACGAATTATAAAGTCTAGCTAGTTATGTTACAGCATTTTTGTGATGAAATGTAACCTATAGAAGGGTTTGATATTTAGCTTATTGTGATAATATTTTTAATTTATAGACAAATTAAAACAATAATGTATAATGTAATTAAGAAATGTAAATATATAATGAACACTATAAAGATTACCAAAAAGAAACATAACATTAAAAAAGTGCATTTTAACAGTAAAATATTGCAGTTTGAATTGAAGAGTTAACTAAGTTAATAAAAATTAACAAATAAATAATTGCAAAGATAAATAAAAAGTATATAATATTATTAGTGTTGTGGAATATAATAGATTTTTGAACAATTTTCGCTATTTTTAGTAAAATATTAAAATTAAAGAAGGAATTTCACATTATATGTCTAACTAATATATTGAGGGAGATGGGATTGTGAGTATAAATGGAAATTCTATAAGTGAGAATACATATAATTTGCTGAAAAAGAGTATGGATGCTTCAGCACTGAGAAGTAAAGTTATTGCAAATAACATTGCAAATATTAATACAAAAAATTACAAGAAGTTCTATGTTACATTTGAGGATACATTAAATGATAGCATGGGTGAAAATACAATGAAAACTAATAATGATAAACATATGCAGATAGGTGGAGATAATTCCGAGATAACAGTGCAGAAAGATGAGAGTACTAGTATGAGACAAGATGGTAATAATGTAGATATAGACCTAGAAATGACAAATCAAGCGGCAAATACATTAATGTTTAATGCACTGGTTACACAAGTTAATAGTAAGATTTCACTTAAAAGATATATTATTAGCGGAGGGAGATAGTAGATTATGAGTAATGTTTTTGCGGGAATGAGAATAAGTTCTAGTGGACTCACGGCAGAAAGACTAAGGATGGATACAATAGCTTCTAATATAGCAAATGCAACTACTACTAGGGGAGAAAATGGACAACCCTATATAAGGAAGATAGCTGTATTTCAAGAAAATCTTCAAAATGAATTAGATAAAACTAGTGGAACTTATAAAACAAGCTTTAAAGGTGTTAAGGCAGTTGGCATTGAAAATGATGATTCACCTTTAAGACAGGTTTACGATCCATCGCATCCAGATGCAGATTCCAACGGGTACGTGACTATGCCTAACGTGAATATTTTAAATGAAATGGCAGATATGATTGCGTCTACAAGAGCATATGAGGCAAATGTAAGTTCTATGACTGCTATAAAAAATATGTTCTCTAAAGCGTTAGAAATAGGTAAGTAGGAGAGTGATTTATGAATATTAATGCTTATGTAAGCAATACAAAAATAGCGAGTGACCTTCAAAAGAATGTGGCAGAAGGCGACAATAAAACTACTAATTTTTTAGATACTTTAAAGGAAAAACTAAATGAAGTTAATGATAAACAAATTGACGCTGAAAATATTACTCAAAAGTTTATAAAGGGTGAAGAAGAAGACATACACAAGGTTATGTTATCTACAGAAGAAGCTAAGTTGTCTTTAGAACTGGCAGTGCAAATTAGAAATAAAATTGTAGAAGCTTATGATGTGTTTAATGGAATGCAGATATAGTAAGGGGTGCCAGATATGAATAAGCTACTTCAAATGAGGAATAAGCTTTCGCAAGGCTTTGGTAAATTAAGTAGAAACAAAAAGATAGCTTATAGTATACTTGCGGGCGTAATTATAATAGCACTTAGCTCATTTTTAGTAGCAGCGTCCAAAACTAAATATGATGTGTTATTTTCAAGTATGACACCAGCGGATTCAGGTGCTATTTTAGCAAAGTTAGATGAGAAAAAAGTTGTATATAAGGTAGAAGGTAATTCCATATTAGTACCCAAGGCAGACATTGATAGCCTTAGAATGCAACTTATGTCAGAGGTTACTATTACAAATGGAAGTCAGGGATTTGAACTTTTTGATACTGGTAAAATGGCACCTACGGATACAGAAACTAAAATCATGTACCAAAGGGCACTTTCTGGTGAGATTGAAAGAGCTATTAAGTCTTTTTCAGAAATTGAAGGAGCTAAGGTTAATTTGGTTTTGCCGGAAAATACAGCATTTGTTCGTGAAACGGAGCCAGCGAGTGCTTCTGTTGTATTAAAGCTTAAAACAGGTACTAAGCTCAATAATGCACAGGTAAAGGCAATAGTTTCACTTCTAACCGGAGCTGTTGGGAACCTTCCAAAGGAAAATGTAAGTATAGTATCTGATAAGTTTCTACTTTTAACAGAGGGCTTATATGATGAAGAAAAAGATACTTTAACTGGTTCTACCGATAAGCAACAGGAGCTAAAAGCACAAATTGAAAAAACATTAGAAGCAAAGATAATGAAGGTACTCGAGCCCGTATATAAAGATGGGGTAAGAATTTCGGTTAATTCAGAACTTGATTTTGATGCAATTGAAAGGAATAGTGTTACCTATGAACCAGAGGGCACGATAGTAAGTGCACATGATACTGAGACATGGAACGGAGGCACTAGTACTGGTTTATCCACAAGCCCTGTAGACAATGCGATGCAAAACACATCGCCTACAACTACCAAAGATGGGAATATAGTATCAAAAGATGGTACAAAGAATTATGAAATTTCAAAAATAGAGGAGAACATAGTAAAGGCACCTGGTGCTATAAAAAAACTTACTACTTCGGTTGTACTAGATGGTAATTTAGATCAAGCTACTAAAACTTCAGTAAATAATTTAGTTGCGGAAGCTATAGGATTCTCTGGAGCGCGTGGCGACACTATAAGTATAGAAGGGTTGAACTTTAATACTGATAGCAAAAAAATGGCTGAACAAGCACTACTAGATATAGAAAATGCTGATAAATTAGCTGCGAAAAAAGCGTTATACACTCGCATTGCATATGGAGTAGGAGCTATTATATTATTAATTATATTGTTTGTTATAATTCGCAGGTTTAGTAAGACTGCGGAGACAGATACAGGAGGCATTGATAGGATGATTGGAGACAATATTGATCCAAAGCAGCAAGAGTTCTTTGCTCCTATTGAATTTGAAGCTAACGATAAAAAATCAAATATGGAAAAACAAGTTAAGAAGTACGCTGCAGATAAACCGGAACAAGTTGCAGATATAATTAAGTCTTGGCTGACGGAAGATGAGAGGGGGTAAATAGTGGCTAAAGGTGAAAAACTTACAGGAATTCAGAAGGCAGCTATATTATTTATAACTTTAGGTCCGGACGCCTCAGCTGGTATAATAAAGAAATTACCTGAAAAGGATATCCAAAAGATAACCTATGAAATTGCTAATATAGTATCAGTTAAAGCTGAACAAAGACAGTTAATTCTAGACGAATTTATGGAAATGAATAAAGCAAAGGATTTTCTTTTAGAAGGTGGAGTTGATTATGCAAGGAATTTGCTTTCAAAAGCACTTGGTTCCCAGAGAGCAAAGGAGATATTAGACAAGGTTATGGAAGAAACTCAGCAATATAGACCCTTTTCCATTGTTAGAAAAGCAGATGCACATCAACTTTTGAATGTTCTTACTAATGAACATCCACAAACAATTGCACTTATTATGTGTTATATGCAGCCAGATAAAGCTGCTCAGATAATGGCAGCTTTGCCTCTGGATTTGCAAAGTGAGGTAGCTTTTAGGGTCGCAACTATGAGTAATATTTCTCCTATGGTTATTAAGGAAATTGAAAAAGTTTTAAATGGAAAGTTATCTTCTGTTATTAGAACAGATAGTGCTGTGATTGGTGGAATAGAATCTCTAGTAGATATTTTAAACCAAGTAGATAGAACTACAGAAAAGAATATTACTGAGGGACTTGAAAGGGAAGATGCAGAACTTGCAGAAAAGATTAAAGAATCAATGTTTGTATTTGAAGATATTATCACATTGGATGACGTTTCAATACAAAGAATTTTAAGAGAAGTAGATTCTAAGGATTTAGCTCTTGCATTAAAGGGATGTTCAGAAGAAGTGGCAAATAGTATATTCAGAAACCAATCTAAGAGAGCAGCGGCATCTTTAAAAGAAGACATGGAGTTCCTTGGACCAGTTAGACTTATGGATGTAGAAAAAACGCAACAAACAATTGTTGGTGTTTTGAGGCGCTTAGATGAAGCAGGTGAAATTGTGCTTTCAAGGGGTGGAGAAGATGCAATCATCAATTAATGTAATAAAAAATTCAAGAGTTATAAAGCAAGAGGATAGGAAAATAAAAACCCAATTAGGTGAATCGTATGGTAGCTCATCTGGTGGCATAAACATGCCTGAAAATCATGAAATTAAAACAGCTAATATGGAAAGCTATGAGAAGATTGCTAGAAATATAGTAGAAAATGCGCAACGACAAAGTGAAAAAATTATTTCAAAAGCCTTTGTCGATGCAGCAGAGGCAAAAACACAAGCATATAAAGAAGGGCTAGAACAAGGACACAAGGAAGGTTTTGAAACTGGTTATAACGAAGCTATTGTTAGGGTAGCAAAAGAAGAGAAAACAATGAGAACTAAGGCTGATTCAATATTAATTGCTGCAAAAGGTGAATATAATAAGTATTTAATAGAGAGAGAGATACATATTAAAGACTTAGTTGTAAGTATAGCTGAGAACATCTTAAAAAGAGAAGTAAAGGAAAAAGATGCTTTAAATGAAATGATCTTTAATACTCTAAAAGCTGAAAGAAATATAAAATCATATATCATAAAAAGTAATAATACTCATTTTGATATGATAAAGGGACAAATTGAAGATTGGAAATATAGAATTGCTTTTCAAGGTGATATATTTGTTATAGAGGATAATTTTTTAGATGATGGAACTGCTGTTATTGAAAAAGATACAGGTAAAAGTATTGTAAGCATATCTTACGGTATAGAAAAAATAATAGAAGTTTTTAAGGAAGAACAAATATAGATTTGGAAAGGCGAGAACTATTATGATAAATCTGAATTTTGAATATTTAATGAATAAAATTCCTGATATTAACTACACTTATTCCGAAGGTGTGGTAGTGAATGTTATAGGACTTACTATTGAAGTTCAAGGAATAACAACTTTTGTTGGGGAAGTGTGTAAAATTTATAATATTTCAAATGAGGAGATTTCTTGTGAAGTTGTTGGGTTTAAAGAAAAAAATGTAATTTTAATGCCTCTGGGTGAACTCGTGGGCATATCACCAGGATGTAGAGTAGTACCAACTGGAAGCCCTTTGAGCGTTAAGTGCTCTGACGAATTGTTTGGAAAAGTACTAGATGGTTTAGGTAATCCATTAAATGGACCTAAAATTAGTAAGTACACAGCTTATTCACTGAATGCATCTCCTCCAGATCCTTTAAAAAGATGTAGAATAACAGAGATTTTGCCTACTGGAGTTAGGGCAATTGATGGATTCTTAACCTGTGGTGAAGGTCAAAGGATTGGCATATTTGCAGGGAGTGGAGTAGGTAAGAGTACAACCCTTGGAATGATCGCAAGAGAAGCAAAAGCAGATGTGAATGTTATTGCACTTATTGGAGAAAGAGGACGGGAAGTAAGGGATTTTCTAGAGAAAGATTTAGGCATCGATGGAATGAAAAAATCAATCATAGTCTGTGCAACTTCAGATAAACCAGCACTAGTAAGGTTAAAAGGTGCATTTACAGCTACAGCCATTGCAGAATACTTTAGGGATCAAGGGAAAAAAGTTGTGCTAATGATGGATTCAGTAACAAGATTCGCAATGGCACAGCGAGAAATAGGACTAGCTATAGGAGAACCTCCAGCTACTAAAGGCTATACTCCATCGGTGTTTGCAATGTTACCTAAATTAATGGAACGTAGTGGTATGTCAGATAAAGGTTCTATTACAGCTTTTTATACGGTCCTTGTAGATGGCGATGATTTCAATGAACCAATAGCAGATGCTGTTCGTGGAATACTCGATGGACACATAGTTTTATCCAGAACCCTGGCTGCAAAAAATCATTACCCGGCTATTGATGTTCTAAATAGTGTTAGTAGATTAATGTCTGAGATTGCTACAAAAGATCATAAACAAGCTGCTTCTGTGGCAAGGGATTTGATGGCAACTTATAAAGATTCTGAAGATTTAATAAATATTGGGGCCTATGTAAAAGGAAGCAACAAGAAAATTGACAATGCAATTAAATATAATGATAGCATAGAGGCTTATTTAAAGCAGGGTATAAATGAGAGTGCAGACTTTAGTGATAGTTTAAATATGCTGAAAAATATATTTAATTAAAGGTTCTGTGAGAGTTTTTGGGGTAGGTTCTTAGAAAGGAGATTTTAAATTGGCGGATGTTTATAAGTTTAGACTGCAAAAGCTTCTTGATATTCGAAAAGATTTTGAAGATAAAAGCAAACTCAAATTTAAAGAAGCACAAAGAGAAAAAAATATGGTTGAAGAAAAGCTAAACAATTTGAACGAAAAATATAAAGCCCATAGAAATATTAATTCTTATGAATCACTTATTCAGCAGAAAATCAAACAGAATTATTTAAATGCATTAAATTTTAGCATTGATGAAACTACAGTAGTCTTAAAGGAAAAAGATAATATACTAGAGCAAAAGAGAGAAGAATTGAAGGAGTGCCAAGTTAAAAAGAAGACTGTTGAGATTTTGAAAGAAAATCAGAAAAGTGCATTTTTAAAAGAACAAAATTTAATAGAGCAAAAAACTAATGATGAGTTTGCACTTTATGCTTATATAAGGCGGAACCATAAAATACATGAAAGCAAATAGAACTTTCTAGAATAGCAACGTCTAGAATAGACGAGGATACTGATTGGATATTTAGTTACACTTAAATTAGGAAGGGAGGTGAAAAAAGTGAACGTAAAAAATAATGTAATCACATATGTTACTCCTAAAAAAATTGAAACGCCTAAACAATCAATTAAGAAAGAAGAATTTAAAAGTGTTTTAGATAATCATGAGTTGCGCTCCAAGAATTCTTCGAAAAAAGATGTTGCTAAAAAAGACAATGAACAGCAAACTCTAGAAACTACAAATAAAGAAAATCCGGATAAAATAAGTAATGAAAATCAGAGTGCTGAAGCTAACAAAACCACAGTGGAAGGTAGTACGGAAAAGGAATTGGATAACTCAAGCGATACTAGCAAGGTAAATGTAGAGATAATTAATTTGATACAAGATTCTATTGATTTGTTGAAGCAAAACACTGAGAAGTTACCTAAAGAATTGGTGGGAGATGCTAATAATATTGAAGTAACAGAAATAATTGATTTATTAGAAACATCTATTGATACATTAAAGCAAAATACTGAGAAGTTGCCTAAAGAGTTGGCTTTCACCGATGAATCTGACGATGAAATGGTGCAAATTCAGCAGTTGCTACAACTTTTGAGCTCTATGTTTCAAAGCGTAGATGAAACTTCGGAGACTATACAACAAGATAATGATACTAATTCTATTAATTTAGTAGGAGCAATGTTTAAAGAAAAATTAAGTTACTCAGAACAACCAATTGTTCCAGAAAAATTAACGGGTGAGGGACAATTAATCGGTACAAAAGGATTAATGAACACAGAAAAATTAATACCAGAGACAAAAAATATATTGAAAAACAATCTTAGTGAAATAGTAGGGCTGCTAGAAAAATCAAAAGGAAATAACGAGATGAAATCTCAAATACTTAATGTATTACAAAAATTAACTTCGCAAGTGCAACAAGTAAAGGAAGATTTGAACTTATTAAAAGCTCCTAATTTTCAAGCTGTTAGCCCAAATAGTGAAGATACATCAATAAAAGATAACCTATTAAAAATGGTAAGCTCTCAAAGTACTAATACAGCTTCTGAAACTATTACTAAAAACCAAATGCAAAGCACAAGTGATAATCAAAAGGACAGTAAATCTTCTGGAAATAGTTCTTTTGAAGACAAGTTTCTTAAAAATTTACTTGGTGAAAATAAGGAAGATAGTAAAATATCAAAAGCAGTTAGTTTTATGAATCAATTTGAAACCATAAAGACAGTAGATACAGTTAAAGTGCAAACTCCAAACTTAGTAATTGATAAAAAAAATTTTGGAGCAGATATAATTAAATCTGTGAAATTTATGGAAATCAATAACATTAAAGATTTAATAGTAAAAATGAATCCTAAGGAACTAGGAGAAATAACAATAAAGCTTACTTTGGAAAGTGGAATCATGAAAGCCAATATATCAGCTCAAAATAAGGATACTTTTAATTTGTTAAATAATAATTTTCAGGACATTAGTGATAGGTTAAAAAATATGGATATCAAAATTCAAAATTTAGATATAAATATTTACGAGGATTCAACTTTCTTTAATAAGGACTCTAATCAGAAAAATAGCAACCAGGGTCAAAATGATAACAGAGGAACAAATATGGTTTTAGGTGATGAAGATATTTCTATAATTAATAACTATGCTATAGAAGAAAATCAAGTAAATGAATTTGTTTAATTTTTTTCGAATTAAAATAATTAATACCTAAGGGGTGATTAAAATGGCAACTGATGTAACCACCACTAATTCAGCTGTAGCTACTGAAAGTTCAGCCAGGGCAACTGACAGAGGGACTACAATTGTAAAAAAAGGTGAAGAAATGGATCAGAACTCTTTTTTGAAAATTCTTTCTGCTGAGCTTTCAAACCAAGATCCGACTAATGCTAAAGATGGTACGGAATTTGTAGCTCAAATGGCTCAATTTGCGGCTCTAGAGCAAATGACTAATTTGAATAGCACAATGGCATTTACTTCATCATCTTCACTTGTGGGCAAGGTTGTAGCTTTTAGTAGTTATGATGTAAATGGAAACCAATATGGAGGTACTGTTCAGGCAGTTTTTAAAGAAGCAGGTTCAACCTACATGGCAGTGGAACTTTCAGATGGGAGTACAAAAGATTTTCCTGCTGATACTTTAACAGATGTTATAGATGTACTAGATACTGCATCAGATTATTTAAATGGAAATGCGGGATTTTCAGCAGCTATAAGTTTAATGGGTAAACAAGTTACAACGGCAGCTTTAGACGATGAAGTAGTATATTCAGGAACTGTTAAAAGCGTTTCGAGAAATGCGAATGGAATTAATCTAACTATTTCTTATGAGGCGGATGGTGTGGAAGTTACTAAGGATATAAACTATGGAGACATAGCAAAAGTAGAAGAAAAAAGTAATTAATTTGATGGTAAGGTGATGTAAGATATGTCTTATAGAGTTGTAAATGGAAAACTGTACTCAACGGTGGACTTTACGGAGTATTCTAGTGTTGGGCTTAAAAATAAAAATGATAAAGTTAATAGTGAAGATAATTTATGTGGTAAAGAAAAAACTACTTTCAACAAAATTTTGGATAAGCAGATAAAAAAAGAAGAATGTTTCACCATATCAACCCATGCAGCACAAAGACTTAATAGTAGAAGCATTGATTTTGATGATGCTGATATGAAGAAGATTAATGAGGGAATAAATATGGCAGACAGTAAAGGTGCGAAACAATCCTTAATATTATATAAGGACATGGCGCTGATTACTAGTATTAAAAACAGGACTGTAATTACCGCAATAGATAAGGATCAAAGCGGGGGAAGTGTAATAACCAATATAGATAGTGTAGTTATGATATAAGCTGGACCTTTATGGGAGCTTAACTTTGTGGAAAGACAGAAGCAAAGTGATTACTAAAAAAATGGGGGTAATATTATGTTAAGGTCATTATATGCAGGAGTAAGTGGAATGAAGGCAAATCAGGTTAAGTTAGATGTTATAGGAAACAACATAGCCAACGTTGGAACTACAGCTTTCAAAAGTTCAAGAGTTAGATTTCAAGATATGGTAAGTCAAAGTATGTCCGAGGCTTTAGCCCCAGGGACAAATCAGGGTGGAGTTAATCCAAAGCAAGTAGGACTAGGAGTGCAAGTTGCAGGGATTGACATTATGGTAGGTCAAGGTATGATGCAGCCAACATCTAGAAATCTAGATGTTGCTATGGATGGAGAAGGATATTTAATGGTTGCTAAAGGTGCAACACCTGAGACAAATAGTGATGGTGTAACTTTAGTAGATACAGAAAATACAGTAGATGAGACTGGCGGATTGGATTTATTTTACACGAGAGATGGTGCTTTAACTTTAGACGATGCAGGTAACTTATTAAATTCTGATGGATTAAGAGTGCTAGGTTATACTTTTGGAAATTTAAGTTATGGCGACACAGAGGGAGAACCTATACTATCGTATATTGCTGCAGATGGAGATTTAACTCCGGATGACAACCTAGTACCGCTTGCTATACCTGAAACAATTACTGATGATGATGGTACTACTATAAGAATTAAAACTTTTTCAATCGAAAAAAATGGAGTAATAAAAGCTGTTTTAGAGGGTGGTAAAGTGGCAATCCTTGGACAAATCGCTATGGCTTCATTTAAGAATCCTGCGGGCCTCGCGAAAGTGGGGGGGAATATATATACGAATACTTCTAACTCTGGCACTGCAGTAGTAAGGACAGTAGTTGGAACAGATACTGCTGATGATAATAGCGCAGGCTACGGTGACATGCTTCAAGGAATGCTTGAAATGTCGAATGTTGACCTAGCAGAGCAGTTTACAGATATGATAATTGCACAAAGAGCCTTCCAAGCTGCAGGTAAGACAATTACCACAGGAGATGAAATATTACAGGAAATAATAAATCTAAAAAGATAGTCTTAGCTTTTAAAGTGAATTTTTAAGTCTCAAATACTATGTAGTATTTGAGACTTAGCAAATTCACTTGAATATAAATTATTGTACATAATATATAAAGTACATAACATATCATAGGAGGTCCCCATGATAAAACTTACAGGCCTAAATAAAGAAGAATTTATATTAAATGCCGAAGTTATAGAAAAAATTGAAACAATGCCAGAGACCTTAATAACTTTAATAAACGGGAAAAAGTACATCGTGCTTGAGAGTACAGAAGTAGTAATTCAAGAAATAATAAAGTATAAAAGGAAGATATTTACTGGTGCGTTATAGGAGGCAATGGAATGAAAAAACATGATAGTTTGACCACTATTGGAATTGTAATCGGATTTGCTTTGATTTTATGGGGAATGTCAGCGGGTGGATCAAATTTAAAGATATTTTTTGACCCTGCTTCAATTGCAATCACAGTAGGAGGATCATTTTGTGCACTGATTATAGCTTATCCCATTTCAGCAATGAGGAGAGTATTTAAAGTTACTGTACAATCCTTTAAAGAAAGTACATCATCTAGTACAGAGATTATCAATAGCTTTACAACACTATCTAAAAAAGCAAGAAGGGAAGGGCTTTTGTCTCTAGAAGATGAAATGGCATTATTAACTAATGAATTTTTAAAAAAAGGACTTCAAATGGTAGTTGATGGGTTGGAACCTGAAACAATAAAGGAAATTATGGAACTGGAAATTGGGGAAATGGAGCGGCGTCATCTTGATGGAGCTAATATTCTAAAAGCTTGGGCAGCTTATGCACCAGCTTTTGGTATGCTTGGAACACTTATTGGGCTTATTCAAATGCTTGCAAATTTAACTGACTCCTCAGCGCTCGCATCTGGTATGGGAAAAGCACTAATAACTACATTTTATGGTGCATTAATTGCGAACTTAATATTAATTCCAATGTCACAAAATTTAAATTATAAATCTAGCATAGAAGTGAATAATAGGGAAATGATGCTTGAGGGAATACTTGCAATTCAATCAGGAGTAAATCCAAGAATTGTTGAAGAAAAGTTAACATCTTATTTATCGCCTTTTGACAGAGCCAAATTTATTGAAGACCAAGCCAAAGTAGCTGAGGTGACAGATAATGTCTAGAAAAAAAAGTGGTAATGAAGAAATGAGAACAGATGCATGGATTGCCACATTTTCAGATATCATGACACTTCTTCTAACATTTTTTGTTTTATTATACTCTTTCTCAACAGTTGATGCAGCTAAGTTCGAACAAATTGCATCTTCTCTTCAATCAGTACTCACCGGTGAAACTGGAAAGACCGTTTTGGATTTCAATATAAAAAATGGAGAAGTACCACTCGTGGGGGAACCTGTGCCAACTACAATACCTAGTAAGGATATGGAAGATGTATACGAGAAGGTTCAAAGTTTCATAAAAAAGAAAAATCTTGAAGCTACAGTAGACATAAAATCTGATAGTAGGGGGGTTATTATTCAACTTAAGGCAAACATTTTATTCCAAAGTGGAAAAGCAGAAATTATAGATAAGAGTAAACCAGTATTGGATACAATAAATGCTCTAATAGCTACACTTCCAAATAATATTGTAATAGAGGGGCATACAGACAATATGCCAATTAGTAATTATGAATATAAAAATAATTGGCAATTATCTTCTGCTAGAGCATTGAATGTACTTGAATATTTTGTAAACATTAAGGGTCAAACTAGTCCTAAGCGATTTACATCTGTTGCTTGTGGTGAATATCAACCTATTATACCCAATACTAACGAAGCAAACAGAGCTTTAAATAGAAGAGTAAATATTTTAATTGTTGCAAATGCAAAGGAGGCCGTTAAAAAATGAGCGATAAACCTAAAAAAAGAAATACAGCTAAAATAGTCATTATAGTTTTATTAGGATTAGTTGTAGTTGGCGGTGCAGCTTTTGCAGGTATGTATTTTCTTGGCAACAAAGGGTCCACTGACACGACTAAAACAGCTAAAGTCGCAGAAATTATTGAGGTAACTTATTCTTTAGATGAATTCTTAATAAATCTAACAGACGACGAGGGAAGGCGCTATTTAAAGGCTGGTATTTTTATTGGATATGAAGAAAACAAAAAATTAACGGCAGAAATTGAAACTAAAAAGCCGATTATTAGGGATGTAGTCATTGCAACTCTTAGGTTAAAGAAAACAACTGACTTCAGTGATACAGGTATTGATGTTATAAAGCAGGAACTAATAGCTAAGGTAAATCCAATTTTAACAAAAGGGAAAATAAGCCATATATATTTTAATTCTATATTGGTACAGTAGGTGGTAAATAATGGATGGAGAGTTTTGGATACTGATTTTTAAAATTTTAATATTTTTACCTTTCATATTGATTTTATTAAATTTATCTTTAAAATATGGTGGTGAGAAACTTCAAAAATTGCAAAATGGTAGATATATGAAAATAATAGATAGAGTTGCACTATCTAAGGAAAATAGTATTGTAGTCGTGAAAATTGGTGAAAAAGCATATGCTGTATCTTCTAGTTCAAAGGAAATTAACATTTTATTTGAATTACCAAAGGAAGAAATTATTAGTATTGAAAATAATAAAGAGATACCTCAATATAAAGACATGAAGGAATTATTCAAAAAACATATTTTGAAAAAGGATGTAAAAGATGAAAAGAAAATATAAAAACTTGTTTATTTTTGCTTTGGTAATGGTAATACTGAGCATTGTTAATATAAAAGTTGTACAAGCAGCAACGAATTCACTGCCAATACCTAAAATTAATATTTCTGTTGATAATGCAAATACCCCAACTGAGTATGTTGATAATATTAAGCTATTAATGATGCTTACAGTACTTACTTTATTGCCTTCATTTATTATTATGACTACGAGTTTTGTAAGAATAATTGTAGTATTATCCTTATTTAAAAGTGCTATAGGTGTTCAACAGGCAATACCAAAAGAGGTTATAATCGGACTTGCGCTATTTTTAACATTTTTTACAATGGCACCTACCTTCACAAAAGTAAATAGTGAAGCTTTAACTCCATATATGAATAATACAATAACACAAAAGGTTGCCATTGATAAAGGTTCAAAGCCCATGAGGGATTTTATGTTAAAACAGACTAGAGCAAAGGATTTAAAACTTTTTTTAGAAGTTGGGAATTTAGAAGATACAGTGAAAAATCAAGTTGATGCAAACGGCAAGGAAATACTGACAAATGGAAAGCCTAAACTTACTTATGATGAAGTCCCCCTATATGCAGTGGTGCCATCGTTTATAATAAGTGAACTAAGACGAGCTTTTGAAATGGGATTTTTGCTATTTTTACCTTTTATTATAATAGATATTGTTACAGGTAGTATCCTTATGGCTATGGGTATGATGATGTTACCACCAGTCATGATTTCACTTCCATTTAAATTATTACTATTTATTATGGTTGATGGGTGGAACTTACTTGTAAAATCATTAATCATGAGTTTTAGTTGAGGTGAATTAAATGACAGAGAGTATTGTGTTAACCGTAGTAAAAGAGGCTATTCAAACTGCAATAATGGTAGCAGCGCCCATTCTACTTACAGCTACTGTAGTAGGGTTATTAATAAGTATATTTCAAGCTACTACTCAAATCCAAGAGCAAACATTAACATTTGTGCCAAAGCTTTTAGCGGCCGCGCTAATGGGTTTATTAATGGGTAGTTGGATGCTTCACATAATGATTGATTTTACGACTAGAATGTTTGAACTTATTGCTACTATGGGAGGTTAGGTGGAGTTATATTGATTGATACAGCTTATTATTTAGGATATATAATGGTGCTCCTACGAATATCAGCATTCTTTATGGCTATACCAATTTTCTTTCCGAAGTCCACTCCCGCATTGGTTAAAGTTGGATTTTGTGTTATTTTCACTTTTTTGATATTACCGGGTGTTAATTATGGAAATGTGAAATTAATTGATAATAATACTGCCCTTATAATGTTTTGCGTAGCAGAGGTTATAACTGGATTAACCCTTGGTTTCATAACAAAGTTTTGCTTTTTTTCAGCACAAATGGCGGGACAGCTTATGGATTTCCAAGTTGGATTTTCTATGATGAGCATATTTGATCCTGTATCTAATGAGAATGTTACTTTGCTTGGAACGTTACTGTACAGGGTAAGTATTGTAATGTTTTTCGTTGTAGATGGTCACCATATGCTAATAAGAGCTATTATTGATTCTTTTAATGTGGTTGATATAGGGAAGTTTATACTTGCTGAGGGAACAGCTATGATGATGGTAAAGATATTTATAGAGTTTTTCACTCTTGGTTTAAAAATAGCAATACCAATTATTTTGATAATTATTATAACAGATTTAAGTATGGGGCTCGTATCAAGAACAGTCCCCCAATTAAATGTTATGATTTTAGGTATGCCAATAAAAATGCTCGTAGGACTCAGTTGCTTTGTTTTAGTCTTGCCAGCTCTTGTAAAATTAATAGTAAATTCTTTTTACACTATGCCAGATGTAATAAAAGCTTTTTATAGAGTAATACCAATGCTTATTATTATTTCAGCGGATAGCGGAGAAAAAACTGAAGATGCTACTCCTAAAAAGAAAAGTGATTCAAAGAAAAAGGGCCAAGTAGCTAAGTCGAAGGAATTATCTTCAACTATTACGTTACTAACTGTAACACTTTTGCTTATTATGTTAGGTTCGTATGTATTAGATAGTTTAAAAAGAACGGTAAGTCTTTTCTTAAGCAATTATTTAATATTGAGTGTTAATGAGTATACTTTTAGAAATGTGCTTCTCCTTTCACTTATGAGAATAGGACTTGTGATTTTTCCAATAATGGTGCCTATTATGATAATGGGTATAGTTGCAAGTTTAATTCAATCTGGTTTTATATTTACAAATGAACCACTAAAACCTGATTTTAAAAAACTTAGTCCCATAAGTGGATTTAAAAAGATATTTTCTACAAGGTCACTAGTGGATCTACTTAGGAATTTGGCTATAGTAACAACTATAGCATTTGTTGCTTATGATTTTGTAAAAAACAATTATTTACAAATAATGAATTATGGAAGCTTAAAAATAGAATCAATTTTAATTGTTTTTGGGAAATTAGTAATAGGTATATTTTTTAAAATAGCCATAATTATGCTGATAATATCTATAATTGATTTCGCATATCAGAAATATAAACATAACAAAGAATTAAAAATGAGTGTACAGGAAATTAAAGAAGAATATAAGCAACAAGAAGGAGATCCACAGATTAAATCGAAAATTAGGCAAAAGCAAAGAGAAATGGCATCTAGTAGAATGATGCAAGAAGTACCTGATGCTACGGTGGTCATTACAAACCCAACTCATTTAGCTATTGCTATTAAATATGAGCAAGGGGAGGAGGCGGCACCAGTAGTTGTAGCTATTGGGGCAGATAATGTGGCTATAAAAATAAAAGAGATTGCAAGCTCAAGTGGTATTCCAATTATTGAAAATAAACCACTAGCGAGGCTAATATATAAGGAATTAGATGTAGGCTCAGAAATTCCGGCTGATATGTATCAAGCCGTGGCAGAAATATTAGCATTGGTATACAAGCTAAAGAAAAAATAGTAAAGGATGATATTTGTGGCTGAAAAAGCAAAATTTAGAATAAAAGATAATCTAGATGTTTTAGTTGCCTTTGGCGTAATAGGAATAATTTTAATGATAATTATTCCATTGCCACCAAAGCTTCTTGATGTAATAATTGCACTTAACATTACCCTTGCAGTTGTAATTTTACTATTAACAATGTTCACAACCGAAGTTTTGCAATTTTCAGTTTTCCCAACACTATTACTTATTACAACACTTTTAAGATTAGGGTTAAACATTTCATCCACTAGGCTAATACTTACAGAAGCTTATGCTGGTGATATAATTGAGGCCTTTGGAGAATTTGTTGTCGGAGGTAATTATGTAGTTGGTATAATTATTTTCTTAATAATCATCATTATACAGTTTATAGTTATTACAGCCGGTGCTGGTAGAGTATCAGAAGTGTCTGCTAGATTTACGCTAGATGCTATGCCGGGTAAACAGATGAGTATTGATGCTGATTTGAATGCAGGTGCTATAACTGAAGAACAGGCAAGAGAGAGAAGAACAAAGCTACAAGACGAAGCTAGTTTTTATGGAGCTATGGATGGAGCTTCCAAATTCGTAAAAGGGGATGCAATAGCGGGCATTATTGTTACCATAATTAATATTTTTGGTGGGATAATTATAGGAGTAGTAATGCTTGGAATGCCGATTGGAGAAGCAGCAACTACGTATGTACGCCTTACTGTAGGAGATGGTCTTGTAGGCCAGATCCCGGCGCTTTTAATATCAACTGCTTCGGGTATTCTAGTTACTAGATCTGGTAGTAATAAAAATCTTGGAAGTCAAGTAACTGCGCAACTTACTGCATTTCCAAAGGTTATTGCCTTAGCATCTGTAGTATTATTAGTTTTGGCTGCAATTCCAGGCATGCCACATTTCGTTTTTATTTTACTGTCAATTGCTACTGCAACCAGTGCATATTTTTTAAGTAAAGACGAAAAAGATCAAAAGATTATGAAAATAGAAAATGATCAGCAAGAAAATTTTGAAACAGAAAATAGAGAACCTGAAGATGTAATGAATCTCATTTCTGTGGAACCTATGGAAATAGAAATAGGATATGGATTAATACCACTTGCAGACGAAGCTACAGGCGGAGATTTATTACAAAGAATTGCCTCAGTAAGAAGGCAGTGTGCACTAGAGATGGGAATTGTTGTTCAGCCAATAAGAATTAAAGATAATTTGCAACTTAAAACAAATGAATACGTAGTTAAAATTCGCGGAACTGTCATAATTAAAGGGGATTTAATGCCAAGCATGTTACTATGCATTGACCCAAGTTCGGAAGAGATCAATATACAAGGCATAAACACTATTGAACCAACCTTTGGACTTCCTGCAGTATGGATAAATAATGATCAAAGAGAAGATGCTGAAATCAAGGGACTCACGGTGGTAGACCCAACTACTGTAATGGTAACTCATTTGACAGAAACTATTAAGAACCATGCCTTCGAACTTCTAGGTAGACAGGAAACAAAGCTGCTAATTGATTCAGTAAAAGAAAAATATAATACTGTAGTTGAGGAATTAATACCAGATCTTATGACTATTGGTGAAATACAAAAGGTTCTTCAAAGTCTCCTTAAAGAAAAAGTAGCTATAAAGGATATGGTGACTATTCTCGAGTCTTTAGCAGATAATTCTAGAATAACTAAGGATATAGAAGTTTTAACAGAGTATGTGCGTTTTTCCCTTGGAAGAAGTATTTGTAATGGACTAGTTGATGACAATGGAAGTATAACAATCATGACTCTTGCGCCTGAGGTTGAGAATATTGTTTCAAGCAACATCCAAAAATCAATACAAGGTTCTTTTCCAGCAGTAGACCCAGATACTACGGGTAAAATATTAAATTCTATTAAGACTAATATTAACACAATTTACTTTCATAATAACCAACCAGTTATACTAGTATCCCCAAAGATAAGGCCGGCCTTTAGGCGATTAATTGAAATGGTATTTCCTAGCATTTTCGTGCTTTCACTTAATGAGATACCAAATGAAGTTGAGATTAAAACTGAAGGAGTTGTGACTCTACAATGATTATAAAACGATATGTAGTTAATAGTATGAACGAAGCCATGACAAGAATAAGATATGAACTAGGTTCAGACGCTGTAATTATAAGTCAAAGGAAAATCAGAAAACCAGGAATAAAAGGATTGTTTTCGCATAAGATACTTGAAGTAACTGTAGCAATTGAAAATCAAATAAATGAGCAGGAACAAAATGAAGCAAATAGTAATGTAGTAAATAGTATAAAAGCAATTAAGAAAGTTGTGGAACAAGAAAATGTAATTAAAGATAACCATAAAGAAACTGAGGAACAAAATAACATATTGCATAAATTTTCAGGACATGCTGTAGCGCATTCTTCAGGAAATAATGTGGAAAATAAGGAAGCTGGGAGTGATAATTACTCAAAGGACTTAATGAGTGAAATGATGCAAATGAAAACTATGATTAGAGAATTAACCGGTGTTAATACGATTTCTGATAATCATAAAAGTGATATAGAAAAAATATTAGAAGAGAATGATGTTGATAGTGAAATTATTGAAAACGTAATCATGAAAATTAAAAATATTGAAATACAATCTAATGAGACTTCTTTTACTGAATATGACAAGTTGAAACTAGTATTAAAAGAAATGATTCATGTTACCACGCCAAAGCTAGAAGGCAGAATAGTGCTAGTTGGTCCAACCGGTGTAGGAAAAACTACTACTATTGCAAAACTCGCAGGAAGGCTAGCTCTAATTGACAAGAAAAAAGTAGGATTAATTACTGTAGATACATATAGAATTGGTGCAGTAGAGCAGCTTAAAACTTATGCTGACATTATGAATATACCTTTTAAAGTAGTATACAACATGAATGATATGGAAAAGGCAATACAGTGCATGAATGAATGTGAGGTAGTATTAATTGATACCACAGGAAGAAGTAGTAAAAATAGAATGCAAATCTCCGAACTACGGACATTTGTAGAAAAGGCTGATACAAAAAATATTCATTTAGTGCTAAGTTCTACAACAAAAAACAAAGATATTAAATATATTATTGAAGGATATCAAATTTTGAATTATAATAGTATAATAGTAACTAAATTAGATGAAACTTCCACTTATGGGTCCATACTAAATATATTAGAGACATCCCAAATACCGCTCAGCTTTGTGGCGACTGGTCAAAATGTACCTGATGATCTTAAAGAGTTATCTGAGGAAGAACTTGTTAGTCTTATATTAGGAGAGGATACAATATGCTAGACCAAGCGCAAAGACTTAGACAAATGGCAGTGAAAAATGGGGATAAGGAGATTCCTAGTAAGCCAAGAATTATAACTGTTACATCTGGTAAGGGGGGAGTCGGGAAAAGTAATATAGTAGTAAATTTATCTATAGCACTTCAAAAAATGGGTAAGAAAGTTATGATTTTTGATGCAGATATAGGTATGGGAAATGATGATATTATAATGGGATGTACTTCTAGATATAACGTATTCGATGTTATAAGTAAAGGCAAAGAAATTGAAGATGTTGTTTTAACTGGGCCTTTTGGGGTGAAACTTCTTCCAGGTGGTTCAGCCCTCACAAAAGTTGAGGATTTGACTGAATCTCAAAGAAATATGTTTTTAAATAAGCTTGCAGCGTTAACCGGACTTGATTACATAATAATGGATACAGGGGCGGGTGTAAATAAAAGTGTTTTGGGATTTATTGCTTGCTGTGAAGATTTAGTAATAGTAACAACGCCAGAACCTACTTCACTAACAGATGCATATAGCTTGCTTAAGGCTGTTAAACATTTTAATATTAAAAAATCTGCTAAAGTTATTGTAAATAGATCTTTAGACAATAATGAAGCTAATATTACCTTTAATAAATTTAATAATGCTGTTACTAGGTTCCTTGATATGAAATTAGAGTATTTAGGTAAGATTGGTGAAGATAAGAAATTAGCTTATGCAGTAAGAGCGCAACAACCTGTAATTGTAAGCTATCCGAATTCTGAAGCGGCAAAGGATATAAATTCAATCGCAATTAAAATTGAAGGAATAGTAGACACGTCAAGTGGTATAGGAATAGAGGGTTTATTTAAAAAAATCTTTAGTATTTTTTCATAAGGGGTTGGGATAATGACTATAGTTGAATTTAAATTAAATAAGAAATTGGAAATATTAGTTGATGAAAAATATTTTAATAGCAATATACAGGATGTAACAGCAGAATATATAGCAATTAGTATTCCTACAAGTGGAGGCGCGTATATTCCATTGTCAAAGGGAACTGTAATAGATGTCATTTATTGTGAAGAAGAAAATTTTTATAAATTTCAATCTTCAGTTATAGGACGTAAATTTGAAAATATACCCATTTTGCTTATATCAAAACCCAAGGAAGTTAAAAAAATTCAGAGAAGAAAATATGTAAGAATACCACTAATAAGCACCGTTAAATATAAAAACATTAAAAATCAGCCGAAAACTAAGCCTAGCACAGTGGCAAGTAGTGAATATTTACAGGCAATACTAGTGGATTTAAGTGGTGGTGGCATGAGGGTTAAAGTGTCAGAAGAAATAAAGCTTAATGATTATCTTTTGGTATCCTTAACTGTTAATAGTGAAAATATACTCATTGTAGGACAAGCGATGAGAATTGTAAAAGATGATGAAGGTAGAAATATTTGCGGATTAAGCTTTGAATTCTTAGATAATATAACTCGCGAACGAATTATTAAATATATCTTTCAGCTTATGAGAGAACAGATGAAAAAAATTTAGGGAGGCGTCATATGTCCATAACTAAAGAAGTTGATTTACGTGAGCAAATTGTGAAAAAACATATACCTTTAGTTAAATATATTGCTTCTAGAGTAATAATTGGAAAAACTAAATATGTTGAATATGAAGATTTAATTAGTTATGGAATGCTCGGACTTATGGATGCACTTGGAAAATACGATGCCACTAAAGGCATGAAGTTTTCAAGTTATGCATCAATAAGAATAAAAGGTGCTATGATTGATGAACTTAGGCGGAACAGCCCTATTTCTAAAGGTGCCATGGATAAACTAAGTAGATACAATGAAGCTATTGAGCGGCTACAGAAACGTCTCTATAGGGAACCAACTAATCATGAAATCGCAAGCGAACTCGGCATTACTTTTAATGAGGTATCTGAAATTGAGAATAATATAAATTATATATCAGTAGTGTCTCTTGAGGATCTGATATTTTCTGACGATGATGACATGCCTCTTAGTGGAACGATAAAAGATGACAAGAGCCCAAGCCCAGAAAAGACGCTAGAAGAAAAAGAGCAAATCGAATATTTAGTCCTAGGTCTAGATAACTTAAAGGAAAAAGATAAAATGGTTTTAACGCTGTATTATTATGAAGGCCTTACATTAAAAGAAATAGGAAATATTTTGAGCGTATCTGAATCAAGAGTTTGTCAACTTCATAGCAGAGCACTTATAAATTTAAGAAAAGCTCTAGCAAAACTAAATTATGAATTAGTATAAAATCATTGAATATGGAGTGAATTATATGCCAGGTTTATTAATTTTTATTGGATTAATTCTTGTAATTTTAAATGTCATATCTATTAAAAAGCAGAATAGTTCCTTTAAGGGGGTACTAGGAAATGCTATAGAAAATACTCATGATTATGACATTAGACTGGGGGAAATTAGAAGAGAATGTTCTGAAAGTATTTTAGAACTTCAAAGTGAAATAATGAATATGAAAGAAATTATTGAAAAAAGCAATAGATTAAATAAAAATGAAGAGCAACAACTTAGTAATGCATATTCAAAAGATGTTAACTATAAAAACGATAATGAGAAAATTTATGAAGGAAGTAATAATAAAATTATTATAGATGAACCTATTACTCGTACTAGTACGAGTAATAGTAATACTGAAAAGGTTGAGGAAATAAAAAGATTATTTAGTGAGGGTCTATCCACGACAGAAGTATCAGAAATATTGCATTTAGGTAAGGGGGAAGTACTATTAATAAAGGATTTATATATAAGATAAAGAAGTTAATAGACTTTCTAAGTGATAGAAAACTTCTTATAGGAATAGGGATAGGCATGATTATGTCTTCTATTTTACTCAGTGGTGTTAAGATAAATTATGAAATGAGTAAAGGTAAGATTGAAATAAAAGCTAGAGGATATGGTATGTATTACCCGGATGAGATGCCAATTATTACGAAGAAGGAAGTGATAAAATGATTAGAGGTCTTTATACAGCAGTCTCAGGACTCATAACTGGGGAAGCTAAACAAAGTATAGTAACTAATAATTTAGCAAATGCGAGTACAATTGGTTTTAAAAGTGAAAATCTTTCTATTAAAAAGTTTGATGATGTTCTAATACAAAATTACGATAAAATCGTAAATGGTCAAAATACTAGGAATACTATTGGTTCCCTTAGTATGGGAAGTAAAATTGATGATTTAAACACTTACTTTACTCAAGGGCTTATTCAAACTACGGAAAAACAAACTGATTTTGCAATTGAAGGAAAGGGTTTTTTTACAGTGCAAAGGGATAATGGTATTGATAATAAAAATTATTATACCAGAGGTGGTAATTTTCATGTCGATGGACAAGGGTATTTAGTTACAGATAGTGGAGACAAAGTGTTAGGTAAAAGTAAATCAACGAGTCAGATTGAACCCATAAATGTTTCTGATGGAAAACTTCAAGTTGATAAATCCGGAAATATAACTATCAATGGTCAAAGTTTATATGAATTTAATACCGTAGACTTTCAAGATTATAAGAGCCTTAAAAAAATTGGTGATAATTTGTTTGAGGGTGCAAATCCTATCGAAACTGCGAATATTACAGTAAGGCAAAACGCACTAGAACAATCTAATGTTAATACTGCAAGTGAAATGATAAATATGATGACGATTATGAGGAATTTTGAAAGTAACCAAAAGGTTATACAAGCTATGGATGAAACACTCGGAAAAGCTGTTAATGAAGTAGGTACAGTAAGGTAATATAATAAATAAGGGAGGTTAAGCGTTTATGTTAAGACTTTTATGGAATAGTCAAAGTTCTATGATAGCCCAGCAGGAAAGATTGGATATTATATCAAATAATCTTGCTAATGTAAATACCAACGGGTATAAAAAAATAAATGCAAATTTTAAAGACCTTGTTTACGAGTCAATGGATAGAAAAGGATATCCAGTATCGGCGGATGTAAATGGTAAAACAATACTACAAAATGGTACTGGTGTTAGATTAGGAGAATTGACAAGAGATAATATGCAAGGTGATCTGATAGCTACAGATGCTTCAACAGATTTAGCTATAGATGGTACAGGATATTTTAAAGTGGTTCAACCTGATAATAGCAAGGCGTATACAAGATCAGGTAATTTTACTACAGATGCAAATGGCACTATAGTTGACCAAAAGGGAAATAGATTAAGTATAATCGATGGACAGGGTAATAATATTAATAAAGTGGGAGGACCATTTGAGTTTGATAAAAATAATTTTAATATAGATTCAAAAGGTATTGTAACTATAAAAGGTAGCAATGGAGATTCACCACTAGGAAAAGTAAAAGTTTCAAATGTTATAGGTGATAATTCACTGATTGCTGTAGGTGACGGTTTATTTATGACAAAGCCTGGTGCAAGTGTAGCAGACAGTACTGATTATTCTGTTAGGCAGGGATTTTTAGAGCTATCAAATGTTGATATTGCAACAGAAATGGCGGAAATGCTTATGACTCAAAGAGCTTTTCAGCTTAGTTCTGCTACTTTAAAAACTGCTGATGAAATGTGGCAAATGGCTAATAACTTAAGCAAATAAATATATTATTTAAGCATCTTCAGAAAATAGTTTTAATTTAAAGAAACTTCTCATATATTATTAATAAAGTACATAACAATATGATATAGGAGTGATAAAAATGGGGATAGGATATGTAAGTGGATGTTTACTTAGTATATTATTGTGGAAACTAGACAGGCAAGGGTTATTTAATTTTGTTAATATAAAGTTTACGAGAATAATTAAAAATGTATATGTTGTTCAATTTTTTTATTTTTGCGTTGTAATTGCTATATATACAGGGCTTACTCTTATGGCAAACATTTTTTTTATAGAAGGCAATGAAGTATACAATGCCATCACCGCTTTTATAATAGTAGATATAAGTAATACAGAGCGGAAAAATTTAAATCACTCTGAAAAAATGCATTTTTACGACACAATATCCACTATATCTAAAGCACTTATATGTGGATTTATTGCACCACTATTCTATATTTTAATACTAGGAAATGCAATGGCTATTGTATTTACGCTACTGTATAATTTAAGCAGGGATGAAAATTTGAACATAATAGGTATGTTGGTGTCTTTTGCTACCATAATTCCATCATTTATAGGGCAAGCATTTTTATATGTAATTTATGTTTTAAGAAACCAAAAGTTAAATATAAAATTTAAAGGGGATTACATTAATAATTTTATGAGAATACCTCTTCTAAACGTCGATATTTTAGCTGCTTATATAGAATCAGTTAATTTTTATTTCCATTATAACGGTAATAATATGCATTACCTAAAAAGTTATGGAGACTATAGTGGCAAGATTGATGATGCATGCATTAAGGATTATTTAGGTATAAGTTATTCTATATGTTTTATACTTTTTACTGGGTTTGTAGTTTTACAATTAACGGGAATATCAAGATAAATAAAAATAAATAAAAGTAAATAAAAATAAAAAGCAAAGCATTTATTATTTATAATAAATGCTTTGCTTTATTTTTATTTTAATTTACTTAGGGCAGCTGTAATAGGTGGTATAACTTGTTTTTTTCTTGAAACTATACCAGGTATATATACGCCGTTATTAGTTAGAGTAACATTAAAGGCCTTTGATACAATATCTTTGTGTTCACCTGCTGCGATTAATACTGAACCGCCATTTAATATGTCAGTTAGCATTAGTAAAATGAGGTCAAAGCCACTATCCTTTGCTTTTTTATTCATTAAATTTATCATGTCTTCTTTTAGTGGATCGAAGCCTTCAATATACATTGTACCGACTTGGGATACTCCTATTTTAAAAGTATTAAGAGAAAAGGTCTTAAAGTCTTGATAGAAAATTTCTTGAGCTGTTTTACCCTCAAGGGACGTACCAGCTTTAAACATTTCTTTGGCAAACTCCTCCACATTTAAATTAGCAATTTGAGCGAGTCTTTTCAATATTAGTTCATCTACTAAAGTAGCGGTAGGAGATTTTAGTAGCAATGTATCAGAAATAATTGCAGCACATAGAATACCAGCAGCATTTCTTGATGGTCTAATTCCATTTTCAAAGAAGATTGATGCTACAATCGTTGAAGTACTGCCTACGGGTTCATTTCTGAAATATATAGGTAGGCCAGTTTGAACATCGGCAATTCTATGATGATCTATAATTTCTAATATTTCAGCATCTTCAAGGCCTGCTACAGATTGAGTCTTTTCATTATGATCTACAAGTATGATTTTTTTTCTGTTTTCAGATATTAAATGAAATCTAGATATACTTCCAACAACTTTATTATTTTCATCAATAACCGGGTAGCTTCTGTATCTAGTCTCAATCATAATATATTTTATGTCGTCAATAAAATCGTCTGTATTAAAGTTTACAAGATTTTTTTTGGTCATAACATAATCGATAGGGATACTTTGAGTTATTAATCTAGAAGCTGTAAAAGTATCAAAAGGGGTTAGTATAATAGTACAGTCACTAGCTTTTGCAAGTTTAATAACTTCATCTGTTGGAGTATGGTTTCCTGTAATTACTAAAAGAGAAGCTTTAGAATTAATTATTAAACACTGTGTGTCATCTCTGTCTCCACATATGGCAACATCCCCAGCCTCAATCACAGATTTTGTGCTTTCTGGATGCATTGCAGCTACAATAATTTTTCCAGTTATTCTAAAATTACATGTTGGTTTATACACGCATTTAGCTGATAGAGTATCTAAGATATTCTCAAGAGTTGTATTGCTTTTGGCAAGAAGAGAATTGTCCCAAATATCTAAATAGCTTGCGGCAAGGTTTGAAATTGAAGCTACACCTGCTAGCCTCTCATTTTCGTCTATAACTGGCAGAGTTTTAATATTATTTTTTTTCATAATTGACCAGGCCATTTTTAGAGAAATATCTGGCGAAATAGGAGCCACAATATCAATGTCTAAATCAGAAATCTGTGTTTTAACTGTATTTACAAGTTCAGGCTCTTCTACATTAAAGTAATTAAGAATAAATTGCGTTTC
The DNA here is from genome assembly GCA_047624165.1 of Clostridium sp. Lineage (GTDB taxonomy): Bacteria > Bacillota > Clostridia > Clostridiales > Clostridiaceae > Clostridium_AD. Next base: position 27,319 of record JBLHPD010000004.1, on the reverse strand, counting down.
ACGATTAATTTCACCGAGTCTTATAGGAACTGCAGGAATTTTTCCTGTTTTATTTTTAAACTCTGCATAGGCAATAGCAGAGCAAATAGAATCAGTATCTGGATTTCTATGGCCAGTAATATAAATAATGTTTTTCATTATGTCCTCCTTGTTGACTGGGGCAGATAACAATTATCAATTGTCATTTACCCTTGTCATTTACCTTGTCATTTTCATTAGCAATTATTGTTAGTACTATTTTATAATTAAATTTCCATATTGTAAAGAAAAAACCAGCGTTATTTTCTTTCAGCTACCCTAACTTAAATAATACACTATATTCTTTTCATATGTAAGTAAACAAGCACATATAGTATTAGAGAATGAAAAATATAGTAACTTAGGCGTTTGAAAAAAGATAGTAACTTAAGAGATTGTTACTTATCTTGGAGAAATATAGGGGGGAAAGTAAGTGATTAATGAACAAGTTTCAAACAATAATGCATTGGATAAAAATAAGCCAAGAGGTAGTTCAACTGTTAGTAAGACCGCACTCAGGGGGCTTACCGAAGAAGAAGCTGAAAACAGGTTAAAGAAATATGGGTTTAACAAATTAGAAAATAAAAAAAAGATATCTGCACTTAAAATATTCTTCTCACAATTCAATGATTTTATTACTTGGATATTAATTGTAGCAACAGTGCTTTCGGGACTTATGGGTGAGAAAGCGGATGCAATAACTATATTTATTATAGTTGTAATGAATGGAATATTAGGGTTTATTCAAGAGTACAGAACTGAGCGGTCCCTGGAGGCACTTAGCAAGCTAGCTTCACCAACTGCTAAAGTGCTTAGAAATGGGAGCATATTGGTAATAAATTCGATATATCTAGTGCCAGGTGATTTAGTGATTTTAGAAAGTGGAGATAGAGTTCCGGCGGATTGTATTTTGACGCAGGACAATAATACAATGCTAGATGAATCTTTACTTACTGGAGAATCAGCTGGAGTACACAAAAGTGTAAATTCTGAGGATAATAACATTTATATGGGAACAATAATTCTTACAGGAAAAGCTAAAGCTATGGTTGCAGCCACTGGTATGAGTACGGAAATGGGAAAAATAGCAAATATGCTTGAGAGTATTGAAAATGAGAGGTCACCACTTAAAGAAAAATTGGCGCATCTCGGGAAAATATTAGTTGCACTTTGTATAATAATTTGCGCAGTGGTAACGCTTATGGGTATTTGGCGTGGACAAGACAAGTATACAATGTTTTTACTTGGGGTAAGTTTAGCAGTAGCAGCAATACCAGAAGGACTAACTGCTATCGTTACAGTTGCTTTGGCCCTTGGAGTATCTAGAATGCTTAAAAGAAAGGCTTTAGTTAGAAAATTACCAGCCGTTGAAACTTTAGGTTGTACTTCTGTAATATGCACAGATAAAACAGGAACTTTAACTGAAAATAATATGACAGTAAAAGCATTATATTTTGATGGACATGGTTATGATGTTGATAAAGACAAAATTCCATTAAATTTGGTTATGAAAAAAGCTTTTACATACTGTAACGATTGTAATTACGATTTCAATGTAAAAAATATAGAAAAATGCTTATTTGGCGATCCTACAGAAACTGCATTAATTAAAGGCTTTTTTAAAAATACTAAGGAATTACAAGAATTTTTGAATAAATCTAGACGGGTGTATGAAATATCTTTTAATTCAACAAGGAAAATTATGTCCGTAATTGTTAAAGAAGATGAGCGCGAGGTTTGCTATGTAAAGGGAGCTCCAGAACGAGTTATAGAAAACTGTAATTATATATTGGTGGAGGGATTGGTGCAGCCTATGCTCCCTAGTTATAAAAATGCACTAATAAGAGCTGTAGAGTCTATGTCCAATAAGGCTTTAAGATGTATTGCTTGTGCATATAAGGTATCTGGCATTACGAGAAATGATAATTTGGAAACTAATTTAATTTTTATAGGTGTTGCAGGTATAATTGATCCTCCGCGGCCTGAAGTAAAGGATGCGGTTTTAAAATGTAAGATTGCAGGTATAAGGCCTGTAATGATAACAGGAGACCACAAAAATACAGCTTTTGCTATTGGGAAGGATTTAGATATCTGTAAAGATCCTAGTGAAGTTATAACTGGAGATGAATTGGACAAATTAAATGATAAGGAATTAGAAAAAAATATAGATAATTTTAGAATATTTGCGAGAGTAAGCCCAAAACATAAGCTAAGGATTGTAAAAGCTTTTAAGAACAAAAATCATATTGTTGCAATGACTGGAGATGGTGTTAATGATGCTCCAGCCATAAAAGAAGCCGATATTGGGATAGCTATGGGGATATCTGGAACAGATGTAACTAAAGAGGCGGCATCTATGATTCTTTTGGATGATAATTTTGCAACTATAGTTGCAGCAGTTGAAGAGGGCCGTGTAATATATAATAATATAAGGAAATTTATCAGATATTTATTATCTTGTAATTTAGGAGAAGTACTTACCATGTTTTTGGCTTCCTTATTTTATTTAGAAAATCCGCTACTCCCAATACAAATTTTATTTGTAAACTTAGTTACAGATGGACTTCCTGCTATTGCTTTGGGAGTTGATCCTGCTGATCCTGATATTATGTTTGAAAAGCCTAGAGGAAAAAATGAGAGTGTATTTTCAAGAGGACTTACAGAAAAGATTATAATTCGTGGTTGCCTTATTGGAGTACTCACAATATTGTCATTTATTGCTGGTAAATATTATGGCATGAGTATTGAGGCATGTAGAACTTTGGCCCTTGGAACTCTTGTGTTATCTCAACTAATACATGTGTTTGAATGTAGATCAGAAAAGCATTCTTTGTTTGAAATTAATCCATTTACAAATATGTATTTAATAGGAGCTGTAGGTATATCCGTAATTATGCTAATTGGCATAGTGTATGTACCATTTTTACAGAAGGTGTTTCATACAATACCACTTAACTTAGGTCAATGGTTAATTATATTATTTTTCTCAGGCATTATCTCATTCATAAACTCATTGTACTTATATCTAGTGCATAAGCATTAAGGGACATTCAAGTAAATAACAAGTCAGTATGCGAATATACGTTGCATCTTTGACTTGTTATTTATTTTATTACCTCTAATTATTAAAAAAATGTTTTTATGCGCAAAAAAAAGTATATATTACGTATAATGCATTGAAGCGAGCTTTAGAACTTCTTATTTTGTTTTTAATTAAGGTGCGTTAAAAAAATATATGTTTGAGCGACAGCGAGTTTATATTTTTTAGCAAATTAATTAAAAACAAAATTAGTAGTTCTTAGCTAGGTGAAGGCATTAGTAGTAATATATACTTTTTTACTTAAAACGTTTATCTGCTCTTACTCTTTGAACCTTTGGAGTACCGCCTTGCATTGGAACCAAGTCTTTCTTTGTAGTCACATTTCTAATGTTTATAATTGCAATATGATCGCTGTGTTCTTTTCCTTTTTTACCCTTCATTCCTTGAATTATAACAGAATGACCTTGAAGCACAGAAATAAATTTGACTTTTTTGAACCAACGTCTTTTTTTAAATATGCACTTAGAAATAGATTTACTTCCTTCGGCCTTTACTAAGATAGTTACAAGTAATGTATAAAATATTTTTAGATAACTTTTTTCTTCTACTTTGACGGATAGAACTCTACCTTGTGCTTGAGTAAGTCTATCACCATATCTTTTTAAATAAGAGTCTGTATAACTTTTAGTCATTTTTTCTTTAAATCCCATCAGTATTCTCCTTCACAATTAAATTATAATAAATATAAAAATTCAATAAACTAAGTATATCTTATGTTGGAATTTAACTCAAGCAATAATAAAAGTCTATTTTAATTATTTCTCATTAAAATGGTATGAGAAAAAAATATATAAACATATAAATTTACAAAATATTATTAATTCACAATGATAATATTTGTTCCTAAATTAATGATTTAAGAATATTAATATAATAAAGGATTGAAAGGAGGAGGAATATGAATAGGGAATTAACTCCAGAGAATATTATATATGATTTTGATATTGAAGATATGAAATCGCGGGAACAGTTAGATACATTGCCCCAGTATTTAGATGTAATAGAAAATATTAAAACTGCTTTAAGTATAGATAAAGAAGGTTTTAATATTTATTTAATAGACGATTTTTCAAAAGAGAGCCTTAAAGATATTATGAAATATGTAAATAAAATTTTTGAAAACAAGAGCAAACCAAAAGATATTTGCTATGTGTTATATGAAGATGAAAAATCTCCTAAACCCATTTTTGTAAGTAATGGAGGTGGGAATAAGCTGAAAGAGGCACTTGGAGAATTGCAGAACGAATATTTGGAGTGCACATTTCAGTTCTACAACAATTCTACAAACAAAGAAACGGAAAAGATTCAAGAGAACATTCAAAAGAAAAGAAATGAATTAATTGCTAAACTAATAGATTCAGCAAAAGTGAATGGTTTCGATATAAAGTCTACTAATAATGGATTTACATTCATTCCTTTAAGTAGCGGGAAAGAAATGTCTGAAAACGAATATGATACATTGGATAAAGAGAAAAAAGAAAATATTTTAAAAACAGCAAGCATGTTAAAAGAAAAGGCTAAGGAAATATTAGAGGAATTAAAATTAATTGAAGAGAAGGATTTAGAGGATATAAAGAAAATAATGGGAGCATACTATAAAACCGAAATGAATGATTTAAAGCAGCAACATAAAAATATGTTCATGGAAGATGAAGCTGTACAAAATTATTTTGATATAGTATGCAAAGATATTGAGAAAAAACTTATAGATATTTATTCTTTAAACTATGATGAAGATGAGGAAAAAATAAATGAGATTATATTTAGACATGCTATAAACGTGATTGTAGATAATAGTAAAAATCAAATTCCACCAGTTATATTTGCACAAGATCCAAATTTAGCAAACGTACTTGGAACTATAGAATATGAAAATCACAATGGGGTTTATTCTACGGATATAGAATTTATAAAAGGTGGTAGTATGTTAAAAGCAAATGAAGGGTGCTTGGTAATTAGAATAAAGGATTTACTAACTAATCCTTCTGCTTACTATTATTTGAAAAAGGCATTATTAACAGGGGAGGTAGATCTTGCTTATAACAAAAATTTTTATGAACTCGTTTCCTTAAATAATTTAAAACCAGAACCTATACCAATTAAAGAAAAAATAATTCTTATTGGGGACTATGAGACTTATGATTTGCTTTATAATTATGATGAAGACTTCAGAAAACTCTTTACAATAAAAGCGGCATGTAACCCAGTGCAGAATATAGACAATGATTTAAAGCAATCTTTGGTATTTGAGATAAATAAAATGTGTAGTGAAAATAATTTGAAGTACCTTACAAAAGGAGCTGTAAGAGAAGTAGCAAAGCTGTTATCACGAAAGGCCCAGAGTAGAAATAAAATATACTATGACAAATATGAAATAAATAAATTATTAATTTTAGCTAACAATAAAGTTAATAGCGAGCGTAAAGAAGAGATTACTGAAAATGATATAATTGAGATAAGTTATAAAAAAGACAGTATGGAAAATGATATTTTGGATAATTATACTGAAAAGAAAATGCTTATTGATGTAAAAAATAGTAAAATAGGTCAAGTGAATGGATTATCAGTAATTGATACAGGGTATTTAAGTTTTGGTAAGCCAATAAAAATTACCTGTTGTTGTTATAAGGGAGAAGGAAATATTGTAGATGTTCAACAAGAGAGTCATCTAAGTGGAAACATCCATAGTAAATCTATTAGTATCTTAAAGGGATATATAAGTAATATTAATGGAGGATTTAGTAAACTACCAGTGGACTTTCATTTGTGCTTTGAACAAATATACGGCAAAATAGATGGTGATAGTGCGTCTGTTGCAGAAATAATATGTATGTTATCAGCTCTAAGTAAAATACCTATAAAACAAAGTATTGCAATAACAGGTTCTGTAAATCAATTTGGTGATGTTCAACCTATAGGAGGGGTTAATGATAAAATAGAAGGCTTTTTTGGAGTATGCAAAGCAATTGACACAATCTGCGGCAAAGGTGTTGCGATACCACTGTCTAATGCAGATGACTTGGTTTTAAGTGAAGAAGTTGAGAGAGAAATTAAAAATGGTAACTTTCATATATATACTATGACATCTATAGATGATGCAATCGGGATACTAATGGGAGATTTTGATACCACCTTCGAGGGGGTAATGATAGCTATTAACAAAGAATTAAAAAAATATAGCGGCAAAAAGTAATTTAGTGATAGATATTGAAAAAGCAGGAGACATAAACATCTCCTGCTTTTTTAATATTACACGTTAAATCTAAAGTTAACTACATCACCATCTTGCATAATATACTCTTTTCCTTCAAGTCTATATAGCCCTTTTTCCTTAGCAGCTGCTTCACTGCCATACTCAACTAATTTGTCATATGAGACTATTTCTGCTCTTATAAAGCCCCTTTCAATATCTGAATGGATCTTGCCGGCCGCAGCAGGGGCTTTAGTTCCAATGTGTATAGTCCATGCTCTTATTTCCTGAGGACCTGCAGTTAGAAAGCTCATGAGCCCGAGTAGTTTATAACTTGAGTGAATAAGTTTATCAAGCCCAGTTTCTTTAAGGCCATATTCATTTAGAAGTTCCATTTTTTCCTCGTCTTCTAAAGAAGATAATTCTTCTTCGAGTCGTGCGCAAACTATAATTACTTCTGAATTCTCATTTGTAGCAAATTCTTTAACTTTTTTAACCATATCATTTTCAGTGTTGCCAGACATTAGATCATCCTCACTAATGTTTGCAGCATATAATACTGGTTTTGAAGTGATTAAGAAAAGAATGTTTACAAAAGCAGCTTCTTCCTCGGTAAACTCTAGTGTTCTTACTGGAAAGTTTGCTTCAAGGTGCTCTTTTATTCTTTCCATAAGGTCATATTCCATTTTGGCTGTTTTATCACCAGAACGAACAAGTTTCACTGATTTTTCCATTCTTCGGTCCAGGACGTCAAGATCAGAAAAAATAAGTTCTAGATTAATAGTATCTATGTCACGTATGGGATCAATAGTACCATCTACATGGATGATATTTTCATCATGAAAGCATCTTACCACATGAACTATAGATTCAACTTCTCTGATGTGGGATAGAAACTTATTACCTAAACCTTCACCTTTACTTGCTCCTTTTACAAGGCCTGCTATATCATAAAATTCAATTGCAGTATGAATTATCTTTTTACTATTATAAATATCTCTTAGTACATCTAATCTTTTGTCGGGTACACTAACAACTCCTACATTTGGTTCTATAGTACAAAATGGATAGTTAGCAGATTCTGCCCCTGCTTTTGTTATTGCATTAAATAATGTGCTTTTTCCTACATTTGGTAAACCTACAATTCCTAGCTTCATATATATGTACATTCCTTTCGCTCTTTTAAAATTTTTATTCCTTATAAATTATACCCTAGATTTTAATGCATTTCAAGAAAGTTAATTAGAATAGTAAATGAAGTGAAAAATGTTTGTGGATGATAATGTATATTAAGTTAAAATGTTCTAATGATGTAATTATAAATTTTAATTATTTTTAAAAACCGATAATAATTATTAAAAACAAGAAGGAATTTTCATTTTTTTATAGAATAATACTTTAGAGTGGTTTAAAATGGTTTAAAGTGGTTTAAAGTGGAGTGATTTTATAGAGTGGGGGAGTAATATGTTTATTGGTGAATATCAACATGCCATCGATAGTAAAAACAGAATGATTATTCCCACGAAATTTAGAGATGGACTCGACAGTGTTTTTATATTGACGAAGGGCCTAGATGGATGTCTATACATTTATACAATGGCTGAGTGGCTTATAATGGAAGAAAAACTAAAGAAACTTCCATTAACGAATAAGGATGCCAGAGCATTTGTACGGTTTTTCTTTTCAGGTGCTAATGAAGTAACAATAGATAAACAAGGAAGAGCTCTAATACCACAAAATTTATGCGAATACGCAGGACTTCAAAAGGAAATAGTAAGCATAGGAGTATCAACTAGAATAGAAATATGGGCTAAAGATAAATGGGATGAATATAATGACTCGGATATGAATTTTGATGAGATAGCAGAAAAAATGATTGAATTAGGTATATAGATTGAATTAGATAAATAGAAGGAGATTAAAGTATGGAATTTAAGCATGTATCAGTTTTGTTAAATGAGTGCATTGATGCGCTAGATATTAAAGAAGATGGAATTTATGTTGATTGTACACTAGGAGGTGCAGGACACTCTTTAGAAATTTTAAAAAGATTGTCGAAAAATGGGAGGCTAATTGGGATTGATCAAGACGCGGATGCGTTAAAAGCAGCTGAAACTGTTCTTAAAGAATTTAGCAACGTTACTTATGTACACGATAATTTTTATAATATTGACGATATACTTGACAAACTTGAAATAGAAAAAGTAGATGGAATTTTTATGGATTTAGGAGTTTCTTCATATCAATTAGATAATGCAGAGCGTGGATTTAGCTATATGAAAGATGCAGCTCTTGACATGAGAATGGATAGGAGTAAGGGGATAACAGCATTCGATGTGGTCAATAACTACGAGGAACAGCAGATAGCAGAAGTTCTAAGGAATTATGGAGAAGAAAAATTTTCCAAACGAATAGCTAATTTTATAGTAGATAGAAGAAAACCAAAAACAATTGATACTACTTTGGAACTAGTGAATGTTATTGATGCAGCCATTCCAGCAAAGTTTAAGAGAGAAGGTGGCCATCCAGCTAAAAGGACATTCCAGGGTATAAGAATTGAAGTGAACGGTGAATTAAAAATATTAGATAAAGCAATAGAAAACGGAATACATAGACTTACTAGTGGTGGAAGAATGGCTATTATTACATTCCATTCACTTGAGGATAGAATTGTTAAAAATAAGTTTAGAAATTTGCAAGACCCATGCAAATGTCCAAAAGAATTACCTATGTGTGTGTGTGGTAAAACACCAATTGTAAAACTTATAAGTAGAAAACCTATAGCAGCTAGCGTGGAAGAGTTAGAAATAAACTCAAGAAGCAGAAGTGCAAAGTTAAGGGTGGCTGAAAAGATTTAGTTCTAAATTGGGGATGGGGTGAATAAAGTGATAGTAGCAAAAAACAAGTTTGGAATGGATGGAAATACGGTATTAAAACCAGATGAATCATTTAGAAAACCAAAATATGAAGAGCTAGAAAAATCACGAATACAGATAGAGCATAGAAAAAAAATGAAGGATATGAAAAAGAAAAAAGGTGTTCTTAAGAATATTCTTTTAGGCTTTATTGTTGGAGTTACAATCATTGCTAGATATTGTATAATTTACAATTACCAACATACGGCTTCTAAAACTAAAGCAGAATTGGAAATGGTAAGTAAAGAAAATGATGCGTATAGTGTAGAACTGATTAAGTTTAGAAATATAAGTTACATTGAACAAATAGCGACGACGAAACTTCATATGGTTAAACCCACAATTAGTGACATACAATATTTAGATTTGAGTAAAAATAATTTAGGAACAAAGGAAGAACTACAAGCGAATGAGAGTAAGAATATAATAGCAAAAATTAAAAAAATTATCTTTTAGATAGCAATACTATCTTTTAGAGAGCAATTGTTATCTTCTAGGGTTAGACAGTAGGGGGGAAACAAATTGGCAAAAGGAGAGTATAGAGACAAGGTATTAGTTAAACGCAGAATGCTTACTGTATTTCTAGTACTTTTTCTTTTGTTTATACTATTAGTTAGTAGGTTAAGCTACGTAATGATAGTTAAAGGGAAAGAGTATAAAGAAAGGGCAATTCTACAGTGGACTAGTGACGTTCGTATTTCACCAAAGAGAGGAAGGATTTTAGATAGAAATGGTAAGGAACTCGCTATAAGTGCAAATGTTTTTAGAGTAGACTTAGATCTTAATTCATTAAGAGACACTACAAAGAAAAACAAATTAACTATGAGTGATATTGCACCAGGGCTCGCTGAAATACTCGGAATGGAATCTAAGGATGTTTTATCTATTTTGACTAAGACTAATTCAAAAGGAAAAGCTATTGGAGCAGCTATTTTAAAAAGAAGGATAGATAAGCCTATGGCTGACAAAATTGCTGATTTTTCTAAAAAGCAAAATCTTCGGGGAATTGTTATTACTGGAGATACTAAAAGATATTATCCTAATGAAAATTTTTTAGCAAATGTCCTAGGACATACTAATTCTGATGGGAATGGTTTAACAGGCGTTGAACTATATTATAATAAATATTTATCAGGCGTTCCAGGAATAAAAATTTCAGAAACTGATAGAAAAAGTGAAGAATTACCTTATACAATATCAGATTATACAAAGCCCGTAGATGGCAAAGATGTAGTGCTTACTATTGACCAGATGATTCAATATTTTTGTGAAAAAGCAGCTGAGCAGGCAATGATTGATAATAAAGCAGCTGCAGTTACTATAATTGCAATGAATCCTAAAAATGGAGAAATACTAGGCGTGGTTAATAAACCAGACTATAATCCTAATGACCCTTGGGACCTTAGTAAGAGTTTTGACGAAAATCAAAAGGCTTGGAGAAATAGGGCAGTAAGTGACACGTTCGAGCCGGGGTCTATTTTTAAAGTGGTAACAGCTACAGCTGCCATGGAAGAGGGGCTAGTTAAGGAAAGTGATAAATTTGTCTGTAATGGTAGCACTGTAGTTTCAGGTAGAGCAATAAAGTGTTGGAAAACCACAGGACATGGAGAACAAAATTTTATTGATATTTTGAAAAATTCTTGTAATGTTGGATTTATGGAACTCGGTAGAAGACTCGGACCAGAAAAACTAAATAAGTATATTTCTTTGTTTGGTTTTGGTAAAAGAACTGGTATTGATTTAAATGGAGAAGCTTCAGGGATAGTTAGAAAAACCAAAGATATGACTCCTCTTGATTTAGCAGTAACATCATTTGGTCAAGGAAATACTTTATCTTGTATACAATATTTATCTGCTTTTAATGCCATTGCAAATGGAGGGAAGCTTATAACGCCCCATGTCATGAAAGAGATAGTAGCTTATGATGATTCGAAAAACAAACAAGTTCTACAAACATTTTCAAATTATAATGAAAGAAAAATAGTGGATGAGCCAACTGCAAAACTATTACGAAATTATCTTGAACAGGTTGTAGAAAGTGGTGGTGGTAAGAAGGCATTTATTGCAGGATACCATATTGCAGGGAAGACAGGAACTGCTCAAAAAATAAATACGACTGGGCCTGGCTATGCACCACAAAAATATGTTTCATCATTTGCTGGAATGGCACCTGCGAATGATCCTCAAATATCCATACTAATTAATATTGATGAACCAGACCCATCTAATTATTACGGTGGACAGATTGCAACAGTGGTTGGAAAACAAGTTTTTAATGATATATTTAATTACTTATCAATTAAATCCGATGCTTCTAGCGAAGAAATTGCGAAAAGTTTACTTAAGGATATTATTGTTCCAGAGCTAAGAGGGCTTAAAAAGGCTGATGCTCAGAAATTATTAAAAACTAATAATTTGAAGGCAAAATTAAGTGATGATGGGGAAATTATTACTGATATGACTCCTAAACCCGGATATACAGTTAAAGAGGGAACTGAAATTATACTTCACACTGATAAAAGAGCAGAAAGTAGTAATACTGTTATGGTTCCAAATATTAAAGGAAATAGCCCGGAAGTTACTAGTGCACTTTTAAATAGTCTTGGTCTAAAAGTTCAATTTATTGGTAATGGAGTAGCTTCAGAACAAAGCATAGAAGGATCGGAAGTGAAAAAGGGAACTACGGTCACTGTGCATTTAAATATTATGGGTGATTAGCCCAATATAGTGTATAATTAAATAGTGGCATATGAAAATGAAAACCGACAGGACTCAGTATTTCTGAACTGTCGGATTTGCCATGTAAAAGGGTAGTAGATTTTTTTTAATATTTGATTATCTTGTATAATATTAAAAAAAAAGGTTAGTACTTAAAGAAAATTAAATTTTTATAAGCATATAATATATGTGAACACACAACATGTGTGAACACACAACATGTGTGAACACACAACATGTGTGAACACGCCATATAGCGTGAGCACACTAAAGGGAGTGATAATATGAAACTTAAAAAAATTATGGGAAATATTAATGTGGATTTAATCCAGGGTAATATTGATATAGACATAAAGAAAATTCAATATGATTCAAGAAAAGTTAAAGATGGAGATGTATTCTTTTGCATAGAAGGATATAATCTTGATGGTCATAAATATATACAAAATGCAATTAACAATGGAGCTGTTGCTGTTGTATGTCAGAAGAATATAGAAGACAATCTAAACGTTACGGTGCTTCGCGTAGAAGATAGCAGAAAGGCATTAGCTATAAGTGCAGCTAATTACTATGAGAATCCAAGTAGCAACATGAAGATGATAGGGATTACAGGTACAAATGGAAAAACAACTTCAGCATTTATGATTAAAGCTATTTTAGAGAAGCAAGGGTATAAAGTTGGGCTTATTGGAACTATAGCAAATTTTATTGGACAAGTGAAAATTCATACAGAGAGAACTACTCCAGAATCACTAGAACTTCATGAACTTTTTAAGGAAATGCTGGATTCAGGGGTGGACTATTGTGTTATGGAGGTATCTTCCCACTCATTGTATTTAGACAGGGTATATGGAATAGAGTTTTGTGAAAGTATTTTTACAAATTTAACTCAGGATCATTTAGATTTTCATAAAACCTTTGAAAATTATTTTAATGCAAAATTAAAATTATTTGAGTATAGTAAAAATTCTGTAATTAATATAGATGATACATATGGGGAAAAAGCATATAAATCAATTACGTGTAGTAAAGTAAGCTACGGATTAAATCCTAAGGCAGATATTAAGGCTAGTAATATAAATATGAATTCAAGGGGAAGCAAATTCACTGTAGATTATAAAGACAACTCCTTTGATATTGAATTAAATATACCAGGAAATTATAATATATATAATGCCCTTGGATGCATAGGTGTTTGCTTAAATCAAGAGATAGAGCTATCTGCAATTAAACTAGGTCTAAAACAAGTACAAGTGCTTGGGCGCTGTGAACTTGTTTACAATAATTATAACTTGGGATTTGAAATAATTTTAGATTATGCACATACGCCAGATGCTTTAAAAAACATATTAAAAACAGTGAGAGAATTTACAAAAGGTAAGCTTATAAGTGTTTTTGGTTGTGGTGGTGATAGAGATAAAACCAAAAGAGCTATAATGGGCAAAATTGGAACGGAGCTAAGCGATTTTTCAGTAATAACTTCAGACAATCCAAGAACTGAAAATCCTATAGAAATAATTAAAGACGTGGTATCCGGCATTGAAAAGCATAATTTTGAAATTATTGAGAATAGACGCGAGGCTATAAAACGAGCAATTGAAATTGCAAACACTGGCGATGTAATTGTTATTGCAGGGAAAGGTCATGAGGATTATCAAATTTTAAAAGATAAAACCATACATTTTGATGAGAGAGAAATTGTTTCAGAGATATTAAAGGAGAGTTTATAGATGGAGTATATAAGTCTTGACGAGATAATAGAGGCAACGGCCGGAGAAATAGTAGTTGAAGGTCAAAGAGCCTTGTACAACAATGTCAGCATAGATACAAGAGCTATAGAAGATGGAGACATTTTTATAGCAATAAAAGGTGAAAATTTTAATGCTAATAATTTTGTTATTGAAGCTAGTAAAAAAGGAGCTTCAATCTGCATTATTGATGAAATAAAATTTGAAAAATCTCAACTTAATGAGAAAACAATTGTAATTAAGGTAGCGGATACTAAAAAAGCACTACTTAATCTTGCAAAATTTTATATAAACAAGCTGAATTTAAAAGTAGTAGGAATTACCGGTTCCACAGGTAAAACATCAACAAAGGATTTAGTTGCAGCAGTGCTGGGTTCTAAATTTAAAGTTTTTAAAACCTTAGGCAATTTTAACAATGAAATAGGGCTACCTATGATGATATTTAAGCTAGACAAAAGTTATGATGTAGCAGTTCTCGAAATGGGCATGAGTGATTTTGGGGAGATTCATAACTTATGTGAGGTTGCAAGGCCTAGTATTGCTATTATTACTAATATCGGAATGTCTCACCTTGAAAATCTTAAAACAAGAGAAAATATTCTAAAGGCTAAAATGGAGATAACAGATTTTTTTAGTGCGGATAGTGTTTTAATTGTAAATTCAGATAATGATTTATTAGAAAATATAACTTCAAACTATAAGCTTATAAAAACAGGAATTGATTCTGGAGCTGATTTTAAAGCATGTGATTTAAACATTTACGAAAATAAAATTACATTTACTCTGATGGAAAATGGAAATTTAATAAATAATATTATTGAGGTGAATATACCAGGTCGTCATAACGTACTAAATTCTATGCTGGCAGTAGCTTGTGGAAGAGAACTTAGCATGAGCTATGAAGAGATTGCAGGAGGCTTTAAAAAATTAGAAGCTACGTCCATGCGTTTAGATATAATGAAAGGTGAAGTATTTACAATAATTAACGATTGTTATAATGCTAGTCCAGATTCAATGGTAGCTGCAATTGATGTTCTTTGTAATGCTCGTGGGAAATCTAAAATTGCGGTACTAGGGACTATGGGGGAACTCGGAAATGGATCATTTGAAGCACATAAGCAAGTTGGAGAATATGCAAAACGTAAAAATATTGATTTATTAATTTCGCTAGGAGAATTTAATCAAGCATATAAAGAAGGATTTAACGATATAAATAAATATAGAAGTTTTGAAACTTATAATGAAGTAGTTTCATTTATTGAAGGAATAATAAAGCAAAATGATGTTGTTTTAGTTAAAGCTTCAAGATTTATGAAGAGTGAGAGTATAGTTAGTAACCTCGCGAGTCTAAACTCGCGGCACAATATTAATTCGTTAACGAGTATAAACTCGGGCCATAATATAATTGATAAAGAGGTGATGGAAAAATGAGTTTAATTATTTATTCAGTTATAATTGCATTTTTATTATCAATTATACAAGGGCCCTTATTAATTCCAATGCTACATAAGCTTAAATTTGGTCAAAATATAAGAGCAGAAGGACCTAGAAGTCATCTCAAAAAAGCAGGGACGCCTACTATTGGTGGTATAATATTCATGATTTCAACAATAATAACAATGTTAATCATTGTTAGACATACCAGCGATGAAGCTATGATTGCATTATATTGTTTTATAGCTTTTGGAGTGATAGGACTTATTGATGATTTGCTTAAAATAACACGTAAACAAAATGAAGGGCTTAACTCTAAACAAAAAATGTTGCTTTTAGTTGTGTTATCAGGTTTGATTGGTTATTACTCTTCGCTTAAAATAGGAACGGACATAATAATACCATTTGCTAACAAAAGCATAGATCTAGGCGCTTGGTATTTACCTTTTATTATTGTATATTTTGTAGCAACCACAAATGCAGTTAATTTAACAGATGGATTAGATGGCTTAGCTACTTGCGTTACAATAGTAGTTATGACATTCTTTGCACTAGTTAGCAATATGATGTTTCATTCTACTCTTGCAATATTCTGCGGGGCACTTGCAGGTGCATTATTAGGGTTTTTAAAATTTAATTCTTATAAAGCACAAGTTTTCATGGGAGATATGGGAGCACTTGCACTTGGAGGGGCGGTCGCTGCAGTTGGTATGATACTTAAATTGCAATTATTAGTTTTTATTGTAGGTGGCATATATGTGGGGGAGACTCTCTCCGTTATTATTCAAGTTGCAGTATTTAAGACTACAGGTAAGAGAGTATTTAAGATGTCGCCAATTCACCATCATTTTGAATTGCTTGGATGGGATGAAAATAAGGTTGTTGCAGTATTTTCAGTTGTAACAGTTATATTGTGTTTAATTGGATTTCTATCATTTTCCTATTAGCGATGTAAGGAGGATATAATATGAAAAGATACAAGGTTAAAATGGGGCAAATAGATTTTGTATTATTTGCAACCATAATGCTTCTTGTGACTATCGGAGTAGTAATGGTTTATAGTGCAAGCTCATATTATGCAGCTTTCAAATTAAATGATCCAGAATTTTATTTGAAAAAGCAATTTATGTGGGCATGCATTGGATCTGTTTTTATGATTACGGCTATTAAAATTGATTATCATATTTTCAAAAGATATACTGGAATTATTATGGTAATTACTATAGTGCTATTACTTGCTGTATTTGCATTTAAAGGCATTAATGGGGCTAGGAGATGGATACCACTCGGATTTGCATCTATTCAACCATCAGAAATTGCAAAGTATGCTATAGTATTATATATGGCTAAAAGCTTAGATATAAAGGGAGAAAAGATTAAAGACTTCTTTAAAGGTGTTCTTCCTTATCTATTAGTTTCTGGATTTTATGCAGGGTTAATTTTGGTAGAGCCAAATTTAAGTATTGCATCTGTTATAATGATTGTTACTGTAATTGTTCTATTTGCAGCAGGGGCAAGATTCACTCATCTTTTAGCTTTAGGGTCATCGCTAGTTGCAGCAGTTGCTGTTTTAATATTTATTGAACCATATAGATTGGAGAGACTTACTAATTTTATGGATCCATGGGCTACAAGTCAAGATGAAGGATATCAATTAGTTCAGTCACTCCTTGCACTTGGATCAGGAGGAGTTACTGGTTCAGGAATTGGATTATCACGACAAAAATGCTTGTATATACCTGAACCTCACACGGATTTTATTTTTTCAATAATTGGTGAGGAATTAGGTCTAATTGGAGGCATATTTATAATTTTATTATTTGTGATTTTTGTATGGCGCGGTATTAAAACTGCAGTTACGTCTATTGATATGTATGGTACCATTTTAGGTATTGGTATTACATCTGTTATAGCTATTCAGGCAGTTATTAATATTGCAGTAGTTACTGGGTCAATGCCGGTAACCGGTGTACCACTTCCATTTATAAGTTATGGTGGTTCGGCATTGGTTTTCAATATGTTTGCAGTAGGAATACTTTTAAATGTGTCAAGGCAAACTGTAAATAAAAATTAGTATTAAAGGCATGCATATGCATGTCTTTTCCTATGTTTATAAGTTGTAAATATTAACTTTTTTAAAATTATTAAAAAATACATTCAAATGATGATGAAAATAATTAAGTTAAGTGTTATCATGTATATATTAATATATAAATACACAAGCAAGTATAATTGAATGTATATAATTACAATTATAAATAATATGTGTTATTGAATGTGGGGAAGTGAATGAACAAAAGTAATAATCAAAATAAAGGAAATTATATTATAGAAAATAAAGAAAAATTATTACATAGAAGAAAGTATAAAAAGAAATTAAAGCAGTTAATGTTGTTAGTCATAATTATGGCGTCTACTTTGGTTACATTATGTATTAAATTACCTTATTTTAATATTGCAAACATAGAAATTATAGGAAATGCTAATGTTCCTAAAACTGAAATACAAGAGGAAGCTAATATTAATTTAGGAAGTAATATTTTTTATACCAGTTTTAACGATAGCCGCGATCAAATTATGAAAAATCCGTATATCTTAGGTGTGAGTGTTAAGAAAGTTTTGCCGAGTAAAATCATTATAGAAATACAGGAAAGAGTAGCTGTATTTTATGGGAAAGTAAACAACATTTATTATATTCTAGATAACAAAGGTATTTTGCTTGAAAAAAGATCCAATGTGAAGGATATGAACTTAGTGAATTTAATTGGATTTAGTTATGAAAAAAGTGAAGTAGGCAAGTTGATTGTATCTGATAATGATAGAAAAATTAATATTGCAAACGAAATAACAAATATTATCAATGAGTATAGAAAGACTAGCAGTAATCGCAGTATAACAATGGTAGATGTAAGTAATGTGGTAGATGTCAAGATTTTTTCAGGGAACATGTGTATTAAAATTGGAACAACAGAAGACTTAAAAAACAAATTTAATAAGGCAATAAATATTATTACGCAACCTCAGTATAAGAATACAAAGGGGTATGTAGATGTTAGTGCTAAAACAAATCCAGTTGTTTTTATAGAAAAGTAGTAGTAAAAGAATTAATAAAAATTATAGTCCCCAGAGAGTAGCAAGGAGGAAGCACATGAAGAAGTTTAGAGCCCAACTATCAATTGGCTTAATATGTGTATTATTAGGATTTATGATAAGTTACCAATTTAAAATGATAGGCAAGCAGAATTTAACAGCG
Source organism: Clostridium sp. (assembly GCA_047624165.1). Taxonomy (GTDB): domain Bacteria; phylum Bacillota; class Clostridia; order Clostridiales; family Clostridiaceae; genus Clostridium_AD. Next base: position 8,943 of record JBLHPD010000004.1, on the reverse strand, counting down.
GATACCAATAATAATACACCGGAAATTATAATTGAAAACGAACAACTTAAAAAGAGTATAATAGATATGCAGAAAAAGGTTGATGAATTAGATGCTAAAACAAAGGAATATGAAAATGCGGCAGGTGGAAGAGATGCAGCAAGTGAGGTATTACGTAAAGACTTAGATGAGACGAGAATCCTTACTGGTGGCACCGCGGTAAAAGGTGAAGGTATAATAATTTATATAAATCCTAAGGACAGTATTTTTGGTAGTGAAACTGCAGATCAGGTTATTTATGATTCAGATTTAGTGCATATAGTAAATGAACTAAGGACGGCAGATGCTGAAGCGATTTCTATTAATGATATTAGGCTAACTTCTCGTAGTGGTATTAGAGACGCTGGGAATGCGATTATTATAAATAATGAAAGAATTTCTTATAGTAGAAGAATTACAATTAAAGCAATTGGGAGACAAGATCTATTAGAAAAATCTATAAGTTTTCCAGGAGCTATTCCGCAAACACTTAGTCAGAATTGTGATATAACTATGGAGAAATCAGACGAAAAAGAAAAAATTATAATACCTAAGTATAATGGAACGTATAAATTTGAGTTCGCTAAACCAATAGAAAAAAAATAGAGGTGATTAAATGGTTGCTTTTGTAGGGTTATTAATAGGTGTTATATTAGGAATTGTATGGAATGTTGAGATTCCAGTTAAATTTTCTCCGTATATTTCTGTAGCAATTTTTGCATGTTTAGATTCTGTTTTTGGTGCACTTAGAGGTACAATTTCTAAAAATTTTAGAGCAGATATTTTTATATCAGGTTTTTTTGGAAATGCAGCTTTAGCCGTAGCAATGGTATATCTAGGTGATAAATTGGGAATTCCAATTTATTTGGCTGCTGTTATTGTATTTGGAGGAAGGATATTTGACAACTTCGCAGTTATTAGAAGACTTTTAATAGATAAAGCCAAGGCTCATTAATGAGGTGATTAAATGAAAAATAATGAAGCTACCATATTTGTTTTCATTGCTTCAATTATTATAGGACTTCTTATAGCTATGAATATTGGATTTGAAGGGAAAAATAACTTCTTAGATGCAAAGCAATATGATGAAGCCTATAATGAGAGAACTAATTTATATTCTGAATTAAATAATTTAAAAGAGCAATATTATAAGATTAATGTAAAGCTAAAAAAATATACAAATGGTGATGAAGTGGAAGATGAAGTTTTAGCGGAAATTAAAAAGGAAATTAGTTATAATAATTTAATCTTAGGAAATAGTGATGTTGAAGGCCAAGGGGTTAAAATTACATTAGAAGATGGCGATGATCCTAACATGGACATGAATGTGCAGATAGTTCATGACTCAGATATTGGGAAAGTGATAAATGATCTCAAAAATGCAGGAGCAGAATCAATTTCTGTTAATGGTCATAGGATTGTTTATGATAATTATGTGTTATGTGGTGGGCCGTTTATATATTTAAATGGCATTAAGATTGTAACTCCCTTCTACATTAATTCAATAGGAAACCAAGATTTGTTGTATAATTATTTAACATTAGAACCAACGCAAATAAAATTATTAAAAATAAGATCAGTTAAGGTTAGCATTGTTAAATCAAATAAAATAAAAATATTAGCATATACAGGCAAGTTTAAATATGAATACATGAGTCCCATAACTAAATAAGTATAAAATATAAAAAAATGAAGGAATTCTCTGATCAATGAAGAATTAAAAGAGAAATGGATGATAGCAATTAGTAACTGCTTTGTACTAAAGAATTTAGCAAGGAGGGTTTGATAGTTGACGATTAGAGAAGCTTATAACAAAATAAAAAATGACATACCAGAAGACGTCACACTAATATGTGTTTCTAAGACAAGGCAAATACATGAAATAAAAGAAGCATATACATCTGGGGCTAGAGATTTTGGTGAGAACAAAGTGCAAGAATTAATTGAAAAATATGATAACGTTGGTGAAGGTATTAGATGGCACTTTATAGGACATTTGCAGACAAATAAGGTGAAATATATAGTTGGAAAAGTTCATCTTATTCATTCTTTAGATAGTATACGACTACTACGAGAAATTGAAAAGCGATATGCGGCTAAAGGTGAAATTGCAAGCGTTTTGATTCAAGTTAATATAGGGAAAGAAGCTGCTAAGACTGGTATAGCTATTGAAGAAATGGATGGACTTATAAAAGCTTGCGCTGAATGTAACAATATAAAAATTAAAGGGCTAATGGCTACAATTCCAATTGGTGATGAAGAAAATTGTAGAAGGTACTTTGCTGAGATGAAAACACTATTTAATAATCTAAAAGCTTTTGAATATAAAAATGTTTCTATGGAATATCTATCTTTAGGTATGAGCGGTGACTTTCAAATTGCAGTAGACGAAGGGGCTAATATGATACGACTTGGCGAGAGTATATTTGGCAAGCGAGATTATAAAAAAATGGAGGTATAAAAATGGGAAGTAAAGTAATGAATAAGGTTATGGGTTTTTTAGGTTTGGCAGAGGAATGTGAAGATGAAGTTCAAGAAATAGAGAATGAAGAAGAAGATGAGGATATGGATATTGAATCATTGATGAGCGCAAACAAAAGGCAAAGTAAAGTTGTAAATATTCATACCTCGACATCTACAAAAGTGGTTATTATAAAACCAGATGATTTTGATGAAGCATCCGTAATCTGTGATAACTTAAAATCTAGAAAGATAGTAGTAGTTAACACTACGGGACTCGAACCTAAAAGTGGGCAAAGGTTATTAGATTTTATTGGAGGAGCATGTTACGCTTTGGGTGGAGACCTTCAGCAGGTAGAAAAAGGTGTTTATATAATATCTCCTTCAAATATAGAAGTTAATAATGAATTAAAAAATGAACTAAGTTCAAAAGGTATTTTTAATTGGAATAAATAAATGTACTTAATTTAAGTAAATGTGGGAATACTTTTAGGGTAACAATAAGTAATTATTATTTATATTAGGAAAATTCAGGAGGGTATGAAATTTGTATAATTTGTATAAATTAATTAACATGATTTTTAAGGTGCTAGAGTATGCAATATTTGGTGAAGTTATTTTGTCGTGGTTTTATGCGAATAGGTCTAATCAATATATAGAAATATTGCATAAAATTACAGGGCCTCTACTTGAGCCTGGTAGAAAAATTCAAGAAAGATATTTTGCTAATACAATGGTTGATTTTTCACCAATAATCGCACTATTAATGTTAATGATACTCAGATCAGTTGTGTTTCGTATACTGGGATTAATAGGTTAGGAAAGAATTTAAATGGATAAAAAATATTTTTTAAATAGTATAAATTGCGAAGACAAGAATTTAATTTCCAACATATTTAATAAAATTCAAATGTCTGAAAAGACAAATAAAATCACATTTACGAATGATTTTGTATCACCAGCAATATGGAATCAAATATCAGCTATATGCGAAAATTATAAGGTAAAATCGTTCACATATGGGATATTTAAGGATGCTGACAGGAGAATGTTATCATTTTCTGAGGAAGGCGATCCTATAACATACCCTATAGATTTATTGAAAATAAGTAATAATTCTAAGTTTAATAAACTGGATCATAAGGATTATTTAGGAGCGATAATGTCACTTGGAATTAAACGAGAAAAATTAGGCGATTTAATAGTTCAAGATGCTGTTTGTTATGCACCGGTTTGCTCTGATATTAGTAGCTACATAATTAATAATCTAATTAGCATAGGAAATTGTCATTGCGACGTGAGTGAATATGATTATACGCTTAAAGAACTTCCAGAAAGAAAATTTCAAGAAAAGGTAATTATATCTACGTCTCTTCGCCTTGATAGCATGGTTTCAGCTATATGTAATGTTTCAAGAAGTAATTCAGTGGGACTAATATCAACAGGCAAAATATTAGTAAACTATTCTCAGTGTGTAAAAAAAGATAAGGTTATAAAAAATAATGATACATTAACGATCAGGGGATATGGGAAGTTTAAGGTTTCAGAGAGTATAGGAAGTACTCAAAAAGACCGTATGAAAGTTGCAATAAAGAAATATATTTAATTTGGGGGACTAAAATGAGAATTACATCTATGGATATTAATAATAAAGAATTTAAAAAAGGCTTTAGGGGATATATTGTTGATGAAGTTCATGACTTTTTAGATGAGTTATCGGAAGAATATGAAACTATGTACAAAGAAAATTCAACATTAAGAGAAAAAGCAAGCTTTTTAGAAGAAAAATTAGAGCATCATGTTAAAATAGAGTCTACAATTCAAAACACATTAGTATTAGCTCAAAATGCAGCAGAACAAGCAAAATTTTGTGCTCAAAAGGAATCGGAATTGATTATTAAAAATGCAAACGATTCTTCTCAAAGATTGATAGATAAGGCTCATAATGATGTCCTTGTGATAAATGATGAATATGAAAAAACTAAACAAGAATTTGCAAAGTTTAGAACAAAATTTAGGAATTTTATGAATTGTCAGCTTGAGATGTTTGAAGGTCTTGAAAATGACTACTTTAAGAATTACAATGTTGGTAATGAAATTAATAAAGGTAATGGAATTGATGATAAAAGAAGCGAGAAAGAAGCTGCTGCTACAGTCGAATACTCTGATTTAGCATTTAAAAACATTGATGAAAAAGATTTTCACAGCAATGATCTAGAAGAAATAAAAAGTTTTTTTGCAAAAGAGTAAAAACACAGAAATCTCACTCATTGGGTGAGATTTTTTATGTAAGGAACCTTTAAGTAAATAACAAATGTGGTATAATACATTGTCGCATTCAAATAAGTAATAAATGTTATCTATTTAATAGGATAACAAGGAGGAATAGTCAAATGAATATAGGAATTATTGGAGCAATGAAAGAAGAAGTTGCATTTTTAATTAGGGACATGCACTTTGAAAGAAAAGAAATAAAGGCTAAAATGGAATTTAGTGTTGGTATGATACATAATAAAAATGTAGTTATAGTTACTAGTGGTATTGGCAAAGTTAATGCTGCAGTTTGTGCTCAAATATTAATTGATGATTTTAATGTGGACTGTATTATAAATGTGGGTATTGCAGGTGGAACCGTCGATAATATATACCCTGGAGATATTGTAATAGGAGATAATTTAGTACAACATGATATGGACACTTCTGCATTTGGGGATAAATTAGGACAGATTCCCAATATAGATACTTTTGAATTCAAATGCGATAATAAGTTAATAGAGCATGCAATAGAGGCATGTAAGGAAATTAAAGGACATAATCATTTTACTGGAAGAATAGTGTCAGGGGATCAATTTATTGCAGATGTTTCTAAAATAAAGTGGCTTAATTCTGAGTTTCAATGTTTGGCTTGTGAAATGGAAGGGGCAAGTATTGCTCAAGTGTGCTACTTAAATGAAATTCCATTTATAGTTATTAGATCAATATCAGACAATGCAAATAACGGTGCTCATATGGATTATGAAAAATTCAAGGATATTGCTGTGGAAAATTCTACTAATATTTTAAATGATATGCTGAAGTTGATTTAAGCTAATACGTGAGAGTATTACAATATCTTTTTCAAGTTCAATAAATTATTTTAAAAAAATTAAATAATATTCCCTCAAATTTTTAAATATTATAAAATAAGTGTAATAAAATTCTTTCCATGAGAAAACATAAACATATAGAAGTTTTATAAAATGAGTATTACTACTATATTAAAACTTGAGGAGTTGTTATCATGGAAAAGGAAAAAATACTATATTTTAAAGAAAAATTGATAAGTGAACAATCGCAAGCGCTTAGTCTTATTAATCAAATGAAACAAAATGGAGTTATTAATTCCAACAGTGAAATGGCAACGGAAATATCATTTTATGATAATCATCCGTCTGATACTGCTTCTGAATTATTTGATAAGGAAAAGGGACTCGCACTTAAAGGTAATGAGATGTCAATTATTAATAAAATTGATGGTGCTTTAAGAAGCGTCGAAAATCATACTTATGGGAAATGCAAGAATTGTGGTAAAGATATAGCCTACGAAAGATTAGAATTTATACCCTATGCAGAGAACTGTGTGTCATGTCAAAAATCCATAGGTAATATTAAGGTAGCAGAACAAAACAATAGAGCAGTTGAAGAAGAAGTCATTGGCATACCGTTTAGATACAGTACAAGTGGTGGAGTAGGTGTTGATGCCGAGGATATTTACCAAACAGTAGATCGTTTTAATAATATGGAAGATATAATTGATTATTACGATGATGACGATGGATATGTTGAACCTATAGAAAAAATAAGTAATGAACAATATAAAAATCAGTTGCCAGATTAATAATGCATCACCTTCGAAGGTGATGCCATCTTCGAAGGTGATGATTTAATAGGGGGAAGGAAAGTCATGGAATTATTAATTATATTTTTGGGTTTGCTATTGGACAGATCAGCTAAAATTTGGGCACTGAGCTCACTTAAAGAAAAGGATGGAATCATTTTAATTAAAGACTTTTTTAAATTAGAATATTTAGAGAATAGAGGAGCAGCTTTTGGCATTTTGCAAAATAAATTGATGTTGCTAGCTTTATTTACGCTACTAATTGTATCAGGAATGATATATTATCTTATTGTGTATAAGCCAAAATCAAAATTTCTAAGACTAAGCTTTGCTTTAATTATAAGTGGAGCACTTGGGAATTTATATGATAGAATATTTTATAAATACGTAGTAGATTTTATATTAGTTCATTATAAAGAGGTGTATTATTTTCCAACATTTAACATAGCGGATAGTTTAGTAGTAGTCGGAACATTGATTTTGGCAATTTCGATAGTAAAGGATGAGGTATAGATGGAAAATTTTGAGTTTAAAGTAGATGAGAGTTCAGTTGGTACAAGATTAGATGTGTTTATTTCAAATGAATTAGAAAATAAATCTCGATCATATATTCAAGGAATAATAGAAAAAGAATCTGCTTGCGTGAATGGAAAATGTAGAAAAAGTAATTATAAACTAAAATTAGGGGAGTCAATCATATTATCCGTTCCAGATCCTGTAGAGTTAAATGTAGCCGCAGAGGAAATACCCTTGGACGTTTTATATGAAGATAGTGATGTAATTGTAATTAACAAACCACAGGATATGGTGGTTCATCCAGCACCAGGAAATTATAGCGGTACATTAGTTAATGCACTCTTATATCATTGCACAGACCTGTCAGGTATCAATGGTATACTAAGACCTGGAATAGTTCATAGGATTGATAAGGACACATCAGGAGCCTTGGTGGTTGCTAAAAATGATAGTTCACATAATTCTCTTGCTGCCCAGCTTAAAGATCATTCAATGACGAGAAGTTATTTGGCTCTTGTAGAAGGTATAATTAAAAACGACGAAGGCACAATTGATGAACCAATCGCAAGACATCCGAAAGATAGGATAAAAATGGCGATAGTAGAAAATGGTAAGAAGGCTATTACGCACTATAAAGTGATAGAAAGATTTGGTAGTCATACCTTAGTAGAATGTAATTTAGAAACAGGGCGAACTCATCAAATAAGAGTACATATGGCAAAGATAGGACATCCTTTAGTTGGCGATGTGGTATATGGGTTTAAAAAGCAGAGATTTAATTTAAAAGGACAGGTGCTTCATGCAAAAAGGCTTGGATTTATGCATCCAAGTACTAATGAGTACATGGAATTTTTATCACCCCTTCCAGATTATTTTGAAAAACTAATAATTAAGTTAAGAAATGAGTTGAAATAGCATACAATATGTGATATTATATTTCTAATATAATATTTATGCCTTTAAATGTTCCAGAGAGATCATAAGGATAAAGATAGTAATACTATTATGTGTGTATAGTATGCCTTTACCTTGTGGTAAAGGCTTTTTTATATTAGTTTCAAGGAAAAAATAGTATTATAAGGTGGGGGGAATTATGGAATTAAAATCAGTGTTATTAGATGAAAAAGCCATAAAAAGAACATTGACAAGAGTAGCACATGAAATTATTGAAAAAAACAAGGGAATAGAAAATATAATACTTGTAGGAATAAAAAGACGAGGTGTACCAATTGCAGAAAGAATTGCTCTTTTAATAGAACAGTTCGAAGGAATTAAAGTCCCAGTAAGTAGTGTTGATATCACTTTATATAGAGATGACCTTACATCTATAAACGATCAGCCAGTTTTAAATAATTCAGATTTAGGTATAGATGTAATAGGAAAAAAAATAATTTTAGTAGATGATGTATTATACACTGGAAGAACTGTAAGGGCAGCAATTGATGCCATAATAGATAAGGGTAGGCCTCAAATGATACAATTAGCTGTTTTAGTAGATAGAGGACACAGAGAGCTACCAATTAGAGCAGATTACGTAGGGAAAAACATACCTACTTCAGGCAAGGAAATGATTTCTGTTGAACTTTCAGAAATCGATGAAAAGGATTCAGTAAGTATATTTGAACTTTGATCTTTTAATATAGTCCAGCGAGACTAAAAGGAGGAACTAAATGAAAGATTTTGTAGATGTTGATGAAAGATTACCTATACTCAAGACTATCCCGTTAAGTCTCCAGCACTTATTTGCTATGGTGGGGGCAACTATACTTGTACCAATGATTACAGGCCTTAGTCCATCAATTGCACTGTTTAGTAGCGGTGTAGGAACATTATTGTATATTTTATGTACAAAAGCTAAGCTGCCAGCATATGTAGGATCATCCTTTGCATTCATAGGACCTATGGGTGTAGCCACAAAGTTATATGGACAAAGTTCTATGCTATCAGGAATTATTGCTGCAGGGTGTGTATATGTAATCGTAGCTTTTATTATTAAAATTGCAGGAACCAAATGGTTAGATAGAATGTTATCCCCCGTAGTGGTAGGTTCTGTTGTAATTGTAATAGGACTA
>JBLHPD010000003.1:0-63593 GCA_047624165.1 Clostridium sp. | reverse complement strand
GCATTCACAAGGAAATTTCTAATTTTCAATCAATCGTTTTTAAGAGAATCCTTTTATTAGGATTCTCTTTTAATTTTTTGTGGTTTAAATGAAATCATCACAAAAATGCATGTATTTATTTTTAAATACGTTTAAATAGATTAATGTATTATATTAAGTTATAATAGTAAGTATTATAAGGGAGTGATTGAGTGGCAAAAATAATTATTATTGGAGGAGGACCAGCAGGTATGATGGCAGCTGTTACAGCTTCATCAAAAAACCAGGTGGTACTCATTGAAAAAAATGAAAAACTAGGAAGAAAACTTTATATAACTGGTAAGGGTAGATGCAATATTACAAATGCGAAGAATATTGGTGATTTTTTTGAAAATATACCATGTAATCCTCATTTTTTATATAGTTCACTATACTCGTTTACTAATGAAGATACTATGAATTTCTTCAAAGAATTGGGAGTTAGCCTTAAAGTTGAAAGAGGAGATAGAGTATTTCCACAGTCGGATAAGTCTTCAGATATTATAAAAGCTTTTAATATTGAATTAAAAAATAAAAAGGTTGAAGTGATGTTAAACACAAAAGTTAAAAAGTTAATTAGAGATAATCAACATATTGCTGGAGTTGAACTTGCAGATGGAACTATTATAAATGGCGATTACGTTATCCTATGTACTGGGGGTTTATCATATCCACAAACAGGTTCATCTGGAGAAGGACTAACTTATGCTCGTTTTTTAGGACATAATATAATTAAACCTAGACCATCACTTGTACCAATAGAGGTTGAGGAGGAGTGGATTCCTGATGTACAGGGTCTTTCTTTAAAAAATGTAGAATTAAGGATTACTGATGTTAAAAATAAAAGTATATATAAAGAATTTGGTGAAATGCTTTTTACTCATTATGGTATTTCAGGACCTATTGTTTTAAGTGGCAGTAGTTTTGTGAAAGAAGGGGTAAAATTAAAAGCTTTCATAAATCTTAAACCTGCTTTAAGTGAAGTTGAGCTTGATAAGCGAATTCAAAGTGATTTCTTAAAATATGCAAATAAAGATTTTAAAAATTCACTAAATGATTTACTTCCAAGTAAACTAATTAATACAATAATTAAGTTGTCTAATATTAATGAGGACAAAAAAGTAAATTCTATTACTAAAGAAGAAAGAAAAACCTTAGTGAATTTACTTCAAAATTTGCCGCTTCATATAAAAGGACTTCGGCCAATAGAAGAGGCTATTATAACTAGTGGTGGGGTAGACACACTGCAAATAGATGCTTCTACTATGAAGTCGAAAATAATTGACAATCTTTATTTTGCAGGAGAAATGATTGATGTAGATGCTTATACAGGGGGATATAACCTTCAAATAGCATTGTCAACAGGGTATTTAGCTGGAAATAATGTAGGGTTAGATTAATTTAATAAATAACTACAGTTTTTCTCATATAAAGGAAAAATATAAAAGTTTCTATTTTATAAAGGTCGGGAGGAGATATAATGGGAATTTCTGTTGCCATAGATGGTCCTGCAGGTGCAGGGAAAAGTACAATAGCTAGAATAATAGGTAAAAAATTCAATCTTATGTACATTAACACAGGTGCAATGTATAGAGCAGTTACTTTGAAGGCTATGAATGCAAATATTTCAGAAAATAATGTAAAAGACTTAGTTAAAATTGCGGAATCTTTAGAAATGCATTTTAAAGAGGACCGTTTATTTGTAAATAATGAAGATTTGACAGATATGATAAATTTGCCTATTATAAGCAACAATGTTTCGAAGTATGCTGCCGTGCCTGAAATTAGAGAGATTCTTGTTAGGCTGCAACAACATATAGCTAAAAAATTTAATGTTATTATGGATGGACGTGATATTGGTACTGTAGTTCTTAGGGATGCCACTTTTAAGTTTTACTTAACTGCTAGCTGTGATGTGAGAGCAAAAAGGAGGTATGAAGAATTAATTTCTAAAACTATAGACGTTAATTACAACACTATTTTAAATGATATTATAAAAAGGGATTATATTGATACCCATAGAGCAGTTAGTCCACTTACAAAAGCCATAGATGCTATAGAAATTGATTCTACTGCTTTAAATATTAATGGGGTAGTTGACACAATTGTAGCTTATATTAACTCAAAGATTAAAAACAATTAATTCAGCATTTATTAAGATATATATAGGGCGGTGGCAGTATGAAAAGAATAACACTTGCAGAATCAGCTGGTTTTTGTTTTGGAGTTAAACGAGCCGTAGATACAGCTATAAAGATGAAAGAAAAGTACAATAGTGCAATATATACATTAGGGCCACTTATTCATAATAATGATGTTGTGGATTTTCTTAAAAAAAATTCAATATTTCCCATAGAACTTGATAATATTGCTAGATTAAAAGAAAATGATACAATAATTATTAGATCACATGGAGTAGCAGAAAAAACATTAAATATATTAAAGGTTAATAAGTTTAATATAATAGATGCAACATGCCCTTTCGTAGAGAATATTCACAAGAAGGTTAAAAAATACTATGATTTAGGATATAGTATAATTATCGTAGGAGATAAAAATCATCCTGAAGTTATTGGAATTAATGGGTGGTGCAATAATTCAGCAGTAATACTTAAAAGTGGTGTGGAACCTTTCGGCATATTAAGTAAAGTATGCGTAGTATCTCAGACAACAGAAAGACAAGCTACTTGGGAAGCTGTATTAACTAAGGTTATAAAAACAAGTAAGGAAATAGTTGCATTCAATACTATATGCAGTGCAACAGAAGTCCGTCAAAAAACTGCAGAAGAGCTTTCGGTTAAAATGGATGCTATGATTGTTATTGGTGGTTTTAATAGTTCTAATACTACAAAGCTTTATGAAATATGCAAGAAAAATTGTGAAAACACTGTACATATAGAAAATTTATTAGGTATTCCGGATGAATTTATAAACGACAAAAATATTAAAAGCATAGGGGTAACAGCAGGAGCTTCAACGCCAGATTGGATTATTAAGGAGACGATTTTAAAAATGAATGATAATATTTCTTTAAATGAAAATGAACAATTAACCTTTATGAAAAAAAACGATGTTCAGATCATTGTAGGAAGAGTGATAAAGGGTGAAATAATTAGTGTTAATGAAAAAGAAGCCTTTTTAAATATAGGATATAAAGCAGATGGATACTTGCCTAAAAAAGAAGTTACTGAGGATGAGTCCATTAAATTGAACTCACTATTTAAAATAGGTGATGTTATAGATGTAAAGATTATAAATAGAAAAGATGATGAGGGGAACATAGTTTTATCTATAATTGAACTAGAGACTGAGAAAGCATCAAAATTGCTTAGAGAGGCTTTTGAATCTAAAAATCCAATTTCAGTTCAAGTCAAAAAAGTTGTAAATGGTGGATTAATATGTAGTTTAATGGGATTAAGAGTATTTGTGCCAGCATCCCATTTAGAACTTTATCATATAGAAAATTTGGATAGTTATCTAAATAAAGAACTTCAAGTTACAATAATAGAATTTGATGATAGCAATCGTAATGTCAAAATTGTTGGATCCAGGAGACTAATTCTACAAAATGAAGCAGAAAAAAAACGGATAGAAGTTTGGAACACCTTGGAGAAGGATCAGATTGTAGATGGTATAGTACGTCGTTTAACTGACTTTGGTGCCTTTGTTGAGGTCAGCGGTGTAGATGGATTGCTACACGTTTCTGAAATTTCTTGGGCAAAAGTTAATAAGCCGAGTAACTATTTTAATATAGGAGATGTAATAAAGGTTTACATACTGGATTTAGATAAAGAAAATAAGAAATTATCTTTGAGCATTAAAAAATTAAGTGAAAATCCATGGATAAATTTATTAGATAAATATCTCGTGAATAGTATAGTTTTATGTAAGGTAGTTAGATTTACTAATTTTGGGGCTTTCGTTGAATTAGAATCAGGTGTAGATGGACTAATACATATTTCTGAAATAAGTCATAAGCAAATTGAAAGGATAAGCGATGTTTTACAAATTGGTCAAGATATAAAAGCAAAAATATTGGAAGTTAATGAAGAAACAAGAAAAATATCATTGAGTATAAAACAAATTAATGTTTAAATCAATAAGTTTAACTTTAAAAAACATTAATAATTTCAGAGAAATCAATCAATTTAATACGAAATTTAGCTTATCAAATAAAGATTTCTTTGAGGAGTATGATAATAGTAATATTATTCAAAAATTATTTTTAAGGAAAAATGTACACTTACTATTTAAAAAAAATAATTGTATAGGTTATATATGGTTTGAAAAACAAAGTAAATATAATATTTGCATTAATTCAATAAATGCAATAGAGGATGATAATTTAGATTGTTATTATAGAACTTTAGTTAATTCACTTACAAGTAAGCGTTCACTTACAAGTGAGCGTTCGCTTACAGGTAATAGTTTAATAACTTATGAATGCGAAGATAATGAAGTAAACATAATTGTTTTAAATAAGCTAGGGTTTAAGCGGTCTAAAGGGTTTATAGAACTAGAAAAAGAGTGCACAGAATATCACAATAACATTGCACCTGAAAATATTACTTTTTCTTTAGTGAAAAAAGACAAAGATGAAAAAGCACGTTGCTTATTACAAAATGAAATCTTTGAAAATGATGATAGAGTCCCAATAAATATAGAAGATATCTATTATGATGAAGCACAGGCATATTACTTTGACAAAGGTGCAATATTTATTAGGCTCGACAATAAACCCATAGGATATGGTCAAATTATAGTTGAAGATAAGGTAGCAACCATAGTAAATTTTGGAATAATACAAAAATATAGAAAAGAAGGGTATGGGAAAGTGCTTTTAAGATATTTACTTAATATAGCTATTGATAATGACTTTTCCAAAGTCTCACTTAGAGTAGATTCTAGCAATGTTGCAGCTTTTAAATTATATCTTTGTTTAGGATTTAATATTAAAAGGGAATTTTATACTTGGCAAATAGATAGATTATAGAAGGAGGTGGGCGATTACTCATCTACCCCCTTGTACAATTTATCTATTTCTTTGAATCTCCATCATAAATTTTAATTATTTAAATTCTCTTGTTATAATTTCAACAGGAACATCGGATATTTTTATATTTATCATATTACTATATCTACAATTATAAAAATAACTTCTATCACCGATGCAATTACATTGTAACTGTTTAACTGTAAAAATTTCATCTTTTTTTGCGTCATACATATATAAGCACTCCTTTTAAGTAGCTTACCCAAAAAAGAAGAGGTTTAGTTAAAAACTAAAATGAATATTAGATCTAAATAGAAAATGAAAAACATAATTATAAAAAAAAATCTATTGCACAATAAAAAAATACCGATTAATTTTATAATTTACTTGAAATATATATTTCAAATAAATTAAATTAATGATTAAATTCATTCAATTAATAAAAATAACTTTAAAAAAACATGCAAATTATATATAATAGATAATTAGGAATACTTTTTTTATAAAGGAGAATGCACTAATGAATGAAATACTTAAATACTATATAGAAACATGGGGTTGCCAGATGAATGAGGAAGATTCTGAAAAATTATCCGGCATGCTAATACCAATGGGATATAAAAAAACTTCCGATAAGGAAGAAGCTGACATAATTATATTCAATACTTGTTGTGTTAGAGAGAACGCAGAGCAAAAGGCTGATGGGAATATAGGCGCTTTAAAACCTATGAAAATACTAAAACCAAACCTTATAATAGCGGTGACTGGATGTATGATGCAGCAAGAAGGTATGGCAAAACATATAATAACTAAATTTCCATTTGTGAATATTATCATTGGAACACATAATGCTTATAAATTTCCAGAGTACTTAAAAAGAATACAAGGCGGAGAAACTTCAATTGTTGAAATTTTGGATAAAGAAGAAGAGATAGTAGAAGGAATTCCTATAGACAGGGAAAGCAATATAAAAGGCTTTGTTACTATTATGTATGGTTGCAATAATTTTTGCACTTATTGCATAGTGCCTTATGTAAGAGGAAGAGAAAGGAGTAGAAATCCAGAAGATATTATAAGTGAGATAAAAACTATGGTTGCAGAGGGATTCAAAGAAATAACCTTACTGGGTCAAAATGTTAACTCTTATGGAAAGGGACTAAGTCCGGAAATAAATTTTGCACAGTTACTTAGACGAATTAATAACATTGAGAACTTAGAGAGAGTAAGATTTATGACATCTCATCCAAAGGATTTATCTGGAGAAGTAATAGAAGTAATTGCTGAATCGGACAAACTTTGTGAACAAGTTCATTTGCCTGTACAATCAGGTTCAACTAATCTTCTACATAAAATGAATAGGCATTATGATAGGGAGCAATATTTAGAACTCGTTAAAAGTATTAGAGTGGCAATACCTAATGTAGGACTCAGTACAGATATTATCGTTGGATTTCCAGGAGAGACAGAGGAGGATTTTGCAGAGACTCTAAGTCTTATGGAAGAGGTGAAATTTAATTTAGCGTTTACGTACCTTTATTCTAAAAGAAATGGAACTCCTGCAGATGAAATGCTAGACCAAATACCAGAGGATGTTAAACATGAGAGATTTAATAGATTGATGGAAGTTGTTAATAGAAATTGTGCAGAAAAAAATAAAGAATGTATAGGGAAAATTGTAGAAGTACTAGTTGAAGGTTATAGCAAAAATGATAAAAGTAAATTAACTGGAAGGACAAGGAATGGAAAATTAGTGAACTTCGAGGGAAACAATAAAGCGATAGGAGATCTAGTATCAGTTCTTATAACCAATGCGCACTCTTTCTCACTTATTGGTGAAGAAATATAAGATGCATTCAAATAAATAAGTAACTAGCATACAATCTTGTTATTTAATTGAAAGCATCTAGGTAATAATTAAACTAAGGGGAAAGAAAGGGAGTGTGACAATTGGCATTAACTCCAATGATGATACAATATTTTGAAATTAAAGAAACCTGCACTGACTGTATATTATTTTTTAGATTAGGAGATTTTTATGAAATGTTTTTTACGGATGCCGAGGTTGCATCAAAAGAATTAGAATTGGTGCTTACAGGACGTGACTGTGGCCTGGAAAAAAGAGCACCGATGTGTGGAATTCCATATCATGCGGCAAATACTTATGTAAGTAGGTTAATTGCAAAAGGATATAAGGTTGCTATATGTGAACAAGTTGAAGATCCGTCAGTAGCAAAAGGAATAGTTAAAAGAGGTATTATTAAAATTATTACACCTGGAACTTACACTGATTCAGGGTTTTTAGAAGAAAGTAAAAATAACTATATTATGAGCATTTACATTGATAAATCAATTAATTTCTGTGGATTGTGTTTCTGTGATATATCAACTGGTGAATTTAGTTGTACAGACACTAAACTTGACCTTATTAACATATTAGATGAAATTTCAAAGTTTAGTCCAAAAGAAATTATTGTATCAGAAGATATATCTGGCGAGATGTTAAAGGCTGTAAAAGAAAGATTTAATGTGTCCTATACATCTTACCAAAATGGTTATTTTATTATGAAAGACGATTCTATAATAAAAAATCAGTTTAATAATTTTTCTGAGAACTCCTTATCACAAACTTTACTTAGGAGCATTACAGGACTACTTAGTTATATTATTGATACACAAAAGAATTCACTGTCTCACATAGATACTATAGAATATTATGATATTTTAGATTATGTAAGTTTAGATGCAAATTCTAGGAGAAATCTAGAACTAACTGAAACTTTAAGAGATAAAACTAAGAAAGGCTCGCTGTTATGGGTATTAGATAGAACTAATACTGCCATGGGGGCTAGAAGACTTCGCAAATGGTTAGATCAACCACTAATAAATAAAGGCTTAATAGAAGAGAGATTAGAGACCGTAGAGGAACTGAAAAGTAACATACCATTTCACGAAGATCTAAAAGATGTACTGGTTGATATTTATGATATAGAAAGACTAGTAGGAAAGATTTCTTCAAAGAATGTTAATGCTAAAGAATTAATTTCCCTTAAAAATTCCATAGAAAAAATACCAAAGATTAAATCCATTTTAGAAGGGCTTAATAGCAAATTAATGAGGAAAATATATTTGGAGCTTGATGACTTGCAAGACATATTTAATACCTTAGATAAATCTATTATGGAAAATCCAGCTATTTCTATTAAAGAGGGAAATATTATTAAGGGTGGATTTAATATTGAAATAGATGAGCTAAGGAGTGCTAAGGCACACGGCAAGGAATGGATTGCTACATTAGAGAATGATGAAAAAGGTATTACCGGAATAAAGTCATTAAAGGTAGGGTATAACAGAGTTTTTGGTTATTATATTGAAGTAACCAAATTAAATATTCCATTAATTCCTGAGGGCAGGTACATAAGAAAACAAACACTATCTAACGCTGAGAGATACATTACTCCTGAACTTAAAGAAATGGAAGAAAAGATTTTAGGGGCAGTAGAAAAATTAGTAAATGTTGAGTATGAAATATTTACGGGTATAAGAGAAGATATTGAAAAACACGTAGACAGAATGAAAAATACTGCAAAGCTAATATCAGAAATTGATTGTTTAAGTTCCCTGGCCACAATTGCTCTTGAGAATAATTATAATAAACCCAAAATAAATACAAAAGGCATTTTTAATATAAAGGGTGGGAGGCATCCTGTAGTTGAGAAAATGATGCCTACAAATACTTTCATTGAAAATGACACATATATGGATACGGTGGACAATCAACTACTATTAATTACTGGACCTAATATGGCGGGTAAATCCACTTATATGCGTCAAGTTGCACTGATAACTATAATGGCTCAAATAGGAAGCTTTGTTCCTTGCGCATCTTCTGATATATCAATATGTGATAAGATATTTACTCGAATAGG
Organism: Clostridium sp.; assembly: GCA_047624165.1. GTDB lineage: Bacteria > Bacillota > Clostridia > Clostridiales > Clostridiaceae > Clostridium_AD. The sequence goes on along the minus strand of JBLHPD010000003.1, from coordinate 54,656 downwards.
AGCATCAGATGATCTTGCAGCTGGCAAAAGTACTTTTATGGTGGAAATGTGGGAAGTATCCAATATATTAGAAAATGCAACCAATAAAAGTTTAGTTTTACTTGATGAGGTAGGTCGTGGTACTAGTACTTATGATGGACTTAGTATAGCTTGGTCTGTAATAGAATACATATGTAAGAATTCAAAGATAAGGTGTAAAACCTTATTTGCGACTCACTACCATGAGTTAACAAAACTTGAGGGTATGATTAAAGGCATTAAGAATTATTCTGTAGCTGTTAAAAAAATTCAGAATGAAATTGTATTTCTTCGCAAAATTGTACCTGGCGGAGCTGATAAATCCTATGGAATAGAAGTTGCAAAGCTTGCGGGGTTACCCAAAGAAGTAATAAACAGGGCAAATGAAATCTTAGAGGTGCTAGAGAGTTTTAATAATACTACTGAACTTGACTTAGTCAATAAGAAAACTTCTAGTAATAAATATTCTAATAAAGCTAATGATAAGAATGATAATAAGTTTATTAAAAATGTTAGTGAGAAAGAAACAGCTATAACTTATGAATCTAACACAGTAAATGATGAAGCCATTCAAATTAATTTTACAGATATAGAAAAGGATAATATGTTAAAGGAAATTAAAAATATAAATATCCTTAATCTAACACCTATGGACGGGTTTAATAAGTTATATGAGCTAGTTAAAAGAGCTAAGCTGCTATGAAAATAGCCAAGTACTATGAAAATAGCGAAGTGAAATAAAAATATTTAAGCGCTATAGATAGCAAAGGATGTGAGTTATCATGAGAATCAATGTATTAGAAGTTGAAACTTCCAATAAAATTGCTGCTGGTGAGGTGGTGGAGAGACCGTCATCAGTAGTGAAGGAGTTAGTTGAAAATAGCATTGATGCTGGTGCCGAAAATATTATCGTAGAGATTTTTGAAGGTGGTCAAAAGAATATAAAAGTAATTGATGATGGCACTGGAATACATATAGATGATATAGAAAAGGCTTTTATGCCTCATGCTACTAGTAAAATAAAATATGTTGAAGACATTTATAATATACACACATTAGGGTTTAGAGGGGAAGCATTACCGAGTATAGCTTCAGTATCTCGTACCACGCTAAATAGCAGAACTAAAGATTCTTCATTTGGAATGGAAATATCTAAGGCTTCAGGAGATATTATCTACGTTAAAGAAATAGGATGTAATATTGGTACAACAATAGAGGTTAAGGATCTATTTTTTAATGTTCCTGCAAGACAAAAGTTTTTAAAATCACCCCAAAGAGAAGCAGCTTTAATATCAGATATTTTGGGCAGGCTTGCATTAGCTAATAACGAGATTTCCTTTAAACTATTGAACAATAGTAAAAAAGTTATAGCTACATATGGCTCTACAAATGTTTGCGATACTATTAGATATATATATGGTAAAGAGGTTGTAAATAACATAACAAGTTTTGAAAAATTGAGCGATATAATGTCTGTACATGGTTACATTGGTAATGCACAAATTAGTCGCGGAAGCCGAAATAGACAAAGTATTTTTGTGAATAAAAGATATGTTAAAAGCAGCCTAATTACAGCCGCTGTAGAAAGAGCATTTAAATCTTTTTTGACTGTAAATAAATTCCCATTTTTCATCATATTTTTAGATATTTTTCCTGAGTACATAGATATAAATGTTCACCCACAAAAGACAGAAATTAAATTTCAGCAGGATAATGCTGTATTTAAGCTCGTTTTTGATGCAGTGCATACAGCAATTGGAGATAGTTTAAGGGGCAATTTTGATACTAAAAAAGAAGAGAATGAAAATAATAATGGCAAAGAAATTGAAGAAAACAAAAAAAACACCTTAAGAAGTGAAATATATGACTTTAACAGGATAGTTATAGATGAAAAAGATAAAGAAGAGCTAGAAAAGAGTGTTCAGATTCCAATAGATTTTAGCTATAAAACATTAAACAATGAAACGGATAATTCTATGGAATTACGGAAAGCAAATTATAACGAGCCTATAGTTACAAGTAACACCAATGATACTGGTAACACTAATGTTATAGGTAACACTAATGTTACCAGTAATCCTTACAGTGAAACTACTAATGTATTACCAAATAAAAGTGGAACTGAGAATGTTAAAGAGAACTATGAGATTAATTATGATACTAGTAAAGTCACACCACCTACTGAAATTTCTAAGATTGCAAAGTTTCCTGAACTAAGAATTATAGGGCAATTTAATAAAACTTATATCTTAGGTGAACTATACAATGAGCTTTATCTAATTGACCAACATGCAGCTCATGAAAAAGTATTATTTGAGAAATATAAAAGTGAAATTGTAAATTCGCAGGTGTTATCCCAAATTTTACTTACTCCAACAGTAATAGAACTTAGCTCGGAAGATTATTCTTACTACGTTGAAAATGAGGCAGTGTTTAAAAATTCTGGTTTTGATATTATTGAATTTGGAGAAAATACAATAAGTATAAGGGAAGTTCCTATAATACTTGGGAAGCCAGATATTAAAAATCTCTTTAATGAGATATTAGATAATTTAAAAAATATGGGCACAGGTAAAACTGCAGAAATTAAATATAACCGTATAGCATCCATGGCATGTAAAGCAGCTGTAAAAGCAAATAATATGCTCTCAGACCTTGAAATGAATAAATTAGTTAACGATTTAAGATATATTGAGGAACCATTTACTTGTCCTCATGGAAGACCTACAATAATAAAAATTACACTTAATGAACTAGAAAAAAGATTTAAAAGAATACAATAGAAAAAGGGTGGAAACATGAAAGATTTATTTATTTTAGCAGGACCCACAGCTGTTGGTAAAACAGAAATTTCTATAAAACTTGCGCAAATGCTAAATGGGGAAATTATATCAGCAGATTCAATGCAAATATACAAATGTATGGATGTTGGCTCTGCTAAGATTTCATTCGATGAGATGAGGGGAGTGCCTCATCACCTAATAGATATAATAGAGCCTAGTGAAGACTTTAGCGTGGCGGAATTTAAAGAAAGAGCTGGGGATGCAATAGATCAAATAACTAATAAAAATAAACTCCCAATGATAGTTGGTGGAACGGGGTTCTATATAAACTCACTAATATATAACTATAGTTTTGCTGATACCAATAAAGATGAAGAGTATAGGGAGCAACTTACAAAACTTGCAGAGACAGAAGGAAAAGAGTATGTACATGGATTACTTAAAGACATTGATGAAGAATCTTATAATAAACTATATCCTAATGACTTAAAAAGGGTTATTAGAGCACTAGAAGTGTATAGGGTTAGTGGTAAACCTATGAGTGAATTTACTGATGAACAAAACGTTTTAGATATCCCTTATAATGTATATTATTTTGTGCTAAATATGGACAGACAAAAATTATATAGTAAAATAAATCTTCGCGTAGATATTATGATGAAAAATAATTTGATTGATGAAGTTATAAAGCTAGAAAAACTTGGCTATAATGCAGATATGCAGTCAATGAAGGGCATAGGATATAAAGAGTTATTATACTATTTAAATGGCAAGATATCCTTAAATGATGCGATAGAAATGATTAAACAAGGAAGTAGGAATTACGCTAAAAGACAGCTTACTTGGTTTAGAAAAGATCCAAGAGTAAACTGGATTAATAAAGATAGTTTCAGAAGTGACGATGAAATTGTTGAATATATTGCGAATAATCTGCGTTCCATGAAAAAATTATAAATTACGTATTTTTGTAAAAATTAAAGGATTTTAAGAACATTTATAGAATATTCTTAAAATACAAATTGTGGGGGTGTATCTATGAATAAATCTGCAAATAATTTACAAGATATAGTTTTGAATGGGGCAAGAAAAAATAAAATACCAGTTACGCTGTATTTGACAAATGGGTTTCAGCTAAAGGGGAATGTAACAGGTTTTGATAGTTTCACTGTAATATTAAACTGTGATGGAAAACAGATGATGATATACAAACATGCTATTTCTACAATAACTCCTTTAAAACCAATATTATTAAATGACATTTCAGAAGCAGGTCCTTCACTTTTATAAGGTGGAGTATAGATTTTCTTAGGAGTCGTTAAAGTATAAGCATACCTTGCAGTGTTAAGGTGTGTTTTTTGTTTCCAAAGAATTTATTAGCAATATTATGAGTAAATAATTTTAAAGTGTGTCAATAAGTGATATTATTGTTTATAGAGTTAAGATTTCAGATAATCCTGCGAAGCATTTTTAGGATATAAAATATTATAATAATTATGAAAGAGGTAAATAATGATTAATGAAAAAAATATTAAAACTTTAGGAACACATAGTGGGAAATTTCATGCAGATGATGTTATGGCTACAGCTATACTTACGCTGCTATTAGGGGATATAAAGGTAACAAGAACTAGGGACGCTGATATACTTGAAAAACTAGACTTTGTTTATGACATATCTTTTGGAGAATTTGACCATCACCAATTAAATAAAGAAATAAGAGAAAATAATATCCCGTATGCTGCGTGTGGTTTAGTTTGGAGAGAGTTTGGGCCTAGAGTAATACAAAAGTTTAATTCAGAGTTTGATGAAAATGATATAATGTCCATTTTTGATTATGTTGATAAGAATCTAGTGCAGGGGATTGACGCTACAGATAACGGAATAGATATAAAATCAGAAATTAAAGTAACTTCAATAAGTGATATTATTCAAAGTTTTAATCCTACGTGGGATTCAAATGATTCTAAAGATGAGGCATTTGAAGAAGCCACCAAGTATGCTACTGAAGTTTTAAAAAGAATAATAAGTAGACAAATTTCGGTTATAAATGCAAAGATCATAGTAAATGATGCCTTTCAAAATAGAAATACTAATGAAATAATGGTTTTGAAAAAAGGGTGTCCTTGGCTTCAACAGTTACTTAAAATAGATATAAATAGTGAGGTATTGTTTGTTATTTCTCCAGATGATAATAATGTAGAGTATAAAATTCAGACAGTAAAGAAAAACGTTGGCACTTTTGAAGCAAGAAAAGATATATTAGAATCGATAAGAGGAAAATCAGGTGAAGAAATAAATTCTATAATTAAAATAGATGATGCAATATTTTGTCACAAAGCAGGATTTATAGCTTCAACTAAAAGTATGGAGAGTGCTTTAAAAATAGCAAATTTATCACTTTAAAACTTATATAAAAAATAGTATAGATATTCACAGTGGACCATTTCAGCCCAATCCACATACCAAGTTTTTCTACGTATTAGACCCAAATGGATTAAAAATTCAGTTTGTAGAGAATATTTAATATAATATAAAGTATAAAATAGCCAGGAGAAAGAAAAACAACTATATATTGGATACAATGAAAAACCCTTGAATTCAAGGGTTTTCGTTGTTTTTTTGGTGTTGGCATTTAATATAGATGGTATACCAACGGGTACAGGTTCAACATGGAACGATATAAATGTAAAAATATATATAAAATTAAACATATTGACAAATAAAAACAAATATGGCATTATGCTAATAGCAGATAAATAGACAGGCAGTCAGTCTATTGTAAGGAGATGTACAAATGAGGGTAATAAAAGAAGCTGAAGAACGCAGGAAAGAAATACTTGACGCAGCGGATAAACTTTTCTGTCAGAAGGGCTTTGACGGCACAAGCACAAACGATATTATCGAAAAGGTCGGAATTGCGCGGGGAACGCTATATTACCACTTCAAGTCAAAGGAGGCAATTATGGACGCGCTGATTGAGCGCTATAACGTCCGTATTTTAGGCGCGGCGCAGGAAATTGCCGCAGATAAGAGCATACCCGTAAACAAGCGCATTATTAGTGTTGTAATGGCACTGAATATAAATGGCGGAAGCGGCAAGAAAATTATGGAGCACATTCACACGCCGCAGAACGCTCTTATGCATCAGAAAATACAAAAAGTCATATTAAGAGGTGTTACGCCGATACTTACGGGAATAATCCGCGAGGGCATTGAGAAGGGACTGTTCAGCACGTTATATCCGTATGAATGCATGGAAATGGTTGTGGCATATACGAATACCGTTTTTGATGATGATATGGTTAAAATGACAAGCGAGGAGCGCGCTTCACGCATACAAGCGCTTGGTTTCAACGCAGAAAGGCTGCTAGGTGCCCAAAGAGGAAGTCTTATGGACATAATGCAAATGTTTGGTAGTTGATGAGAATTTTCCAGGCAAAGTCATATAGTAGGAAGGAGAAAAAAATAATGCTTTTTAAAATTGTAAAGAATGATTTCATCAGGAAGAAAACCATAACTGGGGCAGTGTGTGTAATTATAACTATGGCAGTTATTTTGGGAGCTAGTGCAACAAATATCATTGCAAATATGGTTCAGTCGATGTCTGAGCTCCAAAAACGTGCAGTCCCATCTGACATTACTCAGATGCATTCCGGAGAATATGATCAGGCAAAAATCGATAAATTTACAGAGCAGCATGAGGATATAGCGATGCAGGAAACGATGGTCCTACTAGATTTATATGGTAGAAATATCCATTTTTGCAAAAATGAAACGATGGCTGGAACGATACAGCAAATTTCATTTGTTGTACAGAATAAGAAATTTGATTTTATATTGGATTTGGATAATTAAAAGCTGGATGTAAAGGAAGGTGAAGTGGCGGTTCCTATCTATCTCATGGAAGAATATGACTTAAAAATAGGTGATACGATTACGGTGAAAAGTGAAGGATACCTGAAAGAGTTTATCATTTCACATTATGCAAGAGATTATGAGATGAACTCTCCTCTTACTTCTTCGAAACGGTTTGTTATTAATCAGGCGGACTATGATGAAATGCTTAAAAAGCACGGAGGAAAACTGGAATATCTTATCGAATTTAAACTGAATAAAAACGTGGATTCTCAGGGGGCTTTGACTGCATATATCAAAGCAGGTCTTCCAGCAAACGGTCCTACAGTAGGAGCAAAGATATTTATGCTCTTTAATGCCATGACAGATGCGACGGTTGCGATGGTAATTATACTTATTAGTATTTTACTAATTATTATAGCGACATTATGTATCAGACTTACGTTTCTGGCAACGATTGATGAAGATTTAAGAGAAATCGGTGTTATGAAAGCAATGGGAATATCAAAAAAGGATATAAAGAAAGTATATCTTATCAAGTACAGAGTCATGTCGATGGTAGCCGGTATAATAGGATATATGCTTTCCTTTGTAGTGGTAAATTTGTTTAATGCTAATATGAGACTTTATATATCTTCTAATTTATCAGGAAACTTAAAATATGTACTATCTCTTATAGCTCCATTATTTGTATATTTCATGATTATGATGTACTGCAAGAAAGTATTGAAAAGAATCGATAAAATTTCTGCGGTGGAGGCTCTGCGTTCAGACATCATGGAGCGTGGAAAGAACCGAAAATACAGTTTTCCACTGCTTAAGAACAAATTTTTAAGCATCAATATTTACATGGGAATTAGGGATGTATGGAAGCGTTTCAAATTATACAGGTTACTGATTTTTATTTTTGTCGTAAGTACATTTATTGTAATTCTTCCGATAAATATGTATAACACCATGAATTCACGGTCATTTTCCACATACATGGGAATAGGAAAATGCGACATGAGAATCGATTTTCGAAGGACGGATACAATTTCGCAAGATTTTAAAAAGCTACAGGAAGAGCTGAAGAATGATTCGGATATTAAAAAGTATGCTGCCTACATCACATGTTCCTATCAGGTCAAAAATGCGAAAGGATCCTTTGACTATATTAATATTGAAACCGGAGATTGTTCTATATTTCCATTAAATTATCTGGAAGGGAGAGCACCGAAGGGTGAAGGAGAAATCTCAATTTCCTATGCAAATGCGTCAAGAGACGGATTAAACAAGAAAGTGGGAGATGAAGTAGTAGTAATGGCTTCTGGGACAGAAAAGACTATGAAAGTATGTGGTATTTATCAAGATATTACAAATGGTGGGAAATCAGCAAAGGCGGATACCGGTCTTAGTTTAAATGAAGATTCCGTTCTTTGGTATATTGTGAACGTGGATGTGGCTTCAGGCGTTGATATTAGAAAAAAATGGACTATTATCAGAATACCTATGATTCTGCGCAGGTAAATGATATCAAAGAATATACTGGGCAGACTCTTGGAAATATGATTGAACAGATGAGCACAATTGTTATATTCGGAATCGCAATTGCAGTAATAATTGTTGTACTTATAACTGCATTATTCATTAAGATGCTATTGTCAAAGGATATGACCCAGATTGCAATCATGCAAAGTATGGGATTAACCTCCAAAGATGTTAAACATCAATATATGGCAGGAACTTTGATGGTACTGATACTCGGAATCATACTTGGAGCGCTGGCTTCTAATTATTTAGGTGAGTTTCTTGTAAGTATGGCAATGGCATCTATGGGAGCTGCAAAAATTCAATTTGTTGTTGTTGCATGGCAGACCTTACTGCTATGTCCGTTAGCACTGATTGTAGTAGTTGGAGTTACTATATCTGTGTGTTGCACGGTAACAGTAGAAGATGATTTATCTGTAGTTTTAAGAAGTTAGAATTGCTGAAAAAGATCCAGGCAAGATTTAGATTTTGATTTAAATATTTTACATTGGAGGAATATATATGAGTAATATTTTAGAAGTAAGAAGTATGAACAAAAAAGTAGAATTAGGGAAAGATAATGAGCTTCATATATTAAAGGATGTAACCCTTACGATAGAAAAAGGTGAATTCGTATCGGTCATGGGACCATCCGGAAGCGGGAAGTCAACACTGCTATATAATGTAAGTAGTATGGATAGAGTTACTTCTGGTAGTGTGAAATTTAAAGGCCATGAAATGGCTTTACTAAAAGAAGAAGAACTGGCGAAGATTAGGCTTAATAACATGGGATTTATTTTTCAGGATATTAATCTTTTAAAGAATCTGTCAGTGATTGACAATGTTATGTTTCCTGCTCTTGTATCAAAAAATGCAGATAAAAATGTAATAAATCAAAAAGCAAAGGAACTACTTAAAATGACAGGAATTGAAAAGCTTGCAGATAATAATATCACCCAGGCATCTGGTGGACAGCTACAGAGAGCCGGCATTTGCAGAGCACTTATAAATGATCCGGATATCATATTTGGAGACGAACCGACCGGAGCATTAGATTCCAAATCGGCAGCAGAAATTATGTCAATTCTTGCAGAGATTAATAAAAAAGGGACAACCATAATGCTCGTTACGCATGATGTAAAGGTGGCAGCAAAAACTGAAAGAATATTGTATATGGTAGATGGGAATATTGCTCTACAGAAGAAAATACGTAAATACGATGCGCAGCATGACGATATTAAGGAAAGAGAAGAGAGCATTATTAAGTGGCTCGTGGAAAATGGATTGTAATTTAGTCCCACTATTAATTTAAACAATAATTTTAGAGTTGTTGTAACAAATGTAGCAAAATTATATTGGTTTTATAAATATTGAAGAATAATTAAATTAACTCTGAGAATATCTTGGAGTTTTTTAGTTTTTTCTACAAAATCAAAAGGATAATTAGGAACATTTGTTGAATTACGTAAATATAATGTTTTATAGTATTAATAGGTATAAATTAGCAACATTTTATGACAAATTGGGAATTTATGATATGGCAATAGAAAGATAATTATTACTTATAGCATATCTTTGTTGACTTTTATATATAATATTTGTAAAATATAAAAAAGTGGGTGATTAGAATTAAAGAACTTTTTAAAGCTTATAAAAGTAATATATTATTTTCTAGTATACTGATTATATCCATATGTATTTCTATAACCATTGGTGCTATTTCTATGTTTTTTATATCTTATTACACACAAAATATATGGTTATCACGACTTTCATGTGCTTTGATTTTTAGTATATTTCCATTCATTTGGTGTTCGATTTTTAACAAAAAATATTCAAAACAATTTGAAAATGAACTTTTAACTTTTTTGAAAATATCAGTATTCTCCTATTTTCCTATTTTTGTATTAGGGTTTATAATATCTTTATTTGTAAGCAGTAAGTAGATAATATATTAAATTTAAAATAGCTACCATATCAATGCAACTTTTAAAAAAATGACTCCTGTGCATAATAAACTGACCCCTGTCTACTTGGCATGGGTCAGTTTATTATGCAGAAATCATCTTTTAGCTACCTAACATTATTTTTTAGATATAATATCTTTTCTAGAATAGTCTTTACCAAATATAAGGAACTCCCTTTCAGCATCACTAATATTACCAAAAGAGCTCTTCGCCCAAAGAGCCATTACAACTCCTATAACTATCCATATAATAATGATTCCCCATTCATAAGGCCATACTAAGGAACCTGGTCCAATTGGTAAATATAAACTCATAAAAATCAGAGAAATAATTACTGCACCGTATCCAACAAACTTCCCATTGGAAACCTTAAATGGTCGTTCTAAGTCTGGTTCCTTTTTCCTTAAAGAAAGAAATGATACTGAAACAAGTAAGTAAGCAACCACCGTTCCAAATGCACTTGCATCAACAAACCAAACCAAAGCTTTCTTCCCGAGTAAAGGTGATAAACAACTAATAAATCCAACTAGAAGAATAGCTGCAGTTGGTGATTTATATTTTGGATGTACCCTACCAAAAATCTCTGGAAGCATTTTTGCTCTACCCATAGAAAACAACACCCTAGTAGCTCCCACGATAAACCCATTCCAACTCGTAAGAATACCACACATTGCTCCACCAATTAGAATTTTTCCGAATATTGGTGATTTGAATGAAAATGCCATAGCATCTGCGACCGGAACCCCGCCCGCTTGTCTTACTTCCATAGGTGCCGATAGAGAAATACCAATAATCATTAAAATATACCAAGCGGCTGCCATTATAATTGAAACCATTAAAACTTTGGCAATCTGTTTCAAAGGTATATTCATCTCCTCTGCCATTTGAGGGATTACATCAAATCCAACATACATAGAAGGTGCCATAAGCAAAACAGCAACCATACCTGAACCACTTGTAAATAAAGGTACTGCATACTCTGTACTACCAAACGCAACTCCACCAAATAAGAATAAAAGACCTACCAATACCAAACCAGTAGTACCCATAACTTGGAAGACCGCAGAATTTTTTGTACCAAAGTAATTTAAAGTAGTAAGCACTATTGCTCCAATGATTCCAACGATTGCCCATGAGAAATATACATCAAATCCAGCTACCGTCCATAATAATCCTATCTTCGGTATGGGAAGTATATAATCTATAGCCGTAGATATAGCAATACCTTCCCAAGCTGCAACACCAACATAAGCAAAAGCAATTGCCCATGCCGTTACCCATGACCAAAAATAACTAAGTCCTCTATACGCAAAGACCATCTCGCCACCAGCGAGTGGCAATGCTGGAGTTAATTCTGCATAAGCCAAACCAACAAAAACGCACATTACTGCACCAATAAGAAATGCAATTATTGCACCAAGTGTGCCGGCTTCTTTTACCCAGTATCCAGCGAGCATTACCCAGCCCCAACCGATCATCGTACCAAATGCCATAGCTAGAACGTCGGTTCTGCCTAAAACCTTACTTAAACTTTCTCTTTCTTGTTTCATTCACTTGCCCCCTTTTTTTTCTTAATATAACCTATATTACTCGTCGATTTAAAATCTTTATTAATTCGACTTTAACAGATGAAAAATCGATGAATGATCTAGATTAATTTCTATATTATACCACTTTAATTACATTATTACCATAAATTAGGATGATATTTTCTGCGTTCAAAAATATTATTTGCTATTTATTTTAATAGTAAGTTTTTGATTCTAATTTTTATAAGATGGGTTAACTATGTTAGTATAGAGTTGTAATGAAAATAACAATACATTTACAATGTTGACACAATAGTATAAAATTATATGAACGTTGTTAAGTATAAGAATGAGAAAACTTATTATAATATTAGTAGAATGGAGTGATTTAAAATGATATATGGAAATATAGATGGGGTTAAAAATTCAATTTTAAATAAACTAGAAAATGCTTGTGAAATGAGAGTATCTAAAGATTGTATTTTATCAGAAGAATTGGTAGATATACTAGTAGAGGTAACGCAAGATTTGGATAGAGAGATCAGTGCGGCAATTGATAGAAAAGGTAAAATAATTAGTATGGCAATTGGTGACAGTAGTACAGTAGAATTGCCTATAATTGATATAAGAGAAGGACGATTATCTGGGGTTAAAATTATACACACGCATCCAAATGGAAATTCTAGATTATCTGCGTTAGATATGTCAGCTTTAGTTAAATTAAAGTTAGATTGTATAGTGGCTATTGGAATAGCAGAAAAGGAAAATTTAAGGTTTAACATAGGTTTTTGTGGAATAGAAAATGGTATTTTAATAGAAGAAGAAGTAGGACCAATAAATATAAATGAAGTAATGGATTATGATATTGTAGATAAAATTAAGCACATCGAAAAACTAATGAAAACAAATGAAATTGTTGAAGATGATGTGGAACGCGCTATTTTAGTAGGAATAGAAAGTGAAGAGGATTTAATAGAACTAAGGGAACTCGCAAAGGCTTGTAATGTAGAAACTATAGATACAATACTGCAAAATAGACATAGAATAGATCCAGCTTTATATATAGGGAGTGGTAAAGCAGAAGAGATCGCGGTTATTAGGCAAGCACTAAGGGCAAATATAGTTATTTTTGATGATGAATTATCTGGTTCTCAAGTTAGAAATCTGGAGGAAGTGCTTGGTTGTAAGGTTATAGATAGAACTACACTAATACTAGAGATATTTGCACGAAGAGCAAGAACTAGGGAAGCGAAAATTCAAGTTGAGCTTGCGCAATTAAAATATAGATTACCACGTTTAACCGGACTTGGAACAATGCTCTCAAGAACTGGTGCGGGAATTGGAACAAGAGGCCCAGGAGAAAAGAAGTTAGAAATAGATAAAAGGCGCATAAGAGAAGGCATTTTTGATTTAAATAAAGAATTAGAAAAAATTAGAACTACGAGAAATGTACAAAGAGAAAAGAGAAATCGCGAAAGTGTATCAAAAGTGTCATTAGTTGGATACACCAATTCTGGAAAATCAACACTTAGAAACGCATTATGTGATGTAGCCGCACTAAAGAGTACGGTGCAAAAGGAAAAAGTGTTTGAAGCAGATATGCTTTTTGCAACCTTAGACGTAACAACAAGAGCACTACTATTACCTGATAATAGAGTAGCAGCAGTAACGGATACCGTAGGATTTATAAGAAAACTTCCTCATGACTTAGTGGAGGCTTTTAAATCAACGCTTGAAGAAGTGGTATATTCGGATTTGTTGCTTCATGTGGTAGATGCATCATCTGATACTGCAGAGTTACAAATAGAAGCTGTAGATGGAGTTTTAACGGAACTTGCGGCAATTGATAAGCCGATGATATTGTTATTAAACAAAATCGATAAAGCTTCACCAGAAAATATCTTAAAAATTAAAGAAAAATATAAAAACTTAAAATGCATAGAAATATCAGCTAAATATGGTACGAATTTGGAAGAGTTATTGAAAGAAGCTTGCGAAGAACTTCCATATACCCTTAAGAATTTTAAAGTGCTTATTCCATACACGGATCAAGCCATGGTGGCATATCTACATAGAGGGTCAAAGGTTGATTCAGAAGAATACAATGAAGAGGGAACACTTATGTCAGTACAAGGTGACGACGAAATTTATAATAAGTGTGAAAAATATATTATAGTGTAGTTGGAACTGTAATAATTGACATTTATGCTTAAGTTAATAAAGGTATGTTTATTAACTTAAGCATAAAAGAATTCTTGATAAGTGTAATAAAATCTAAGGCTAACTTATATACTATTAAATAATAGGTCTATAGCATTTAGGAGTAGATATGGGAGAGGATAAATCAAATTCAGAAAATGAAAGCAAAAAAAATGAGAAATCAATTAAAGATGATGTGAATAATAAAAGTGATAAAAGAATCCTAGATATTATTAATGAACAAATAAAGAATCTCACTGGAGGCATCACTTTAAATCAGTCATTATATGAAACCAGTGGTACCACTGGTACAACGGGTACAACTGATACAACTGATAATTGTGATATTAAAGCATTGGCAGATAAAGTTCTAAATATAAACATTTTAAGACAAGAATTAGATAGACTACAGTTGAGTTTTAAAGCAAGGGTATATTTTGAAAATGATGTAAGACCATTAATAGATACATTAACGGTACTTTCATTTGCATCTAATAATTATTCGAATACTGCAAATAATATTGCAAGTACGAATTTTGGCCATAGTTCAAACATAAAACATGCGTTAGATTTAACTGATAGTATTGATGATATATCTGACGATATAATTAAAATAATAAAATGTAAAATTGATAACTTGATTAAACTATCAAAGTGTGATTGATAATGATTTTTTATTATGATAAAAGGAACAGGTTTATTTAAATTAAACTTGGTTCTTTTTATTTTTTTAGAAATGGCTTAAGCAAAAAAAATGCAATTGTGAAAATTATTGTGCTATAATGAAGGATAAAGGAATAATATAAGAGCTTTTTTAAAAATTATAGTATTAATATAGAGATTAATTACAATAAAAACCTGGGGGTAAAGTTAATGACAAAAACTATTTTACAATATCAAAAAGCTTTTAATAGCGTAGTAGATAGAATAAAGATTGATGAAGGTGTTTTATCAGTAATGGTTTTCGGAAGTATGGTTACCGGTGATTTGTGGGAAGAATCAGATATTGATCTTTTCGTAATTGTAAAGGAAAATTTTGAAAAAATCAGGGACATATATACAGAAGAAAAGGGTGTCCCTGTTCATATTAAGCTCATGGGTAAGGATAAATTTCTACAAATTTATTCTGATAATTTAAAGGGTGGATACATACATAGAATTTTCTCATCTTCAAGGTTAGTATTTTCAAAAGATATGGATATAACAGTAAAGTATGATGGTGGTAGATTTTATCCTGATGTTGATAGAGAACGGTGGGGTATGTGTTATTTAGGAAAGCTGTTAAAAGATATGGGAGTGTGTAAAAAATATTTATCGAGCAATGGAATCTATACATCTTATAGTGCTGCAATAAGTAGTATAGAGAAGTATTCAAGACTATTTATTAATTCATCTGGATATATGATTAGCAAGGATGTTATGGCTATGGCATTTAATTTAAATGAGGACTTTAAAATTTGCGTTGATAAATTATTTTTTGGAAAATCAGAAATTGAAGGGACTATAAAAGAAACTATGGAATTTTTAGAACAAAGCATTAATGAAAGTATTAGGAGCAATTGTGCCTTGCTTTTAAACTATATGAGAGAAAAAGATAAGTTTTTAAGTGCTGAGCAAATTATGGAGGAGGATTTGTTTAAGGATTTTGATATAGATATGGAAGAATTGCTCAATAAACTTTGGGAAAAAGATATTATTAAAAAGGAGACAAGAGATTTTAAGATTGATAAGGATAAAATCTTATTTAAACAAAATGTTTACTTCGTTTAATATTTCAGAAATAAGTAGGTGGAGATATGCAAAAATATGAAATTAAATTTAGCTGCGAAGTTCCAAAGTACATAGAAATATCAAAGCATATAAAAAAAATGATTGATGAAAATAGTATTGAAGATGGTGAAAAATTACTCTCTATAAGGAAATTATCAAAAACACTTATGGTCAATGAGGTTACAATAGTTAGTGCTTATAAGAAGCTTGAAGCTGAAGGCTATGCATATCAAAAAATGGGAAGTGGAACTTATGCTAAAAGAAGAGATATAAACATAAAGTTTAAAAAGGAATATTCTAACACCTTAAAGAAAATCTCTGGGAAAGACATAAAAGAATATGTGGATTTTACAGGTGAAATCACCAGTAGTGAATTTTTCCCTGTAACAGTCTTTAAAGATGTATTAAATGAGGTATTAGATAGAGATGGTGCGGAGGCTTTTGCCTATAAGGAGTCCTTAGGATACGCGGGACTTAGAAATAGTATAAGTAGCTTTTTTTGGGACAATAAGGTAGATGCTGATGATATATTGATTGTTTCAGGTGCACAACAGGGTATTGATATCGTATCAAAATCTATAATAAATGTTCATGATAATGTTGTTGTAGAAAAGCCCACCTATGGTGGTGCACTAACGGTTTTTAAATGGAGAAGGGCTAATATATTTGAAGTTGATATTTTAAAGGATGGTATAAATTTATCTCAATTTGAAGAGATACTAAAAAAGAATAGAATAAAATGCTTTTATGCCATGAGTTATTTTCAAAATCCTACGGGAGCAACTTATAGTTTGAATAAAAAGCTAAGAATATTAGAACTTGCAGAGTTATATGATTTTTATGTTGTTGAAGACGATTATTTATCTGAGCTAATATATGACCAAAAGCAATATAAGAGTTTTAAGAGCTTAGACATAAATGACAGGGTTATTTATATAAAGAGTTTTTCAAAGATATTTCTTCCAGGCATAAGGCTAGGATATATGATATCCCCACAGAAATACAAGGATCATATTGAAAATTCAAAAATTAACACAGATATATCTACTTCGAGTCTTATGCAGCGTGCTTTAGATTTATATATAAATAAAGATCTTTGGAAAGAATACATAGACGATCTCAATATGGCATACAAAGACAAATATAATTTTATGAAGAATTGTATAGAAAAACATTTAGACAATAAGGTTAGTTATTATACTCCTGGAGGAGGAATTCATTTTTATTTTAAGATAGAGCCTAAACTTAAAATAAATTCTATGGAATTGTTTTATAGGTGTAAGAATATGAAAGTTCTAATTACACCAGGGATTTTATTTTATAAAAATGCTGAAGAAGGCAATAATTATTTTAGATTGAATTTTTCGGAAATAAGGAAAATTCAAATAGAAGAAGGTATTAAAATTATCTCAGATATATTAGATGGGAAATAAAAAAGCGATAAGGTAAGGTGAGAAGCCTTTGAAAAAGGGATTAATGGACATTGACTGGCAACTTATTAGTGAATATTCACAAGAGGAAATATCTTATTTCTTGTTTTTAGAGGGTAAAACTATGGAAGCCATATGCAAAATTAGAAATTTGGATAATGCCATGGTACAAAAACACATCATAGATGGTAAAATAAAATATAGATTTTTAGTGCAAAGCAATGATACGGCTGAACTTTTTAAAAATATTGCTAAAGCAGGAAAAGAGGATAAAATTTATTTTCTGAGGTCAATTGGAGAAGATAATAAAAATAATCTAGCTAGATTAATCAAAACTAATTATGGAGAGATGTATCCTAAAGACAAAGAGGCTGCAGTTTGGATCTTAGGGGAATTAAAGGACGTATCGTGCTTAGATATTTTAATTAAGGCTTCTGTTAATAAAGCTATAAATATACGGAGAATGGCAGTTTCAGCTATGGGGAAAACAGGAGATAGAAGAGCAGAAGTGGCATTAATTAGGGCCCTAACCGATGAAAATCCACAAGTGATATGTTATGCAATAAAATCACTCAGTAAAATAAAAAGTGAAAAAGCTATTACAAAAATAAAGTATATAAGTGAGAACACAGACAAAAAATACATAATAGATGCAACGCAGCAGTTTTTATTGCTGATGGAGCCATCATAGATAGAAGATAGAGGGTTACTTTGAATTCTAATCTAGAGCATTTAAAGATAGACGGGAGAATTAAAATGAGTTATTTTACAATAAAAGATGAATCAAAAGCTGAGTTTAAGGAGAAAAAGTCCACTTTTATTGGGCATGGAAAAAGAGTTGAAACCGAAGACGCAGCTAAAGAATTTATCCAAAAGATTAAAAGTCAGCATAAAGAAGCTCGGCACAATGTTTACGCTTATCTAATTGGTGAAAATAGAATGATACAAAGGTACAGTGACGATGGAGAACCTCATGGTACTGGTGGAATTCCAATGCTTGAGGTTTTAAAGAAAAGTGATATTACAGACGTGGTGGTTGTAGTCACCAGATATTTTGGTGGGATTCTTCTAGGCACTGGAGGCCTCGCAAGAGCGTATTCTAAAGGTGCATCCCTAGCTATTAAAGAGGCAGGGGTAGTGGAAAAGGTTAAAGGTGTTTTGCTGGAAATAGTAATTGAATATGAGCTACTTGGTAAGCTACAACATATATGTGGCGAAGGAAACACTCATATAGAGAACATAGAGTATACAGACAAGGTTAAAATTAAAATACTTTGTGAGTTCAGTAATTTAGAAAAATTAAAGTTTCAAATAACTGAAGTTACCTCTGGAAAAGCAATATTTGAAGAAGCAGATCCAAGAATGTACTTTAAATTAGAATATAGATTGTATGAATAATGTGGAGCTAAGAGTTATACTAAGTAATTGCAAGAAAATTATAAATACTTTTCTTTTTTTTATTTGAAAAGTACTTTATTCCTATGATATAATGGGAAAGTAACGTACTTATAACTAATTCATAGAAGTATTGCTATTTATTAGCATGCTTAGAAATATTTAATATAAAAAATAGTTAGCTAAGGAGGAATTTCAAATGTCGGGACATTCAAAATGGAAAAACATTCAAGCTAGAAAAGGTAAAGTTGATTCTAAAAGAGGTAAAGTATTCACAAAAATAGGTAAAGAGTTAATAATGGCAGCAAAGTTTGGTGGAGCTAGCTTAGAAATTAATGCTAAGCTTAGGGACGTAGTTGCAAAAGCTAAATCCAATAATATGCCTGCAGACACAATAACTAGAGCAATAAAAAAAGGTTCTGGGGAGCTTGATGACATTAACTACGAAGAAATAGTTTATGAAGGTTATGCAGCAGAAGGTGTTGCTGTGGTAGTTAATACACTAACAGACAAAAAAAACAGAAGTGTAGCAACTGTAAGGCATGCTTTTGATAAACACGGTGGAAATATGGGAGCAGCTGGATGCGTAGGATGGATGTTTGCTAAAAAAGGACAACTTATAATAGAAAGAACGCAGGATATGGATGAAGACGAAATTATGATGATAGCTCTAGAAGCAGGTGCAGAAGATTTCAATGCAGAAGCAGAAATGTTTGAAATTATCACAACTATAGAGAACTTTGGAGCAGTAAGAGAAGTGCTAGAAACAGCAGGCTTTGAATTTGTTTCTGCTGAGTTTACAATGATACCTGATAACATGATACCTGTTAGCCTTGAAGGTGCAGGTAAGGTACAAAGACTTATAGATATGCTTGAAGACGATGACGATGTACAGGATGTTTATCACAATGCAGAGTTTCCTGAGGAATTTGAGGGATAGGGGTCTTAGAGGCAATTGCATGATAGTAAACGTTTAACAAAATCGTTCTAAAAGCCATTATAGTTTTTGTTGATGGTATACGTTGTAATTTGATTTTAGCGGGTAATGATAAATATACAATCACTCTTTATGTAATTAACAAATTACACGAGGAGTGATTTTTTTGTTGTTAACAGATGTATTAAAAGAATTTTTATTTTAGGCTCAAATTAAGACTTAAAACAGAATAAGATAAACGGTTTATCACCTTATACTGAATTGAAATTTATAATAAACATATAATTGCATCTATATGTTTATTATTGTTTTTATTAGGATTAAATGGTAACATTAAATAAGTGGCTTATGTCGAACTTGTAAAATATTGCGTCTTAACTGTCATTTTATTTGTTATAAAATACTTAGTATTAAAGGAGGGGGAGTTACAATGATATTAAGTGCAAAAATCCAAAATGAATTATTCTCTTGTTTAGATAAGGTGGGCCTTAAAAATGCAATTAGTATTAATGGGTCAGTATTAATTAAAATTAATTTAGCACGTCCCGCTAAACAAGGACATCCAAGAACTGATAATAAATTACTTTCACAAATAATACAGTACGTATATTCAAATAATGGTAATTGTACAATTGCTGAAAGTGCAAATGGGTATTTAAGAAAGAATTTAGAACAAGAAGGTTTAACAGAAATTATTAATAAGTATAATGTAGATGTAATTGATTTAGATTTTGAAGAAGTAGAAGAATTCAACATAGATGGTGAGAAACATTATCTGCCTAAATGTCTAAGAAATTATGGTGTAAGAATAGGTATTCCAGCCACATCAAAACGCCAACGAATGTTGTTTTCAAATAACGTCAAACTATTTGTTGGGGCTGTTCCAAGACGTATGTACCAAATAGATGGCAAGAATGTTGATTGGAGACCTCGTGTACACATAGACCTTCATAAGTCTGTTTCAAATATATTTCGTGCAATTCAAGAGTATTCTCCATTTAATTTTTTTATAAATGGGGGCTTAGTTATGGATGAAATTAAAGGAGAATTTATGTATGAGGAAACTTTAATTAGCAATGATGGTATAGAACTTGACTTGCATGTTTTACATGATTTATTTAGTTATCATGAAATTCCAGAATACTTAAAAAGGCTTGAAACAAGGTAATTATTTATTTCAAAATCTTTATGACTTGTACAATATAAATATTTGGAATTTTATGGAGGGTGATCTACTAATGAAGTTTATAGATATGGAAAACTGGAAGAGAAAAGACCACTATAATTATTTTAAACAACTTAATTATCCTCATTTTAATATTTGCGGAAATATTGATATTACAAGGTTTTATACATATATTAAAGAGCAGGAAAGTTCATTTTTTATATCCATGTTATATGCTTCTACAAAAACAGCAAATAGCATAAAAGAATTCCGATTTAGGATAAGAGAAGATAAGGTTCTTGAACATGAAACTGTAAGTCCTTCTTTTACGGTAATGACTGAAAGTGATGTATTTAGTTTTTGTACAGTAAAATTCAAAGATGGATTTAATGATTTTAAAACTAACACATCCGAGGAAATTCAAAAATCAAAAAATAATGTAAGTATATTAGACGAACCAGGGCGTGATGACCTTTTATATATCACAAGTATTCCTTGGATTTCATTTACTAACATAACTCACCCAATTCAGATGAACCCTGTTGATAGTATTCCAAGAATATCATGGGGTAAATACTTTGAGGAAAGCGGGAAAATTAAGTTACCTCTGTCTGTTCAGGCACATCATGCTTTGGTTGATGGGATACATGTTGGACAATACTTTAGTACAATTCAAGAAATTTTAGATAATCCCATGAAGTATTTATAGTAGATACTTTACAATAGCAGTTTTTATGTTTAGTTGATGAACAATTGTAGAATATTATACATTAAAGGAGGTAAAAATGAATTTTGAAGTTTGTTACAATAATTCTTCTTTTATTTTGATGGAGGGGGCATTGGGAGAACGTTTAAAAAGGGAATACGATATTCCTTCTGACGAAATTACTGCTCTTGCTGGTCATATATATAATAAAAAATCTAAGCAAGCACTTAAAGAATTATTTCATCAATACATAAAAATATCTAAACATTATAATTTGCCGATTATGCTAACAACACCAACTCGCAGAGCAAATAAAGAACGTGTTACGGAATCTAAATATAATGAGAATATTATTTATGACAATGTCTCATTTTTACGTGAAATAAAACATGAATACCCTTCAAATGTGTATATTGGTGGGCTTATGGGGTGTAAGGGTGATGCATATAAAGCAACTGATGTTTTGTCTGAAGAAGAAGCATTTGAATTTCATTCGTGGCAATCTTCATTGTTTGCGAAAGCTAAAGTTGATTTTTTATATGCAGGTATTATGCCAGCTTTGTCGGAAAGTATAGGTATGGCAAGAGCAATGGAAAATACGAGTCTGCCATATATTATTAGTTTTATGATAAAAAATGATGGTAAATTAATAGATGGTACCACAATTAATGACGCTATAATAGCAATTGATAATGCTACAAACTGTAACCCTCTTTGTTATATGACAAATTGTGTTCATCCAAAGGTGGTCACTGAAGCACTATCTCAATCCTATAATCAAACAGATATAGTGAAGAGCAGATTTAAGGGGATACAAGCGAATACTTCTCCTTTATCACCAGAAGAACTTGACGGTTGTTGTGATTTAAAGACATCAGACGCTAATAGTTTAGCATCTGATATGTTAAAACTATATAAAGACTTTAGCCTTAAAATTTATGGTGGTTGTTGTGGTACAGATGAGACACATATGAATGAAATTGCTAAGAGGTTAAATCAGATAATTTAATAAAATTAATCTGTATTTCAGTTATGTCACATTTTTCATAAAGCCCGTCATAACCAACTGTAAGAATTACTAAAGAAAACATGTGAATTGGACAGGTTATGTCTACAATGGGAATTTCAAAAGATTTGAAGAACTTGATAGGGGTAGGGGATATTATCAATATCTGATGACATTTCTCATTTATAGAGTTGTGTCAAAATTGTATAAGAGTGTGACATAAGCCTAACGTGCCCAATGTAGTGAAGCAATATTCAATGTTATAGATTTGAATGGAGAACATACTTTATTATTAAGAGTCGTTGCAGAGGGAACTAAACCTGCGAGTACTGATACAATATAAAGGAAAAAGGAAGAATTTAACCTAAGATGATTATATACAGAAAAAACAATACTATTAATAATAAGTAAAATAAGGAATTAAAATATATTTTTAAATAAAAAGAGGATATATTGTATAAATATAGAACTATATAAACATAGCTAAATTATTTTTTAGATGGTCATCTAATACAGAGGAGAAATATTCTTATGTTAAAAAAATTTGTTAAAAAAATATCTATGGTATTACTAAGCTCAAGTTTATTGATATGTACTTCTATGCCCGCATTTGCAAGCATAAATGTGACTGCAAATGGGATAGCTACAACTACAGCTACATCAACTACACCTTCATCTATAAATAATACTGCAATTACAGCATCAAGCACTGTATTAACGGATGGATCATCTTCTACACAGGGATTAACTGGAGGTAGCATAGGTGGATTTTCTGTAACTGTAAATGATGCTGATATGAGAGATTTACAAGTAACTAGTACCGCACGTGTAATAACAAGGATAGTAGCAACTTCACCATTTTCTAATTTCGTTAGCTTTAATTCTGGTGATTACAGAATGAATAGTCAGATTGGTTGGCATTTTCTTCCTGGTGTACAATATACCGTATTAGTTCAACCAGAAACTACAGCCGCTGTAACTGTAAGCATGTCTAAAGCAAGTGCTTTTAATTGGGTAGTACAAGGGACAACTACAAGTGAAGAAGGAAATATCTTAACTGGTGGACAACAAGAAGATTATGGTATTGCATTTGATAAAGCAGGTACATACAGCATCACTGTATCAACTGCTAATAAGTTAACTGCATCGTTAAACGACACAATAACTCCATATCAAAAAGTAGCTACACTTAATAATGATAGTTATGAATTTAATGCTGTAGTAGTAAATTCACCTTCAGGTACATCTCAAACTAAGTATACATTATCTCTTTTAGGAACTGATACTGTAGGTAATGGTGGAGCTTATACTGTTACAATTGTAAGACTATACTAGAAACTAATATTAAAACTTTTAATTAAAATAAAATAATTAAAATTAAAAAGCACTCTTTAGCTAGGGTGCTTTTTTAATGAACAATAGGATAATATGACGACACAACTAGGCACTCGAAAGGGTGCTTTGTTCTTTTAAAAATAATTAATACATAATAGTATAACAAATACAAGATTTGGAGGAATCAAAAATGAAAGAATGGTGCCTACAACATCCATGGATGACTTTTTTCGCTTTAATTTTTACAATCTATCTCTTTTTCAATAAAAAGTTTATAAGTTTAAGAGGTAAAAAGGAATTTATGGAGAATTTAAGTAATAAAGGGGGGATAACAATGTCAGATAAAAATGAAAATGGAAGTAGAAAAGGTAATGATACACAAAGTCCTAGCGAGAGAAAAAGTATTTATGAAAACGGATGTCAAAGTGTACCGCCTACAAAATCATCACCACCGGAACCACCATCTAAACAAAAGTAATGATAGATTTTCTGAAAATAAAAGATATCATCACTGTATTGCCATTATTAATTATATATATACTTCCAGGATATATATTCATTAGTATAAAAGATTTTATATTATATAAGAAACAGCGAGATGATAAAAATATTGTACTTAAGAGCATAGTAATTAGCTATGTAATAATAAACTTTGAAAAGTTAGTAGTATTGTGTGTGCATAAGTCAAATATGGATATTTCTTCTTCTAAGAGTATTATGAGTACATTTTTTATTTCGATAATAATAGGTTATGTTTATTCAATGATGTCTCAGTCTGATATAGCAAGTTGTTGTTTAAAAAAACTAAATATTACTACATCAATGAAATCAGATATGTTAACTAATATTATTGATTTTAAACTCGGAATGTGGATTAGAGTTTTCTTAAATTCAGAGCAGGTTGTTTATATGGGCAAAATCAGAAAATTTGAAAAGATTGCTGATTCAAGCTATCATATTGTATTAAGTAATTTTATGCTGTATGGCTATTCAGGAGAGGAATTTGTGAATAATGGAGGTCTAAATACAAGATGGGTGGCTATAAGTGTTAAGGATAATTTCAGAATTGAATTAATGTATGAACCCGCTAGTAAAAAAATTATTGGATAGAGCCTTAGGGCTCTTTTTCTATACTTAAGATAGTTCGCAATAGTATCAATTAGTGAATACTAGTGTAAACTAAGTCATACCAACGGTTGCAAGGGTTTTAAAACCACATAGGAAAATATTCTGATATAAAGATTAGAAAATCTCTAATCTTTATATTTATGCTATATTATGGTACTATTAAGTCGGAATCGTATTTAACTGTGACGTAATAGTAGGTAATGGGGGGGATACTATGAGTATCAAGTTTATAGGGGGAATTGTTCAAGTTATATGTGGGATTTTAATGTTGGTTGAAGGTTACTTAGTTGCTAGAGATAAAATAAAACCAAAGAAATCATCAATAGTTATTAAATGTATTATTATTTCAATTCTTTTTTTTAGTAATTCTTTAAGTTATTTTTAAATAAATATGTTCATATATATTTTCGCAACTACTAAAGGTACTACCAAGTTTATTATATATGGCAGTGTTTAAAACATTAAACGGTTTGAATTTGTAAGAGGGTGGATAACTACCTTCTATTTTTTTTATGCAGAACCTATACAGCATAAACAATAGGTTTTAAGCCTCACAGAAGGCTGTACAGGCAATTTTATTTTTTATAGATACTATGGCATTAGTTGATTCCAGACATATAAGCAGGGGGCGATACCTCACAATTATTGTACGGTTTGTACTAGTGAATAGCCTTATAGTAGTTCACCAAATACAGAGACTTAAAACATTTCATTGATTTTTATGGATCGTTTCCAAACTAATAAATCCTAATTAGTTCTCTATTTAATTTACAATTTATTGTTGTTTTGGACATCAAAATGACATAGTTATTTGTTACTATAAATATATAGCAAGTAGCTAGTAATTGATTTTTTTAATTAGAGTCCCCCTTTAATTAAATATAAATTTATAAATATAATATAAACTCTTAAAAGAACTGATTATAATCGGTTCTTTTTTATTGCCTAAAAATAACATTAATCTCAAGCATAGAGTTAATTTAGATGATGGAATACTGTTTATAAATCTTTACTTGAATTATTGTTCACCAACAAATTGGGATTTTCTCAGCAAGTGGCGTATATGTACTGCTATTCTAAATAAACAAAATCAGCATATAATGTATATATATTAGGTTTATAGAGGTGGAACTTTTTAAATTGATGACGTTGACAGAATGGGGGATTTATAATGAAATTAATGTGCAAATGTGGGAATATAGAAGATATAAAAACAGATGAAAATATTGAAACATTTGAGTTTAGAAGCTGTGGAGATGGCATCTTGGTATTAGCTTGTAAGAAATGTAGTGAACCTGTATTTATTAACTTAAAGAATAGTTAGTGAAACTCCGTGTAGACGGGAGCTTTCGAACCTGCCTCCTAGTCTAATGCCCCTAAATGAATAAAGAATAATAAAAATAGCACTTAGAATATCTAAGTGCTATTTTTACTCATTATATTATAAAATCCAAGGTATATTCCGCGTTCAAACTTTTATACTTTTCTACAAGATCCTGTAGTGTCACTGAATCCATAACTTTATTAATTTGTTCATTAACATTTTGCCATACCATGGTGTTTATACAAACTTTTATGGTTTTATCAAGGCCATCATCATCTCCTGCAATACTTAAATCACCTTCAAGAATTCTTAAAACTTCTCCTACAGTGATTTTTGAGGCGTCTCTTGATAATGTATAGCCACCCTGAGATCCTCTTGCACTTTTTACAAGATTAGCCTTTCTAAGTACTGAGAAAACTTGTTCTAGATAATTTTCTGAAATTAATTGCCTTTCAGCAATAATCTTTAAGGGAATATAATCTCCCAATGAGTGCACAGCGATATCAACCATTGCCCTTAAACCGTATCTTCCTTTAGTAGAAATATTCATGGTAAGTAATTCTCCTTATCTGTACTAAAATATACATAAAACTCATAATGTAATATTTATTCATTAAAATAAATGATACTATATTGAAAACAATAAGTCAACTTTATAAGGCTACAGAGATAGCAAGTATTGAAGCAGTGATTATGTGGTTTATTTTATTTTGATATAAAATATAGAATAAAAAATAATTTGGTAAAAGCCAATGATTTTCATGGACTTTTACCAAATTAGACAGAAATGACGACAGGGAACTATATATTTTCAAATTCATTTAATGTTTTTAATTTATTCTCAACTTTCATTTTCTCAATTCTTATATTATCTAATTGTTGAACTAGTTTTTTATTCTCTACTTTTAAGGTTTTACTTGAATTACTTTGAAGACCAGTCTCTGCTAGGTCTAAAGAATACTGTAGTTCTTGTTCAAGCTTACTTTTATAAGTTTCTTCAAAATCCTTTTCTACCTGAGTTAGCTCTTCATTCAATGTTGTTTTCATACTGTCGATAACCTGCCTAGACACTTCCGATTTAATTTGTTCTTCAGTTTTCATATGAATTCTATCTCCTTATAGTTTATTGTTTTATAGGTTTTATTTATACTATTAGGATACTCATTAATTGCTTTAGTATTCTACAAAATAGTTTTACTGGCCTTAATCGTAGTTAAATATAATTTCCAAATGAACCCATATATATATTGAATAGGATAGATTCCATAACACCCATACGGAATCTATATAAGAAAGGTATTAATTTCATAATTCAAGGCAAAATAAAGAAAATGGAATTAATAATATAATTGATATAAATGAAGGAGTGGATTTAGTGAAAAACGAGGAAAGTTTAAAGATTATCCCTTTAGGAGGCCTTGGAGAAATAGGTAAGAATATAACTGCTATTGAATACGCGGATGAAATCATTGTTATAGACTGTGGAATAGCGTTTCCTGATGAGGAAATGTATGGTGTAGATTTAGTAATTCCAGATATAACATATTTAAAAAATAATGTAGAAAAGGTAAAAGGTATTTTTTTAACTCATGGACATGAGGATCATATAGGAGCATTGCCATACATTCTAAAACAAATGAATGTACCTATTTATGGTACTAAGCTAACATTAGGATTAGTTGAAAACAAACTTAAAGAGCATAATATATTATCAGATTGTGAACTTCACAATGTAAATGCTGGAGAAATAATAGAACTGCAAAATCTTAAAATTGAATTCATTAGAGTTACTCACAGCATAGCAGACGCCTGTGCTATTGCAATACACTCACCTCAAGGTGTTATATTACATACTGGTGATTTCAAAATTGATTATACTCCAATTGATGGATTGGTAATGGATTTAGAGCGTATCTCAAATTTAGGTAAAGAGGGCGTGCTTCTTCTTATGGCAGATAGCACAAATGTGGAACGTGCGGGCCATACAATTTCAGAAAAAACTATAGGGAAAACTTTAACTAGAATAATTTCTAATGCTGAGGGAAGAGTTATTGTAGCAACATTTGCATCAAACATTCATAGGATGCAACAGATTGCAGATGCTTCTGTAATTTATGGTAGAAAGATTGTTTTTAGTGGAAGGAGTATGGAGAATATCTCACAAGTAGCAATGGACCTTGGGTATCTCCATATACCAGAAGGTTACATTATAGGTATGGATGATATGCGAAACTACGAAAGTAAAAAGATTACAATAATAACTACTGGGAGTCAGGGAGAACCTATGGCTGGTCTTGCCAGAATAGCATATGGTACTCACAGAAAAATTACAATTGAACAAGAGGACTTGTATATTATTTCTGCGTCTCCAATTCCAGGTAATGAGAAGCTTATATCTAGGGTAATAAATGAGTTATTCAAAAAAGGGGCAGAGGTAATTTATGAGGATTTAGAAGAAGTGCATGTATCCGGCCACGCCTATCAGGAAGAATTAAAATTAATTCATGCATTAGTTCATCCTAAATATTTTATGCCAGTTCATGGTGAATACAGGCATTTGAGGCAGCACGCTAAATTGGCTCAACAATTAGGTATGCAGGGGGAAGATATATTTACTATAGAAACTGGGCAGGTATTAGAACTTACAAAGGATGAAGCTAAAGTCACAGGGAGGGTACAAACTGGATCTGTATATGTAGATGGACTTGGTGTGGGTGATGTTGGAAGCATAGTGCTTAGAGATAGAAAACACTTAGCGGAAGATGGCATGCTAACGATAGTTGTTACATTAGAACGGGAAACGTATAGTATTATTGCAGGACCAGATATAATAACTCGCGGATTTATATATGCCAAGGAATCTGATGCACTAATCAATGAAGTAAAAGAGATTGTAAGGCTTGAACTAAATAAGTGCTTAGACAATAAAATTATTGAATGGTATGTATTAAAATCTAATATAAAAAAATCTACAGAGCGGTATTTATATGAAAAAACAAAGCGTAGACCTATTATTCTTCCAATTATTATGGAAATTTAAAAAGCTAAGCAGTAAATATACATCACCCCAAAGGTTAATGGGATTGTATATTTACTGCTTTATATTTTTAGGTACTTAAATAGGAATAACTTTATTAATAATGAACTCTAACTAACCAAAATTTAATATTTTTATCACTCCATCCAAGGTCCCAAGGTACTTTATTTCTGTCCGAATTATGACAGCTAACTAAGGAATATCCTCTTGAATCAGCTCCAGTTACAACAGATATATGTGTGATATCATTTTTCTTTTCATATGCAACAAAATCTCCAGGTAATAGTTTATAACTAGCCTTATATACTTTATCATAGCTACCATAGGCAATTACTGATGCTCTACCGCTATATACCATATAGTTTTTAAAGCCATCTGCATTAAGCCAAGATTTTGTTGCTCCATTTTTGTCATAGTTCCAAGCAGAATTTTTTTTGAATTTTCCACCTTCAAAAAGAATTTGTGAAGCAAAGTTTGCACAATCACCACCCTGAGGATTATAATCTCTATACTTTTTGTTATACTTATAATCATATTCAGAAGTAGTTGCAGCACCGCAATATTTATCGGCATATTCTATAGTTTTAGTTCTTCGATTGTCTATGGTAGATAAGTCTCTGGAAGTTTGAGATAGTATATATTTTTTTATAGAATCTGCTTTAATATTACCTAAATCTAAAGAATTTGCAAAAGGATCCTTATACCATTCTTTAGAAATTACCCAAGAACCATCTTTACTCATAAGCTTTAAGTTGTGATAGGTTCCAATTCTCGAAGTGTTTTCTAATTCTGGCTGATCTTCATATACATACTTATATTCTGTTGAGCACAATAAATAAATGGAAAAAGTATCATCACTACCTTTGATTTTTTTTACAATTACAGTAGGCGTAATATTTGTAAACTTAACTCCTTGTTTTTCTGCCCAGTTGTTAATATAATCCATCTTTCTTTTTTCATATTCATATGCCCAAGTTCCATATTTTGTGTCCATATTATAAAGTGATTGTATTAATTCTAAATCACCGCTGAGTATAGCTTTGTTTCTCTTTTGAAAAATTTGTTCTATATAACTTGTAACTTCTTTTTTTGAATCATCAGAAACTGGAATTGCAGAGCTAGTAGTGCATAACTGCAATGATAAAAGAAGTATGATAAATATAATTAATCTAATTTTAGACCATTGTAATATTTTGATTTTACAAAAATACATAATATTATACTCCTATTATTTTATTGATTTTTTCTATGGCATTTGTTATAGGTAATTGTTGTACTGGTACACCTTCATACCAGGGATTTTTTGAATTCAAACTATTTGTGAAATATCTAGCCTTTAAAATAATTTCAGGTCTATACTCGAAATGCAGAATATCAAAGTGTGACCATTTACCTCCCCATACAAATCCATTATTTTCAAAAACTTCTACAAGTTCATTGGGGTATGTTTCTAATCTTTTTCCACCAGCTTCTTTAGATGCCCATTTCCAATAATCTCTTTTATCACTAGCAAGATCAATAGCAATTCCAAAAGCGTGAGGACTTAACCTGTTTGTGCCTGAAATTACCCGGTAATTAAAAGTACCACTACAGGGCAAAAGGCATCTTCTCACATTCTGATTTTCTTGTGAAAGAGGAATTAATTCTTTCATCACAGCTTTCAGTGAAAGGGCTGCACTACCATTGCCATTGAATTGGTAATTGTTATACCCTACATTTACTTTTGTAAGTTTGGATTCTATAGTTTGTTTTGACTTTCCATAAACTTCGTATAATAAACTATATGACCTAAAACGACCAGGGTCAAAATTTGCCTTCATAACACTTTTAACAGGTGATAGGGGATAAATTTGATCTAAAGTATCTTGAAGGTCGGCACCTGCTAATTTTTCTTCAAAGCTTTTTTCTTTTTTATCATCATAAAGTAGCTTTTTACCAGACTTCATTATCAGATATACATATCCATTGTTTTCTTCAATATTTACAATATATTCAGGATACGCAATCATTAGGCATAGTAGATCTTGTTTCATAGTTACATTATATATATTTGTATTTTCTGACCTATAAGTAGCAGTTGCAGCCGAGACTATTGTTGTATTTCCTATAGTGTGAAGTAAGCTAATAAAAAGTATGAAACAAAAAAATTTCCTCATGATAATAATCTCCTCTTTTAAAAAATTAACACTAATAAATCTATAAGAAGTAAACACTTTTTAATAATACTTTTAATATATATAATTGCCTATGAACTATTATTATATGTGTGGATATAATAACAAATTTAGTGAGGATATTCCCAATAAGCATAAAATAAATAATAAATTTTTAAAAAATATAAACTTATAAAAGTAGAAATAATAGTAATATAAAGTAAATAAATAGGCATCATAAATTTGATACCTATTTATTTGCTTTATATTAAGTTATATTTTTTATTAATAATGCGAGTGCAAGAATAATAAAAAATATCCTACTTCCAGTAGTTGGTAGCTGGCACCAGGTGGAACCAGATGTTACCCATTTATAACCACACCACCATTGACATGAATAGTTTCCCCGCTTATATATGATGCACCTTCTGACGCTAAAAACACATAAGTTTCAGAGAGCTCCACAGGTTGACCTGGTCTTCCCATAGGAGTTTTGCTACCGAATTTACTGACCTCACTCGCACTGAAGGAAGATGGTATAAGAGGTGTCCATATAGGACCTGGAGCAACTGCATTAACTCGGATTTTTCTACTTGCAAGGGAGAGCGCCAGAGAGCGAGTGAAGGTAACAATTGCTCCCTTAGTTGAGGAGTAATCAATTAAAGTTTTATGCCCTTCATAGGCTGTAACTGAAGACGTATTTATAATTGTAGCTCCTTCTTTTAAATGGGGTAATGCAGCTTTTACCATATAAAACATGGAAAAAATGTTGGTTTTAAATGTTTTCTCTAGTTGCTGCGTTGTGATATCTTCAATGCTATTTTGAGGATGTTGCTCTGCTGCATTGTTCACAATAATATCTATCTTACCCAATTCGGATATTGTTTTGTTTACAGCATCATTGCAGAAAGCATCCTCTCCAATATCTCCAAAAATTAAAATACACTTTCTACCCTTCGCTTCAATAAGTTTTTTTGTCTCCTCTGCATCTTCATGCTCATCAAGATATATTATGGATATATCAGCGCCTTCTCTTGCATACGCGATTGCAACTGCTTTTCCAATGCCGCTATCACCACCAGTAATCAAAGCAACTTTATTCATTAATTTGCCAGAGCCTACGCAATTTGGGTTTTCAAAAATAGGTCTAGGGTTCATAAGCGATTCAAAACCTGGTTGTTTATCTTGTTTTTGTTCAGGTACGCTCATAGGAAAATTAAGGTTTTCATTCATAAAAAGGTCTCCTTCTTTAAATATAATATATTTTGTAGCTATAGTTTATGGTAAATCGGTATTTATATTCAGTTAGGTGGATGAAAATAAATAACAAGTTAAAGATGTGACGGATATTTCTCGAAAGACTAGGAGGCAGGTTCTGCTCCTAGTTATATTATCAGCGGTTATAATCAGAAGAATAGCAACAATACATAAAATATGTTATAATTAAAAAATATGAGTGTAACGAACGTTTAAATTAAATTAGTTTATAAGATTGAAGTTGATATAGTGAGACATATTTATTTATACATAAAGACCTATAAAGTCAAAGTTAAAATGAAAATTAATCAGCCTAAATAGACTCATATCATTAATAAAGGGTGGTTTCTTAGATGCAATATAATCATGCACGAAAGTTGTTGTTTCCAATTTTCAAGAAAATTCATAACAGGATATCAGTGATTAGCGACATTTAAAGTTCAAGACAGCCACTTCCAAAGGAGAAAATAATGTTATTCGAAAATTTAAATCTCATTACGCCAATAAAAAAAGCTTTAATAACTGAAGGATATGTAGAAGCTACACCTATACAGGAGGCTGCGATTCCTACTATATTGGAAGGTAAAGACTTTTTAGGATGTGCACAGACAGGCACGGGAAAGACTGCAGCTTTTGCTATTCCTATACTTCAAATTCTTTGTGGAAAGCAAAAAGTTATAAAAGGACCTAAAAATATAAAGGCCCTAATACTCGCACCAACTCGCGAACTTGCAATTCAAATTGGAGAAAGTTTTACAGCCTATGGTAAACACATGAATCTTACGAGTGCAGTTATATTTGGAGGTGTATCACAAAAGAATCAAACTGATGCTTTAAAGGGTGGAGTAGATATTTTAATTGCAACTACTGGTAGACTACTTGACTTAATGCAACAGAAATACATTAACATACACCATGTGGAAATGTTTGTACTTGATGAGGCAGACCGTATGCTTGATATGGGATTCTTGCGTGACGTAAAAAGGGTTATAGCACAATTACCTAAAATCAGACAAACTATGTTATTTTCAGCAACTATGCCAAATGAAATATTAAAGCTTGTGGATTCTATTCTTATAAACCCTGTAAAAGTGGCAGTGACACCTGTTTCTTCTACTCTTGACATTATTGATCAATCAGTATATTTTGTGGACAAAACAGATAAAAAACCATTACTCATTCATTTGCTCAAAGATAAGTCCATAGTATCTGCTTTGGTATTCTCAAGAACAAAGCATGGTGCAAATAAAATTACTAAGGACCTTAATAATTCAGGTATAGAGGCTCAAGCTATTCACGGAAATAAATCACAGAGTGCAAGGCAACTTGCTTTAAATAATTTCAAGTCTGGTATTACAAGAGTACTAGTGGCAACTGATATCGCTGCACGAGGTATTGATGTTGATGAGTTATCTCATGTAATAAATTTTGATTTACCCAATATACCAGAAACCTATGTTCATAGAATAGGAAGAACTGGGAGAGCTGGACTTGGCGGAGTTGCACTTTCATTTTGCGATGTGGAAGAAAAACCTTTTCTTAAGGACATTGAGAAGGTTATATCAAAATCAATACCAGTGATAGAGGATCATCCTTATCCTGCAAGTAATGTACCAATAGTAGTCAATAAGGATAACGCAAAGAAAGCCTCAACTGGAAAGTCTCTTCCAAACGGGAATGCTAGGAGAACTGGAAGGAATCAGGCTGGAAGGCAACAGTCTAAGAATACTA
This sequence comes from Clostridium sp., assembly GCA_047624165.1. Classification (GTDB taxonomy): domain Bacteria; phylum Bacillota; class Clostridia; order Clostridiales; family Clostridiaceae; genus Clostridium_AD. The sequence continues at coordinate 20,422 of JBLHPD010000003.1, read as the reverse complement.
GATCAACAAGATAAAATGCATAAAGCCAATGATTATTAAGAATAATCATTGGCTTTACTAATCCATATTTACATATGGATTTACTTAGTAATCTCCGTTCTTAGCCCTAGCAATACTGCCTACGCTTAAAAACCTAAATAATTTATTTATTAACATAACTAACATCTCCCTACTATAAGTTTAATGTTTGCTAGTTGACTACAATAATAGTATATCCCATAATTAAAAATGTATACATGAAATATAAAGTAAATGCTTAAGATTTATTGAATTAAATAAAAGAGGCGGTGACATATGTTAGAAGATAATGAAATATATAATGAAATATATAATTCCATTGTAAGAGAATTTGATTTAAGCGGATCTATTTTAGATGGAATGAAAGAAGCAGTTGAAACTTTAACTAAATATAGAATGGATATATGCAATACTTTAAAGATACCAAATGTTTGTGATGAGACTTTAGATTGGAATGAAAAAGAGCTTATAAAAAATATAAATACAAATAAATATAATATAAAAGACTGCCAAAGAAAACAAATTGAATTAAAAGATAGAATTAAAGATAACAAGCAGGAGACTAAGGTGATTAAATTCCATATAAACATATTAGAAGACAAGCTTTTACAAGAGAAACAACAAAGTAAAAAATTAAATCAAAATCTTCGCATTTTTCTTAGAAGAGAAAAATTCAAATTTATTAAGAAAGTGTTTTATAGAAGCTATAGAAAAGTTTTTTTGAATTATTATAATGATTTAAGTATAAAAACTAAAATTATTGATTGTAATAAAAGAAAAGAAAAAATAAGGGAAGAAAAAGAAAATTTTAGTAATAGTATAGATAGGTATAATAGAAAAATAATTATAGATAAAATAGCATTAGCAGAAAAGAGAAAAAGTATTATAAATATGGAAAGACATATTGATTTTTTTAGTAGTAATCTTCAGAGTTTAACCTATTATAAACAAATGATTAAGAATTTTGAAAAAAAGCTTAGCGGTATGAAAAGTTAAACCCAAAAATAAATAACAAATGTTTTTATGCGTAAAAAAAGTATATATTACGTATAATGCATTAGTCGTATTGCAATACGCGTAAGATATACTTTTTTCTTTCTTATTCCAATGCCTTTTTAAATACGTTACTAACAATATCCTTTGATGCAACTCCTTCATGAACTTTAACACCATCCACATAGTAAGTAGGAACATAATAGTAAGTATATTGTTTTGCTATATCAGGTTTAAGCTCTTCATCAATTATTTTAACTTCAATATTAGCATATTCTGGATTTTGATTTTTTATAACGTCCATCCAAGCGAGTGCTTTCTTACAATATGGACACCATTCAGTTACAAACATAATTACAGGTTTCATTTATTATAGTCACCAAACTTTCTAATTAATATATACTACTAGTTCTATAAATAGTATACACTATTTTTCTTGTTTTTCCTGTCTTAAACTTAAAATAATTTTTATACTTAAGTAAAATGTAAAATGAATTTTTAAACTTTTTTAAGAACATAAAATATAGATAGTAATTAATAGAATTAAGTTAAAAAATTTGCTATAATGAAATAGTCGAAAAATGATTTAATATAGTTTTTTAAATTAACTAATAAAGATATGAAGGAGCACCATAAATGCAAACAGTGAAGTCGTTATTTAAGAGAGATTTAATAATAAAAATAATACTTTTGCTAACATTAATATTATTTGCTTATTTAATTAGATCCATATTTAATTTGATTTTATTAACTTTTATGATTACTTATTTAGCAAATAGTTTACAAACCTTACTGCTTAAGCAAATTAACAAAGTTATTAAAGTAAATCCAACCCTTATTACTATAATTATATATATGTTTATGACATTGAGTATAATTATTCTGCTAGTTAAATATATACCAATTGCTATTTCTGAAAGTATTCTTATTTTGGATAAAATCGAGTATATTAAATTTCCAAAGGATACTAAAGGAGTTATGTTATATTTAGCACCAATATTGGATCAAATAGACTTAGCTAATTATGCTAAAACAGGTATTCAAAGTATTATGCTTTTTGTAACTAATTTTGGGAAATGGAGTTTGAATTTCTTCATGGCGCTTTTACTAAGTTTAGTATTCATATTAGAAAAGGATACTATTTTGAAATTTGTATACAAGTTTAAATATAGTAAAGTATCAGTTGCGTATAATTATTTTAGCTATTTTGGTAATAACTTTTTAAATTCTTTTGGTAAAGTAATACAGGCTCAAATAATGATAGCCATTGCAAACACGGTGTTATCAGTTATAGGGCTCGCTATAATGGGCTTTCCACAATTATTAGCTCTTGCATTTATGATTTTTATTTTAAGTCTTATTCCTGTAGCAGGAGTGTTTATTTCACTAATACCTTTATGTTTAATTGCTTTTAAAATAGGTGGATTAATTAAAGTAGTTTTTGTGCTAATTATGATTTTTATAATTCATGCTGTTGAAAGTTATATTTTAAATCCAAAACTGATGTCTGATAATACCAATCTTCCAATATTTTTTACTTTTGTAACATTAATAGTTTCAGAACATTTTATGGGGATATGGGGTCTACTCCTTGGAATACCGATATTTATATTTATCTTAGATTTAATTGGAGTGGATTTGGGCAAAAAAAACCACAGCAAAATTAAAGAAAATTAAAGATAAAATTATATCGTATAATAAAAAAAACTGGCCTTTGGGCTAGTTTTTTTATTGCATAGGAATTTATAAATATTTAATTATGTGATATATTTATGTAAATGATAAAGAAAGAAGTACTTTCATGTCTCATGTTACAAGTAAAGCATACTTTATTTGTTATAATGGGTTAGTATATGAATTAATTACTAATTATAAATATATAATTCACTTTAGTGAATTTTTAAGGAAGGCAGTGATTTTGTGACAATAGAAGATATGGAATCTATATTAAAATGTCCTGTATGTAATTTAAGTTTAAAAAAAATTGAAAAACAATATGTATGTTTGAATAATCACAGTTATGATATAGCTAGTAAAGGATATATTAATCTTCTGCTCGCTAATCAAAAGAAAACAAAAGATCCTGGGGACAGTAAAGAAATGATGGAAGGGCGAAGAGATTTTTTAAATAAGGGGTATTATCAAATTTTTTCTGAAGCATTGAATGAGGTGATAATATCAAGTATAGGTGGAAATAATGTCAATATACTTGACGCTGGTTGTGGAGAAGGCTATTTTTTATCAAGGCTTAAGGAATCCATATATATAAAACAATCTAATGCTACAATAAATAGTAAATTTGATTATTTTGGCGTGGATATTTCAAAAGCTGCAGTTACGCATGCAGTTAAGAGAGATAAGGAAATAAACTTTATAGTGGGTAGTAATTTTAACATACCAATAATGTCAAACACTATAGATATTATTATCAGAAATTTTGCACCTTCTGATGAGGCTGAGCTTAAGAGAGTTCTAAAAGATAATGGTAAACTAGTTGTTGTAACACCAGGAGTCCAACATTTATATGGGTTAAAAGAACTCTTATATGTAAACCCTAGAAAGCATGAGGAAAAAGAAATGAATTTTAATGGATTTAAGTTAACTAAGAGTACAGAAGTTAAATACGATATTCATGTGGATGATAGTAAAAGTGTAAAGAATCTTATTGCAATGACCCCTTATTATTGGACTTTTGACAATTGTATGAGAGAAAAAGCAAATGATACTTCTGAACTATCAACCCAGCTCCATTTTAATATAAGCATTTATGAAAAGTGTTAATAATATACTGAAATTGGGTAGCATATTATATTATTAGGAGGAAATATGGATCTAATAAAAGAAAACTTCTTAAAGAAAACTCATACTATAGAAGAAGATATTATTAAAAATGAAATAGACTGGGCGGTATTAAATGAAATATATCTGGACTTTAACAGTTATAGGAGCAGTTATGAAAGTCAGGCTGGATTTATAGCGGATACTCTTAGATCGCATTGTAAAATACATTCAGTAAAATCTAGAGTTAAAGAGCCAGATAGGTTAATAGAAAAGATAATTAGAAAGACACCTGGGCGAAAAGAGAAGTATGGCTCAGAATTTCAGTTTTCCATTGAAAACTATAAAGATGAAATTAATGACTTAATAGGAGTTAGAGCAATACATATTTTTAAAGAAGATTGGGAAGATATACATAACTTTATTTATAATACGTGGAAAGTAATTGAAATAACTGCCAACGTTCGAGAAGGTGATGATACTAGAAGGTTTGATGAACTGAACATTCAAATCCATTCTAGGAAATCAGGATATCGATCTGTACACTATTTGATAGAGTTTTTCCCAACAAGTCAAAAGGTCATAGCAGAGATTCAGGTGAGAACAATATTTGAAGAAGGGTACGGCGAAATTGACCATCAGCTAAGATATTCTCATAGTGAAATTCCAGAGGTGTTAGCTTCAAATCTTTTACTATTTAATCGTATAGCAGGTAGTGCAGATGAAATGGCTTCTTTAATAAATTTGCTGAATAGAAATTTAACTGAAATGGAATCAAAATATGAAAGGATAATAGAGATAAAGGATAAGGAAATAGCAGAATTGAAAGGTGGGGGTTTATAATGAGGGAATTGTTCAAAGGAATATTAAAAGGAATTAAAAATAGTCTTAAAAGATTTCCACAAACTATAGTTATTTCAACGGCATGTGTTGTACTTCTAATCTATATATCAGAAATAACACCCGGTGTTAGTGGTGATTTTATAGAGACCCTTGGCAGGGTTACTATGGTAATTGCTCTTGGAGTTCCACTTTCATTGTGCGTTAACCTTTTTTTTGAAAGATCAGAGGCTTACAATAAGGTATCAGTATACACGTCTTATTTAATAGGAGCTGTATTACTAACTCTTTATTTTCACTTCTTCCTAATGGATATAAAAATGGTTTCAATGTCAAGATATATGGGGCTTAGTCTTATTCTTTATTTAGTTTTTCTATTTATATCATATTTGCCAAATCGTGATGACTTTGAATTTTATGTTATAAAGGTTTTTACTAGATTTTTCACAACAGCTTTATACTCCCTTGTTTTATATCTTGGACTATCGGCAATTCTTTTTACAATTGATAAGCTTCTAGTAATTAATATTAAAAGTGAGCTCTACTATTACACTTGGCTTATTGTTGCAGGTATATTCGCACCGTCATTTTTTCTCGCTGGACTTAAAGCTAAAAATGAAACATTATCTTTAAACGATTGTCCGCGCCTTCTTAATGTACTTGTGTTATATATAATCATGCCACTTATTTCAATATATACAATAATACTATATATATATTTTGCAAAAATAATTATAACGCGTCAGTGGCCGGAGGGTCTTGTATCCAATCTCGTACTTTGGTATTCTGCACTAAGTTCATGTGTGTTATTTTTTATAACACCATTACTAAAGCAAAAGACCTGGCCAAAGAGATATATGAATTATTTTCCAAAGGTAATTCTTCCACTAATAGCCATGATGTTCATTTCGATAGGGATAAGAATTAGAGCATATGGGGTAACTGAAAATAGATATTTTGTTGTAGCACTTGGTATATGGGTATTTGTAGTTATGATTTACTTCGCGAGTGCAAAGAAACTAAGAAATATAATACTTCCAATATCACTTGCAGCAATAACTTTCATATCTGTATTTGAGCCTTTTAGTAGCTATTCAGTTTCAAAATATAGTCAAAATAAGAGGTTGAATAATATATTTGTTAAAAATAATATGATTAGTGACAATAAAGTAATTAAAGCAAGTACTGAGATAACGGGCGAGGATGCAAGGCAGATATCTAGTATCCTTAATTACTTTGATAGTAATCACAGTCTAAAAGATGTTGAAAAACTGCCGCAAGACTTTAGAATCAGTGGTTTAGAGAGCATTTTAGGAGTGAAATATACAGGAGATACCAATGAATATTTTTCCTTCAATTCATCAAATGTATTAAGAACAATAGATATAAAAGGATATGACTATTTGTTTAATTCAGTGGATAATGGACCTCGAAATTCAAATACAGGATTTAGCATAGATTTTGATTATGAATTAAGCACATTAAATATAACTCAAGATGCAAATAATATCTATAAAAAAGATTTACAGGCTTTCGCAAATAAACTTATTGACAAATATGGTGTTAACCAAAATCAGCAAAATATTTCTTCAGAGGAAATGTTGTTTGTTGATGAGAATGATAAAGTGAAAATTAAAATTCAATTTTCTAATCTATCAGGAAGCATGTATAATTCAAACGGTAAAACAGGATCAAATAATTTTCAATTTTATGTCCTTGTGAAAGTAAAATAAATAATGCACTATATTCACAAATTATAAATAAAATATATTGGCACAAATTTTTATGGGGGATTTTGTATGAAGTTTTATATTCGAGAAAAAGTATTCTCAATAGGTGACAATTTTAACATTAAGGATGTGTCAGGTAATGATGTATTCAATGTAATGGGAAAGATTTTTTCCATAGGAAATAAGCTCAGAATTTATGATATGGATAACAATGAGATTGTGTATATTGGCAATGGTGATTGTTATTGATCAAGTATTGCATGATAATAAAAACAGAAGCAATGGGTAAATATGGGAGGCGTATTCATGACAAATGATGAAATGTATAAACGTATAATAGTTATGCCAAGTATTAAAACTGCTAAAAGCTTTATTAACACTTGTGATATAAGTAAGGGTGATCTAGGCAAGCTTTGTAAGAAATTTAATATATTTATAGAGGGAAAAGCTACCAAGGAAGAAATAATCGATAGATTTATTGTTGAAACATTGGGCAAAAAATTAAAAAATAAGGTAATTAATAAATATAATACTAGATAATGATTGTAAATGAGCTAATATGTATAAATTACTCTATTTATTAAAACACTATCTACGAGGTGATAATGATGGAGTTATTTATACCGGAAATAGCATATATAGACCCTAAAGTTTTGAAATATGATGTTTCAAAAAAAATCATAGTTTATTTAGAAACATTAAAAATACCTATAGTTAATTCTAAAAAGGTGATAATAGATTGTGGATCACCTGAGAAAAATTATGCAATGGCTAAAAAGACTGTTCTTTTTACAACAAACGGTCAAAAAAAATTAGTAAGTTGTAAGCCATCGGCAGATTATCAATTTTCACTATCAAGTTCCTGCCCTGCTAATTGTGAATATTGTTATCTTCAGACTACTCAAGGTGAAAAACCTTTCATGAAAGTTTTTCTAAATATTGAAGAAATTTTGGCTGTTATTCAAAATTATATAGATAGTAACTTGCAAAGTATTACTACCTTTGAATGTGCGAGTATAACGGATCCAATTGCTCTTGAACACCTAAGTGGAAACTTGAAAAAGTGCATAGAGTTTTTTGGTGAAAGTTCTAGGGGGAGGTTGAGGCTTGTAACTAAATTTGATGATGTTGATTATTTTTTAAAGCTAAAACATAACAAGCATACAAAGTTTAGATTTACTTTGAATTCTCGTTATGTAATTAATAATTTTGAACATAATACCTCAAGTTTTCATGAAAGAATAGACGCTGTTAAAAAAATTGCTTGTGCTGGATATCCAATAGGATTCATAATTGCTCCTATTATGATATATGATAATTGGAAGGCTGAATATAAAGAGTTATTTGAGACATTAAAAATAGCACTAGAGGACTATAAAGAGGAAATAAGTTTTGAACTTATTCAACATAGATTTACTAAAGCGGCAAAGGAACTTATAGTTCAAAGATTCAGAAATACTAAACTTGATCTGGATGAGGAAAAAAGGCAATTAAAATGGGGACCTTATGGCAAATTCAAGTATGTCTATAAGAAACCAGATAGTGAGGTTATTAAAAATTATATTTCAGAACTTATAAATAGTAATTTTGAGAATGCTGTAATTGAATATTTTACTTAATATTTTTTGTTAATAATTTTATTATTTGAGGGAAGGATTACTATGAACAAAATAGTACTTATTAGACATGGCAAAAGTCTATGGAATGAGGAAAATAGATTTACAGGTTGGGCGGATGTAGAACTTTCAGAAATAGGCCTTACGGAAGCAAGAAGAGCAGGTGAAATACTTAAAGACAATGGATATACCTTCGATTTAGCTTTCACATCATATTTAAGAAGAGCAATAAGAACTCTTTGGGTTGTACTAGATGAACTAGATCTAATGTGGATCCCTGTGAATAAATCATGGAGATTAAATGAAAGACACTACGGAGCATTACAGGGGTTAAGCAAAGATAAGACTATGGAAAAATATGGTGAGGATCAGGTATATATGTGGAGAAGATCCGTAAAAACTAAGCCTCCTAAAATGGATAAAAGTGATAGTGGATATGCAGGAAATGAAATTAAATATAGTAGCTTAAAAGAAAGTGAAATTCCATTAACTGAAAATTTGATTGATACGCAGGAGAGGGTTTTAAAGTACTGGTTTAGTGATATCGCACCAAATATGAAATTGGGTAAGAAAATTATAATCTCAGCTCATGGAAATACAATAAGGGCATTAGTTAAATACTTAGATAATGTGCCTGATAATGGAATAATCGACCTCAATATACCTACTGGCGTCCCTTTGGTGTATGAACTGGATGATAATCTAAAACCGATAACACATTATTATCTTAATCATGAGGGTGATATACCAAAGAATAAAATAAGTGCAAATATTAAAGATAATTGGTATATTAAAAGGTAAAATAGAAAGACACATAAAAACAGATCAACATAGAGGTTTAAGCCTTTATGCTAATCTGTTTTTGTATTTTTTATATTATTATTAGGAAAAGTGTTAAAAGGTCAATATAATAATTTTTTATTTAAAAGCTCAATTTTAAAGGAATTATTGAAGTTCCTTTTTTAACAATTTCTAAAAAATTATCTCTAGAAATATAAACTGCTCCTAAACTTTCAAGATGTGTTGTATGAACCTGACAGTCAATAATAACAAAATTCTTTTCTTCTAATACTTTACTAAGAGTAATAAAGGCTACCTTAGAGGCATTATCCATAGTTGAAAACATTGATTCACCAAAAAAACATTTTCCTATACTCACACCGTATAATCCACCAACTAATCTATCGTTGTGCCAGGTTTCCACGGAATGAGCATATCCTAGTTCGTGAAGTGAGCAATAAGCTTCAATCATTTCATTTGTAATCCATGTTCCGGTTTCTTTTCTCACATTAGAACAATTAGATATAACGTCTCTGAAGCAAGTATCAAAGGAAATTCTATAGGTGTTTTTTTTAAGCACTTTTTTCATAGAGTGAGAAATTTTAACATCGCTTGGGTAAACAACAAATCTTGGATCAGGTGACCACCAAAGTATAGGTTCACCGTCCGAAAACCATGGAAATATACCATTAGAATAGGCAAGAAATAATCTCTCTGGTGATAGGTCTCCCTCTATGGCTAAAAGCCCGTCTTCCTCTGATAAGGATGGATCAGGGAATACTAAATCATTTGGCAATCTATAAATTGGCATAATTAACTCCTTTCAAGATATATACTAATCCCATGAAGGTTCGGCATGTAGGATGCTAAACAATTAATAATTGTTATGTCCTGGGCTGCTTAGGTCAAATTTTCATTACATAAATTAAGACTATGCAAAACTCATTATATACTATCGGACGCTATCATACATGCTTTTATCTTCATGATTATACTATAAATGAATTAGTTGTAATAATATTAAATTTCATCACACAAATATTATTGAGAGAAAGTGATAATAGGACTTATTTAATTATGGTAGTTTTTTTATGATTTAAAAAGGAAATTATAGTGCATCCTAAAAAGAGGAAAACTAAAACTATTATTGAAATAAGATTAATATAAATTTTTTATAAAAAAATTATATGAAATTTAGAGAGGATGTTTTATATGAAATCGTCTTATAAAGAAAGAATAAGTAATGTAAAACCAGTTGTTGTAGTGAGTAGATGCTTGGGTTTTGAAGCATGTAGATATAACGGACAGCTGGATGGTTGCAATTTAGTAGAAAAACTAAAAGATTTTGTTGAGTTTATAACTGTGTGTCCTGAGGTTCAAATAGGACTTGAAACACCAAGGGAAGCTATAAGATTAATTAAGGAAGATGAAGCGTCACCTATGAGATTAGTGCAACATGTGACTGAAAGAGAACTAGGTAAGGAAATGGTTGAATTTGGAGAAGAATTTCTTTTAAGTATTCCTAAGGTAGATGGATTTATACTGAAAAGTAAATCACCATCTTGTGGCATAAAAGAGGTTAAAATTTACAAAGGCACGCAAAAGGGGTCGGCCTCAGTTAAGGGAAGAGGATTATTTGGAGAGAGTGTAATTGTTAAGTTTCCTAGTTTGCCAGTTGAAGATGATGGCAGAGTTAAAAATTATAATATAAGGCAACATTTCTTAACAAAATTATATATTATGAAGAATTTTAGAGTGATAAAAGAAAGTATGGTAATAGAAGATTTAGTGGAATTTCATAGCACAAACAAGCTTCTTCTTATGTCATACAATCAAAAGCAACTAAAAATATTAGGGAGTATTTTAGGAAGTAATGGGGTCTTAAGTGTACAGCAGGTATACGCGGAATATGAAAAAAATCTTACACTGGCCTTAAATAAGCTTCCAAGATATACTTCAAATATAAATGTGCTTATAAAGTCTATGGGCTATTTTTCAGATAAACTAACACATAGAGAAAAAGAATTTATTTTAGATACAATAGAGAAATACAGACAAAGCAAAGTACCTTTTAGTGTTCCACTTTATGTTATAAAATCAAATGCTATACGTTTTGAAGAGAAAAATCTTATTAATCAAAGTTTCTTTGAACCATATCCCTTAGAATTAGATAATGTTACTGATTCTGGAAAGGGGTTAGATAAATAAAATAACTAATTGAATAAATCCCTCATTGTATGGACATAATTCCAAATAAGGAGGGGTAATATGAAAAATAGTAAAAAATTATATTTATTGTTAATGATACTTTTAATTGCTTTCTTTGGTGCCAACTACTCTCTTGTTCACTATTTAAATAAAAATGATTTAAAGCTTGAAACTTGTGGTACATTGCCATATTTAAAACTCACTGCCAAAAGTATTGTTGATAATTCAATGCAAACATCGGTGACTACTAATGTGGATATGGTAGCCATGGATACAAATTTTGTTTTTAAAATTAAATATAAAGATAATGAAGTAAGAAATAGGGTGCTTGAAAAACATTTTAATGACTCTACTGAACTAATTGGGAAAACTCAAGCAGAACTTAATGAGAGTTTTAAAAACCAAGGTTACACAGTTTCTAATATGGGCAAGAATGAAATAATTTTTGTTAATAATAGTGATAGGTACAGCTATAAAGGTAATAGGTATTTTTTAGGCGTATATGAAAACCTGGTAACAATTTATAAAACAGATAAAAATGGAGATATAACTGCTCATAAATTATTTAATTCTAATGTATACGCTTCAGACGGCACTCAGCAGAAATATGACTTTGACGCACAGGACAAAATAGAATTACAATATATCAAAATTGAAGATTTAAAAGAAAAAGATGGAGTGGTTGATAACCTAATTAGAGGTAGAAAGTATAGCCAAGATATTGAGGCAAGCGTAGATATTGAAGAAAGTGCAGAATATGAAAAAGGGGAATTTAAAACTCCTGAAAAGGCTTTTGATTATGCTATGAGTTTATTAAAATCTTAAGTCGTCTTCATATAAAATAAATAATATGTACTAAAACCTTAAGAAAAATATATTTCTTAAGGTTTTTTGACTTAATATTTAATTTCATGTGCCTTAATTATTGAATTAATATCGGTTAGGTGGTAAAGTATTAGATAGTCGCTATGAAAGTGGGAGGATAATAATTAATACTTGTATCATCCTATAAAGTAGCAAGGAGGTAAATGTGATGTACGAATATATAAAAGGAATTTTTGTAGGGATTAATAAAGACTACATTGTAGTAGATAATAATGGCATGGGTTACAAAATATATACCTCTGGAAGTACTATGGCGAACATGCCTAAAACTAACGAGCATGTGTTATTATATATAAAACAAATTGTTAGGGAAGATTTTATTGGACTATACGGATTTCTAACAGTCGACGAATTAGAGATGTTTAACCTTGTAATTAGTATTAATGGAGTCGGGGCAAAAGCTGCATTATCGTTACTTTCTATTTGCAATGTAACAAATCTAAAATATGCTATTGTATCCGGAGATGAAAAAACTATCGTGCGAGCACCAGGTATAGGAAAGAAAATTGCTCAAAGAATAATTTTAGAACTCAGAGAAAAAATTCATATGGAGCAGTCTGAAGTTAATAATTTATCCCAAATTTCAGGAAGTGATTTAGCTGGCGATAAAAAGATTATAGAGGTTTTAGGAGCTCTTATGTCACTTGGATATTCTGAAAAGGAAGGGTCAAAGGCATTAAAGGCTATAAGTTGCGAGCAATCACTTGAAAATATGATTAAAGATTGTTTAAAATATTTAATGAACTAAGGTGGTAGTAAAATATGGATGATATTGAGGAAAGAATTATTACTTCGTCAGTCATTGAAGAAGATTTGGAGGCAGATTATTCACTAAGACCCCAAAAGCTTAGCGAGTATATTGGTCAATCAAAAATAAAAGAAAAATTAAATATATTTATTAAAGCTGCTCAAAATAGAGAAGAAGCTCTTGACCATGTTCTATTATATGGACCACCTGGCCTTGGAAAGACAACTCTTGCTAATATTATTGCAAAAGAAATGAAAGGAAGCTTAAAAATAACATCCGGACCCGCTATTGAAAGAGCAGGGGATCTGGCAGCTATTTTAACTAGTTTGAGTGATTATGATGTGCTTTTTATTGATGAAATACATAGGCTTAATAGAGCAATAGAAGAAATATTATATCCTGCTATGGAAGATTATGCACTAGATATTGTAATTGGAAAAGGCGCTTCAGCAAAATCTATACGACTAGATCTTCCTAAGTTTACGCTTATTGGAGCTACCACTAGAATTGGACTCTTAACGGCACCTCTCCGAGATAGATTTGGCGTATTAAGTTCCATGGAATATTATACTGAAGGTGAGTTAAAAGAAATAGTAATTCGATCTTCTTCTATTTTAAAGGTAGACATAACAGAAGGTGCTGCAGTGGAAATTGCAAGACGTTCAAGAGGTACTCCGAGAATTGCTAATCGTTTGCTTAAGAGGGTTCGCGATTATTGTGATGTTAAGGGGAATGGAATTATTGATTTAAATATAGCAAAGTCTGCGGCAGAACTTCTTGAAATTGATGGTGAGGGCTTTGATAGAATAGATAATAAAATGCTCCACGCTATTATAGATAACTTTAATGGGGGACCGGTAGGCATAGGGACTTTATCATATTTTGTAGGAGAAGAAATAGGAACTCTCGAGGATGTCTATGAACCTTATTTAATTCAAAAGGGATTCATAATAAGGACACCAAGGGGAAGGATGGCCTCTGAAAAGGCCTATCGACATTTAAATAAAGAAAGGGTGTAGTTTTTTTGAAAGTTAAGGATTTTCATTTTGATTTACCAAAGGAGTTAATTGCACAACATCCACTTGAGAAAAGGGATGAGTCAAGACTCATGGTAGTTAATAAAACGAATAATGAAATAGAACACAAAAAATTCAAAGATATAATAGAATATTTAAACCCAGGAGATTGCTTAGTGCTAAATGATACTAGGGTTTTACCTGCAAGACTTCTAGGGACGAAAGGCGGAACAGGTGGCAAAATGGAATTCCTGCTCCTAAAGAGAATTGATCAAAACCATTGGGAAACACTAGTGAAACCAGGGAAAAGGGCAAAGATTGGAACTACGTTTATTTTTGGAAATGGAGAACTTAAGGCAGAGGTTATAAGCGTTTCTGAGGGTGGAAGTAGAATAGTAAAATTTGAATTTGAAGGAATATTTGAAGAGGTTTTAGATAAATTGGGAGAGATGCCTCTACCGCCATATATAACTGAAAAATTGGAAGACAAAGAAAGATATCAGACCGTATTTTCAAAAGAAGCAGGTTCAGCAGCAGCACCTACTGCAGGTCTTCATTTTACAGAGGATTTGTTACAGAAAATTAAAGCAAAAGGCGTTAAAGTTGCCTTCGTAACACTACATGTAGGGCTAGGTACTTTTAGACCTGTAAAAGCTGAAGTAGTAGAAGAACATGAAATGCATTCAGAGTATTATATGCTTAGTAGTGAAACCGCAAAGATAATAAATGATGCAAGGGAAAAGGGTGGTAGAGTAATTGCGGTAGGCACTACTTCTAATAGAACACTCGAAAGTATAGCTGATGAACAAGGAAAAGTTTGCGAAAAATCGGGATGGACAGATATTTTTATTTACCCAGGATATAAATTTAAAATAGTTAATGCTTTAATAACCAATTTTCATTTACCAGAATCAACACTAATAATGTTAGTTAGCGCTTTTGCCGGTCAAGATTTGGTTATGGGTGCATATGATATGGCGGTAAAAGAAGAATATAGATTCTTCAGTTTTGGAGACGCCATGTTTTTATATTAACAAATGGACATTCAATTAATTATTGTTTAGAAAGTAGGGTAAATATGTATAAATTACTTAAAAAAAGTGGTAAAGTAAGACGTGGTGAGTTTACAACACCTCATGGCGTCATTCAAACACCTGTATTTATGAATGTTGGAACTCAAGCAGTTATTAAGGGTGCAGTCTCCACCATGGATTTAAAAGAAATTGGCTGCCAAGTAGAATTATCTAATACATATCACTTGCATTTACGGCCGTCGGACAAGGTTGTAAGGCAAATGGGTGGACTTCACAAATTTATGAATTGGGATAGACCTATTCTTACAGATTCAGGTGGATTTCAAGTGTTTTCGTTATCAAAAATGAGAAAGATCAAAGAAGAAGGAGTTTATTTTAATTCACATATTGATGGAAAGAAAATATTTATGGGGCCAGAACAAAGTATGCAGATACAAAGCAACTTAGGATCTACAATTGCCATGGCCTTCGATGAATGTATACCAAACCCATCTACAAGAGAATATGTAGAAGATTCAGTAGCAAGAACTACAAGATGGTTAGAACGATGCATAATTGAAATGGATAGATTAAATTTAGATGAGGGAACCGTAAATAAAAAACAAATGTTATTTGGCATTAATCAAGGTGGAACATACGAGGATATTAGAATAGAACATGCTAAAACAATTAGCAAAATGAACCTGGATGGTTATGCTATAGGCGGCCTTGCAGTGGGGGAGTCTCACGAGGATATGTATAGAATTATTGATGCAGTTGTTCCATACTTGCCCCAGGATAAACCAATATATCTTATGGGAGTAGGTTATCCAAGTAATATTTTAGAAGCGGTATCAAGAGGAGTAGACTTTTTTGATTGTGTATTGCCAGCAAGAAATGGAAGGCATGGAAATGTGTTTACGAGTGATGGTAAAATAAATATAACAAATGCTAAATTTGAACTAGATGGCAATCCAATTGATGAAGGTTGCACGTGCCCTGCTTGCATGCATTATACAAGAGCTTATATAAGACACTTATTTAAGGCAAAAGAGATGCTCGCTATGAGGCTTTGTGTGCTTCATAATCTTTATTTTTATAATAAACTTATGGAAGACGTGCGTTCTGCCATTGATAATGATTGTTTTGAAGAGTTTAAGGCCGAAAAACTAGCTCGGTGGAATTAATAAACATAATTGTTTGCTATAATATAATTAACCAATAAAAGTAACAATAAGTAATGTTAGCTGTTGCTTATGAATTAATTTTTATGGTAGAATTATTTTATTATAATTTTAAAAAATGTTATGGAAAGGAGGGGAATATATATGGGACAATTAGGAACTTTATTGCCGTTAATATTAATGCTTGGAGTATTTTACTTAGTAATATTTATACCAGAAAACAAAAGAAAGAAAAAATATGCAGCACTTTTAAATAATTTAAAAGTAAATGATGAAGTAATGACTAAAGGCGGTATAATTGGAAAAATAATAAATATTCAAGATGAGTACATTGTACTAGAAAGTGGTCCAGACAGAACTAGAATAAAACTCGCAAAAAGTGGAATAGGTACAGTTACAAATATAACTAGTGATATAATAGTAGAGAAAAAGTAGAAAATTAAGTAATAAAACCCCTTTTTAAATCATAATTAATATTATAGATTTCAATATAAAAGAGTATTTTTTTTATTGAAATCTGTGAAAAAAGGGGGGATTTACATGGAAAATAAAAAAAAATATTCTTGTGCTGGAGAAGGCGTATTTAGGGCTGCTATTTTAACCTTAATTGTACTCGTAATTTATTCTATAATAACAACTTACATGCCAGCTAGCATGAAGGTAACATCTGTTTTTTATGTTGCAGTAACATTAGTTAGTGTGCTATATGGATCTATATTTGCTGCCAAAAAAGCAGGAGAAAAAGGTTGGCTAATGGGTATTATGGTTGCAGCTACTTACATGTTAGTTTTATATCTAGTTAAAGTTTTTGGTGGTGGAAGTACTGCCATTGGTATGACGGAAGTAATAAGAACAGCTTTAGCACTCGGCATAGGTGCGTTGTCAGGAATGCTTGGAATAAATCTATAGAAATGCTTTATTTAGCCAAGATATTATGATATAATTCATAGGGTAACTTTACGAATGGAGGAATAGAAATGAAACATATAAAAACTATAAACGCAGCAAGTATTAAACAAAGCTTGAAGAAACCAGGATGTAAGGAATGTGCTAATTCATGCCAATCAGCATGCAAAACTTCTTGTACAGTAGCTAACTTAGCTTGTGAAAATTAATATTACTAATGTGGCAGTAACTTAGGGTTACTGCTTTAAATTTAGTTAGGAGGAGAAAATTTGTCGCTAATTCATAAATTTATTCAAGATAACGAATATTATTTAATAGATGTAAATTCTGGAGCTCTACACGTAGTAGATGAAATAGTTTATGATCTTTTGGATGAAAATTCACTTAGAGGAAAAGAAGAGTTAATAGGAAAGTTTAATGATAAATATAAGGTAGAAGATATTGAGGAAGCGTATAGCGAAATTCAGAGCTTAGTAAAGGGAGAAATGCTATACACAGGAGATTTATACGAATCGATTGCAATGAACATTGGACAAACAGAGTCTTACATAAAGGCACTATGCCTAAATATAATACATGATTGTAATTTAAGATGTAAATACTGTTTCGCTGATGAGGGTGAGTACCACGGCTGTAAACAAACAATGTCAGTGGAAGTTGGTAAGAAAGCAATAGATTTTGTTATAGGAAAATCGGGGCCAAGAAAAAACATAGAGGTGGACTTATTTGGCGGAGAGCCACTTATGGCTTTTGATATAATAAAAGAAATAGTAGAATACGCTAAAATTCAAGAAAAGCTTCATAAAAAAAATATAAGATTTACTATGACTACCAATGCCACATTACTTAATGATGAAATTATGAAATATATGGATGAAAATATGGGTAACATCGTGCTTAGCATAGATGGTAGAAAAGCTGTTAATGATAAGGTTCGCGTAAGAGTAGATGGAAGTGGGTCATACGATAGAATACTTCCTAACATTAAAAAAATGGTTGATATGAGAGATAAATCGAAACTATACTATGTGAGGGGAACATTCACTAGGGAAAATACTGACTTCTATGAAGATATAAAACATATGGCAGATTTAGGGTTTAAAGAAATATCAATAGAACCAGTAGTTTTACCACCTGAACATGAACTTTCACTTAGAGAGGAAGATTTACCGATTATTTTTGAGCAATATGATAAATTATATGCAGATATGCTTCAAAGGTATAAGGATGGAACTGACTTTAAATTTTACCATTTTAACATAGATTTGCAAGGTGGACCTTGTGTTTATAAGAGAATTTCTGGATGTGGAGCTGGTCATGAATATATAGCCGTTACTCCGGATGGTGATATATACCCTTGTCATCAATTTGTTGGTAATAAAGATTTTCTAATGGGCGATATATATAATGGAATGAATAATAAAAAAATGGAATTAGAATTTAAAGAAGCACATATTTACAACAAACCTAAATGTGTTGAATGCTGGGCTAAATTTTATTGTAGTGGTGGATGCCAAGCAAATAACTTTAACTTTAATGGAGATATACATATTCCTTATGAAATTGGATGCAAGATGCAAAAGAAAAGGATTGAATGTGCTATAGCTTTAAAAGCAAAAACAACTGATAAGTAAATTACGTATACCTAAATATTGACTAAGTTTATTAATCATAATATACTTGTAGTTATGAATAGGTAGCGAAGGGGGATAAAGATGAAAAAGAAAAAAAGTATGATACTGTTTTTGATCAGTGTTTTAGTTGTTGGGATATTGGCATACACAGGATTTTACGGAGTGAAAATAGGAGATTATAGGTTTAAACCATTTACTGAAACAATAAATAAAGGGTTAGATCTGCAGGGTGGAATTTCTGTCTTAGAGGAAATCCAAGGTGGAAAGGTTGATAAAAGCACTTTAGACAGAGCAATTGAGCTTATTTCTATGAGGGTTAATAGAATGGGAGTTAGTGAGACACTAGTTGTTCAAGAAGGTAATAATAGAATTAGAATTGAAATACCAGGTAAATTTGATTCTAAAGAAATTCTTGATACTGTTGCAAAATCAGGAGTACTTAAATTTGTTGGTCCTGATAATGTGACAATTCTTACTGGTATAGATGTAAAAGATGCTACTGCATACACAAACGATGATAATCAACCGACTATCGGACTTGAACTAAATGCATCAGGAACCAAAAAATTTGCAGAAGCAACACAGAAGTTTTTAGGAAAGACAATTACTATTTATATGGATGAGGACAAGATAACTGATCCTACAGTTCAAGCAGTTATAGCAAACGGTAAAGCTGTTATTACAGGAAGCGAGACGTTAGAAGAAGCTACGTCGCGAGCTCAAATTATTAAAGCAGGAGCATTACCTGTAACTTTAAAAGCTATTTCTGTTAAAACAGTTGGAGCTACTTTAGGTAAAAATGCATTGCCATTAAGTATGAAGGCTGGAGGTATAGGAATATTATTTATATTGTTATTTATGCTTTTATATTATAGAGTACCAGGTATTATTGCAGACATATCTTTAGTTCTGTATGTGGTTTTGGTTCTTGGCACATTCTCGGCCGTTAATGCCACTTTGACACTGGCAGGTATAGCAGGATTTCTACTTACCGTTGGTATGGCAGTAGATGCTAATGTGTTAATATTTGAAAGAATAAAAGAAGAGCTTAAAACTGGCAAATCAATAAAATCATCAGTGGATTCTGGGTTCCATAGAGCCTTGTCATCAATATTAGATTCAAACACTACAACTATAATTGCTGCTTTAGTTCTATACAGTGTTGGAACAGGCGCAGTTAAAGGGTTTGCACTAACGCTTATGATTGGTATAGTTTTAAGTGTATTTACAGCACTTACTAGCACAAAATTCTTATTAAAATTAGCTGTTGAAATGGGACTATTAAGTAAAACATCTCATTTTGGCGTGAAGAGGGGGAAAAGCATATGATAAAGATAGTTGAAAAAACTAAAGTATGGTTTGCTATGTCTCTAATCGTAATTGTAATAGGAATGGGATTCATGGCAAAAAATGGACTAAATTTAGGTATAGATTTTAAAGGTGGTACAGTGCTTGATATATCAATGAATCAAACATTTGTAAAAGCGGATGTTGATAAAATAATTGACAAGCACGCAAAGGGTGAATATACATCCAAAACAATAGATGATGGTAAAGATATGGAAATTAGCATAAGAAGTGGAGCGCTTTCTGCTGAAGAAACAGCGGTTCTAACAAAAGAAATTAAAGCTAAGTATAAGTCAAGTGAATTTGAACAAAATACCATTGGAGCATCTGTTGGTAGTGAATTAAAGTCAAAAGCAGTAACTGGTTTAATTGTGGCAGTCATTTGTATGCTAGTGTATATTGCATTTAGATTTGAATTTAAATTTGGAATAGCAGCAGTAGTTGCATTAGTGCACGATGTTTTAATTACTCTTGGAGTATATGCAGTGCTCCAAATACCAGTAAACTCACCTTTTATTGCAGCTATTCTGACTATAATTGGTTACTCTATTAATGATACTATAGTTGTATTTGATAGAATAAGAGAAAATCAAAAGAGTATGAGGAAATCATCTTTAGAAGATATTACTAATACAAGTATTACTCAGACTTTAGCAAGATCAATAAATACAGTTACTACAACACTATTTACTATAGTTGCGGTTTTTGTATTTGTACCATCTATTA
>JBLHPD010000002.1:0-66015 GCA_047624165.1 Clostridium sp. | reverse complement strand
TGTCAGATGAGCCAGTTGGTTCTCCGATAATTAATGAACCAAACGCACTTATAGTTATGAATAGACCTTCCCTTGATAAGTTTGAAAATGACTTAGCTAAAGGTGGACTTTTGATATTAGATTCTGACCTTGTAGATAGAATGCCAATTAGAAAAGACATAGAAGTAATATGCGTTCCAGCTCAAACAGAAGCTATGAAAATTGGAAGCAAGCAGATTGCTAACATGGTACTTCTAGGAGCCTTAGTAAAGAAAACAGGAATAGTATCTATGGAAGCATTAGTAAGTGCTTTAAAAGCTCATGGTAAAGAAAAATTCTTTGAAATAAATAAAAAGGCCCTTGAAATTGGAGCGTCTTATATTAAGTAATTTCCAAATTTAACTGGGTATGCAAATCTACCCAGTTAAATTTGGAATTATAGTAAGTATATTGTAATTACGAATAAAATGCGTTATACTATATGTATTAAAATTTGATTTTTTTGGAGGAATTATAAATGAACATTTGTTTTTCAGATAGAGTTAATACTTTAAAAGCTTCGGAAATCAGAGAGCTTCTTAAATTCGCTGAAAATCCAGAAATTATATCGTTTGCAGGTGGACTTCCTTGTCCAGAATTATTTCCAGTAGAAGAATTGCAGACAATCGTTCAACAAGTGCTTAAAACAGACGGAAGAGCTGCATTACAGTATGGACCAACTGAAGGTATCCATTCCTTACGAGAAATTATTGCAAAACAAAGGATGAAACCAGCGAATGTAGATGTTACAGCAGATAATATTACTATAACTGCAGGTTCGCAACAAGGTATCGAATTTTCCGGAAAAATATTTTTAAATAAAGGAGATGTAGTTATCTGTGAAAGTCCGAGTTATTTAGGCGCACTTAATGCATTCCAAGCATATATGCCAAAATTTGTGGCAATACAAATGGATGATAATGGAATGATTATTGATGACGTTGAAAAAGCTCTTAAGCAATATCCTAATGCTAAAATGATTTATACAATTCCAGATTTTCAAAATCCAACAGGTATAACAATGAGTGATGACCGTAGAAAGAGATTAGCAGAGCTTGGAGCTAAATATCAAATTCCTATAATAGAGGACAACCCTTATGGAGACCTAATATATGAAGGAACAAGACATCCTTCAATTAAGAGCTTTGATAAAGAAGGATGGGTTATTTACCTTGGAACTTTTTCAAAAACATTCTGTCCCGGACTTCGGTTAGGATGGATATGTGCATCAAATGAAATACTCCAAAAATATATTATAGTTAAACAAGGAGCAGATCTTCAATGTGGCTCTCTTGACCAAAGGATAGCCGCATTATTTATGGAAACATATGATTTAAATGTCCACATTGAAAAGCTCAAAAATCTTTATGGAGTTAGAAGAAACTTAATGATTGAAAGTATGGATAAATACTTCCCAGTTGGAGTAAAACATACAAATCCAAATGGTGGATTATTTACATGGTTTGAAGTAAAAGAAGGGCTTGATACAGCGGAAATACTTAAGGAAGCATTAAAAGAAAATGTTGCATATGTCCCTGGTTCCTCTTTCTTCCCTGGTGGCGGACATCACAATTTTGCAAGATTAAATTACTCTTGTATGGGTGAAGAAAAAATAGTTGAGGGAATAAAAAGACTTGGAAATGTACTAAAAAAATATTATTAAAGGATATTAACTAATCCACAATTAAAAATATAAAAACAGAGATACGATGACATAAGGATACCCTCTTGTCATTGTATCTCTGTCTTTTTCACCTGAGAGCTTCTACTTTACTAGTATAAATTTTACTAAGTGCCAATTCCTTTAGTAGACCTAAATCCCAAATTTCATTACCTTCCAATGAAAATCCTCCTAAATTAATGTAACCTTTTTTATACATAGTAAATACTATGGTAGGGTAATAATTAATTTATTTGGGGTTGAAAGAATGTATTATCAGTTATATCAAATGCCAATGATGATAAATAAACAGCCAATAAAATACACTGAACTAATAGAGCCTTATGTTGTAGAAGCACTAATGAAGGTCAAAGGAAAACCTGTAGTTATTGAAACCGTTAGAGGAAACCTACAGGGAATCTTAACAGATGTAAAGCCTGATCATGTTGTTGTAAAATCATATGATAGTGATACGGTATTCTTCGTTCGCTTGCAGCAGATTGTTCATGTAATGCCAATTTAAAAAGCAAATAAAACTTTTTTTTATTTGCTATTGACCATTATACCCCCTATAGGTATAATGGTCTTAATTAATCATTCATTCAGGAGGTATTTATGACAAAGAAAAAATCACATCAAAATTGGTCATGGATTATAATGGTTTCATTTATTTTACTTTCAATATCGGATATTAGATTTGGATTATTTGGAATTTTATGCATGACTATGCCAATGCATCACGCCATAAAAGGAAGAGGTAAAATTCACTGTTCCCACTATTGTCCTAGAGGCTCTATATTACAAAAATTCTTAAAAGAAATTAGTTTCAATAATGCTCTCCCTGTAGGTATTAGAAAACATGGTAATCGTTTCATCATTATTATCAACAAATAAATTTTGTCCGTAATTTATGTTTCCTCTAACATGGTAACAATAAAAGTTTTTTGTGACTTCATATCCCTTAATACGTCCATCTGCAAAATTATAACCAAACACTGTTGTATCACCACCAAGCGTAGTTGAATCGTATATTGTACTAGTCAATATCTGAGAGTCAATAAAACGAGGTTCTCCTGCAGCATCACCATAGGTAAATACAAAGTAATTTGTATCAATATATGGTATTGAAGTGTCACCTGATGTTCCCGTTTTACCTGAGTATTGAACGAGAGAATACAATTCCTTAATTGTAGGAATACGCCAATCATCATTACCAGCTAATTCAAAATTATCTAGTTCACTAACAGCTGTTTCCCAATTCATTTTTTCTCCCGGATCTTTCTGCCATATTAATCCAGTTACATTATCAGTAATAGTACCGTCGTTGTTATTCGTATAACTTGGCTTATTCCCACTATATGTAGCATCCTGACCGTAAAAACTCTCGTCTTTAGCAGGTGCATCAATAATAGCATCATTAGAATAAAAAATTGTTTCATTAGTATCAACAATAGGATAACCGCCTGCTGCCGCTTTATATCCAACTTTTGCAAGAAGCTTTGCCTCGAGTGTATTGGCATCATCAACAGACACCATATCTCCACTTACACCCGCGCCTCCCTGATTTTTTTTGCTACAGCCTCCCAATATAAATAGCATTGTTATTGTTAAAATAAATGTAACTATTTTTTTCATTTTATCTCCCTTCCTTCTCCATTATTCATATTTTCATAAATTTGTTTCAAAAAAACGCTAAATGCAGATATATCTTCATCGCAAAATCCGTTAAAAACCATTTCAGCATGTTCTTCAATTATTTTTTTTAATTGTACTGCGGCTTCTTTTCCTACTTGCGTTAGTATTATATTATTTTGATTTTTTCGAGAAATACTATTTTTAATAATTAAACCTTTTCTCTCTAAAATACTAACAGATTTCGATATAGCCTGAGGAGAACAGCCAACATGTTTAGATAATGTAAGTTGATTCATTTCCCCTTTTGCATATAATTGTACCAAAATATCTCTAGCGCTATGTGGCAACCCTCCTAATTGAATATTTTCATTTTTAGAAGTTGGTGGTTTTACTGTTGTAAGTATTTCACTTATACTATGCAATCTTTTCAAAACTTCATCTTTTTTCATAATCATCTTCCTTTTATTTTTAGTAACAACCAATTGATTCTAACATTACTACACTATTCCTTTTGCGTCAATAAATTCTTGTTTAGTTTCCATTTTTTATTGCTGTATAACTACTAATATGTTTTGATACATTTAATCCATGAGCAATAAAAAGATAGGTTAATCTAAATTGTTTTTGCTAGAGAGGTTACTCCATTAACGATAGGAACTAGGGTTATATCCTGTATGCTTTTTAAAATTTATTGAAAATTGCCTATAGTCTGAATACCCAACTTCCTGGGCCACTCTAGAAATTGAATGTCCTTTTTTCAGTAACTCTATTGCTTTTTCCATCCTAAGTCCCCTTATATATTCTGAAAATCCCATACCTAATCTATACTTTAAACTTCTACTTAAATAGCTTTCATTTAAATAGACCTGATTCGCAACAATTTTTAATGAAATATTATTATTAAAATTTTCGTTTATATATTTTATTGCCTTCCCTAAGCTATTATCCTCTAGTTTGCCATAATATTCTCTAACTAAATCTATAGAAGCCATCAAAAATCCATACATAACGGTTTCTATTTCTTGTATATTATTGTAGTCTCCCTTTAGCTCTAATTTTTCAAGTTCCGTTATTGGAATGGATAAACTAGTTAGCTCATTTTTAATTTTAAATATTAATTCGAAATTTATCTTAAGGATAATATTTTTATCAAATTTACCTTTTCTAATATATTTATATAATTCATCCAAACTTTTTTCTACTGCTTTTCTGTTATTATAAATTATGCTCTTTGTAATTTCTTTAATATTTTCATTTACTATAGCGTAATCTAGAATTAAAGCTGTATTTTTCTTTTCCTTATTAAGCTTCCCTCCGCCTTTATAAAAAGAATCCTCATGAAGTTGATTTTCATAATACAAACGTTTGCTTATCTTATCATTATTTATAATGTTAACTGCTTTTTTTAAAGCTTCTAAAAACTCTTCTATTTCTATAGGCTTAAGTATAAAATCAACAGCATTTATTTTTATAGCTCCTCTTGCATATTGAAAGTCATCATATCCTGTTATTATTATAAACTTTGTACTGACAAGCTCCTTCAATATAACCTTTGCCATATCTATTCCATTCATAGTTGGCATATTTATATCAGTTATTATAAGGTCTGGCTTAAACCTTCTTGCTAGTTCTATAGCTACCTCCGCATCCTCAGCCTCCCCACAAACTTCGCATCCAAAATCTCCCCAAGAAATTACATTTTTAAGCCCTTCCCTTGAATAAAATTCATCATCTACTATTAAAACCTTTAGCATTATTGTTGCAACTCCTTTTTAGGGATTTTTATAGAAAATACAGTTTGTCCATTTTCCTGGGTTTGGTTAATCCCATATTCACTGCCATAATATAGCTTTATTCTTTTGTCTACATTTTCTATTCCTACACCTTCGCCCTTTATTTTACTATTCCCAACTCCTACGCCATCATCAATAACTTTAAAACATATTAACCCCAGCTCTGCATACCCTTCTATGCATAATCTTCCACTTCCCCTTTTGGGTTCTAATCCATGTACTATAGCATTTTCCACCAGTGGTTGCAGCATTAGTTTAAGTATTTTAAGGTCTAGTATTTCTTCTTGCACAATTATATCTATAGTGAATCTATCCTTGTATCTTTGCTTTTGAATAGTCAAATAATTATTTATTTGTTCCATTTCCTGTCTTACATGAACTGTATCCTCAGTACTATTTACATTATATCTAAAGAATTTTGCTAATGCTCCTGTGGTTTCTATAACTGAGTCCATTTCTCCAAGCATTGCCATCCAATTTATTGTTCCTAAGACATTGTATAAAAAATGTGGATTTACTTGGGCTTTTAACGCTTTAAATTCTGATTGATGTATTAGAATCTCCTTTTTGTAATCCTCATCTATCAACCTATTTATTTCCTTAAGCATATCATTAAAGCCTCTTGCGAGTTCTCCTATTTCATCTTCCCTATCTTCGTTTACATGTACACTTCTATCTCCACCCTCTACCTTTTTCATAACTAATGTCATATCTAGTATAGGTTTAGAAATTCTTTTCGATAATTCTAAACAGGATACCATAGCTATCAAAATAACAAATACCCCTATTAATATTAAAAATTTCATATTATTTAAAGCTTCATAGAAAAAATATTTCCTGGGGATAATTTGCAAAACTTTAATTTTAGTAGTTTTAGTAGTAGTAAAATAACCTTTATAGGCTTTGTTTTGTAGCTTTAAATTAAAACTTCCCTTTTCAGCTTCTAAATCATTTAAATATTTAGTATCAAAGCGGAAGCCCGTCTGATTCTTATTTGTTTTATCTGTTATTATGTATCCATTTGAGTCCATTAGAATTATATTTGTTCCCTCTGTAATAGATATGTTAGAAAATATATTATCAAAATAGCTATCATATACATCCGCAATAATATAACCTATAATTGATTTTGAATTTTTAGCGACTATTACTTTTCCTATAGCAAGTACTGTATCCTTAGACTCGCTGCCTTCTACCCTTCTATGAATTTTAGTCACAACTAATCCCTCATTTCTAGACAGTTTTTCAAAAAAATTCCCCCTATCATCTAAATAAATAGGCGAATAGTAATCTGTTGTAGAAAATCTACTTTTTTTATCTATGTTTACTATATGAAGAGGTATATCCTTAGCTTGTGTTGCCATTAGTGCCCTAGTTGTTTTGTATAGTTTTTGTGTATCTTCAAATCTTTTGCCAGAGCTAAGTCTATCTTTCTCTAAAATATCCTGAACCTCTTCATTATCTGCTATGAAGCTCACCATTTTTGTATAGGTATCTACATTACTGTCTATGAGCTCTGATGCAATTTCTATATTGCTTTTTGTATAGTTTTCTATGTTTTCCTCTGTATTTTTTATTATAAAAGTAAATTCATATACACATAAAATAATAAGTGGTATAATTCCTACCATTAAAAAGGCCTTAAATAGTTTTTTCTTAAAACTATTTTTTCTAAAATTCACTACAACATCCCCTTAAGAAACGTTTTTTTCATTACTATTATTAGTTGTTTTTCTATGTTTATATAATAAAACACATTCAAATAAATAACAAGTCAGTATTTTAGCCTATTTTACTTATTATTTATTGGGATGTGCCTAAACTAAATAAAGAGTAAAGCCTCACAGCCTCACTCCTTAATTTCATGTATCTTAACTATACTTTCATTTATTGACCAGTGAATTAACAGTTCATTTATCTCTAATGATTTTGGGGCAATAAACTTCATCACTTCACCTTTATTTGTGTATTGAATACATATCTTAATATTCCCGCTATTAGAAATAAATTTCTTTTGAAATCTTTTTAAAGTTACAAGTACTATAGATATACATCCTAGCACACTTATAGCATAGTACCCAAGTCCTATAGCAAGGCCCACACAGCCTACTACCCATATAGATGCTGCTGTAGTTAATCCCTTTATACTATTTCATGTAAAGGCATTACACTCTCCCTTAATTTTCTGTTATATTATATGCGCATTTTCTTTTTTGAAATTAATGAATATAGTGTCGCCTTCATTATACACAGTTTTAACCTGTGGATTAAAGTCCTCACATTTTATTTCGTGATCTCCTACTTTTATAGCGTAATCTTGATATGCACCCATAAAGGTTGAACTAATAATTTCACCCTTTAACTGTCCCTTTTCTCCCATTTCTATTGCCTCTGGTCTTAATACTATTTTGCAAACATCTTTAACCTTCTTTGTTCCCATGTAAGGTAACTCTAAAGTACTTCCATTTACTAAAACAGTTGCTATTTTATTCTCTATTTTCATTATCTCTCCTGCTAAAAAGTTTGCTGCTCCTATAAAATCAGCAACAAATTCTGTTGCTGGGGTATAGTATATTTCCTTTGGAGTACCAACCTGTTCTACTATTCCTTTATTCATTATTATAATTCTATCAGAAAGGCTCATTGCTTCTGATTGGTCATGCGTTACATAAACTGCTGTTATACCTACTTTTCTTTGAATCTTTCTTATTTCAGCTCTCATATATACTCTAAGCTTTGCATCTAGATTTGATAATGGTTCATCAAATAATAATACTCCTGGCTCCATTACTAATGCTCTTGCTAGAGCAACTCTTTGTTGTTGGCCTCCTGAGAGTTGATTGGGATATCTTACTTCCATGCCTTTTAGTCCTACAAGATCTATTATATTTTCCACCTTTTCATCCAGTTCTGCTTTTGTGATTTTCTTAAGTTTTAATCCGTAAGATATATTATTATATATAGTCAAATGGGGGAATAAAGCGTAACTTTGGAAAACCATAGATGTATCTCTCTTATCTGGTGTTAAATCATTAACCTTATCCCCACCTAAGTATATATCACCCTCTGATGGTATTTCAAAACCTGCAATCATTCTTAATGTAGTTGTCTTTCCACAGCCAGAAGGTCCCAAAAGAGTAACAAATTCTCCAGCTTTTATATCAATTGATATATTATCTACTGCTTTAAATTGCGACTTACCATTATGTGTTTGGTATACCTTTGTTAAGTTTTTTATATTAACGCCTTTACTTCTTAGCATTTTCATCACTCCTATTATAGTATATTGTCATCCTTCTTGCTTACACCTATTTTATTTAATGCAAAATACATTATAGCTATGGCTATATAAACTATTAAAATTAGTATTGTTGAATAAGCCGATGCTACACCAAATCTTCCATTATCAACCTGCGATAATATAGATGCTGTTAAAAGCTTATACTTTGGCGTAATTAGGAATATTACCGCACTAACAGCTGTCATACTTCTAACAAATGTGTAAACAAGCCCACTAAAGAATGCTGTCTTTATAAGGGGTAATGTTACTGATACAAATACCTTTGTAGAATTAGCTCCTAAATCCTGTGCGGCTTCCTCTATAGCTGGATCTATTTGTTGAAGTGCCGCTACTCCTGATCTTACTCCTACTGGTAAGCTTCTAACAATAAATGCTATTACTATAATAAGTCCTGTTCCTGTAAGTAGTAATGGCTTTGTGTTATAAGCACTTATATATCCAAGGCCCAGAACTGTTCCTGGAACTGCCATAGCTAAAAGTGAAGTAAACTCTATAAAGCTTCTTCCTATAAATCTCTTTCTTACAATTAAAAATGCTATTATCATTCCTAAAATACCAGTTATGGGAGTTGCGTAAATTGATAAAAGTGTAGTATCCTTTAACGGCTCTAGTCCTACATCAAATACATATTTAAAATGATCTAAAGTTAAGGTATAATCTATTCCCATAACCTTAAATATTCCACCTATTGGTATTAATATATAGAATGAGATTACAAATATAGTTATAAGTAAGCAGGCTATATCTATTGGCCATACTATATGCTTTTCAGTTATAACATCTCTTTCTCTTGATGCCTTGCCTGTTACTGTTACATAGGATTTCTTTTCTATCCAGAATTTTTCAGCAACAAATAATAATATTGATAAGGATAATAATATAACTGCTATAGCAGCTCCACCTGCCATATCATAATTTCCTATGGCTTGCATATATATTTTTGTGGCAAGGGTTGAGAAGTTTCCGCCTATTACCATAGGATTTGAAAAGTCTGCCACAACTTCTATAAATGTTATTAAAAATGCGTTTGCAATTCCTGGAAGCAATAATGGTAATGTTACTGTTTTAAAAGTTACCCACCTTGAAGCTCCCATACTTCTAGCAGCTTCCTCAAGTGCTGGGTCTATCTTCTTTAAAAGACCTATTAATAATAAATATGCCACAGGGAAGAATGTCATTGTTTGAACCATAACTATTCCCTTAAAGCCATATATGTTAGCATCTTTTATATGAAGTAGTTGTCTTGTTATTATTCCGAACTGACCAAATAACATAATTGCTGACAATGCCAAAACAAATGGTGGAGATATAATCGGTAATATTGAAACCACCTTGAATAATTTCTTAAAATGTGACTTTATATAGGCATCTGCATATGCAAATAAAAATCCAATTACTGTTGACAATGTTCCAACAGTAACACCAAGTAATAAAGTATTTCCTAATGTTTGCCTAAAATCTATGTCATTTAATATCTGAAAATAAGCTTTTAAAGAAAAAGTTCCTTCATTAATAAAACTTACCTTTAATACAGAATACAATGGATATAGGATAAATATAGCTAATGTAACTATTAAAAATACTATTGTGGTTACGAGTACTGGATCTTTCCATATTTTCTTCATATCATCAATCTTTTGTTGATTCTTCATTCTGCGTTTACTAATTGCCATTTGCTTATCACCTCTCTATATTGCAATGGGAATAGAGTTTTATACGTACTCTATTCCCATTATAATTATAATTCTATTTTATAGCTTTATTCCATTTTTCTACTAATATACTTCTGTTCTTTCCAGCCCAGTCTAAATCGTATTCTATAAGCTTTGTATCCTTAATTTCATCTGATAGTGCAGGTGCTTTAGCCGTTTTATTTGTTAGGAATTGATATGAGCCTACTGTTTGGCCTATTTCTTGACCCTTCTTACTTAAACAAAAATCAATAAACATTTTTGCTGCCTTTTGGTCTGGTCCATTTTTAATAACAGCTGCTGATCCTATTTCATAGCCTGTTCCTTCACTTGGTGCTGTTAAAACTAAGTCCTTCATACCTTCTTCTCTGTACTTAATACCATCATGTAGGAATGAAATTCCTACCATTACTTCACCTTGTCCTGCAAGTCTTGCTGGTGCAGTTCCTGATTTTTCATAAGATTTAATATTAGTATTAAGATTTTTCATGTATTTAAGGCCTTCTTCTTCACCTTTTAGTTGTACTACCGTTGATAAAACCGTATAAGCAGTCCCTGACGAACCGGGATTCGCTATAGATACTTGACCTTTAAATTCTGGTTTTAATAAATCTTCCCAGCTTTTTGGTGCTTCTACACCTCTTTCTTCAAGTAACTTTTTATTTGATACAAAACCTAAGTATCCAATATATATTCCAGTCCAAGCTCCGTCCTTGTCCTTATATTTATCTGCTATATCCTTTGCACTATCTGAAACATAGTTTTCTAAAAGACCATCTTCTTTAGCTTGAACAAATGCATCTGCCGGACCTCCAAACCAAACTGAAGCCTTTGGATTTTCTTTTTCTGCTCTAAGTCTTCCTAATATTTCTCCTGAAGACATTCTAACAGCTTCTGCTTTAATACCGGTTTCTTTTGTAAATTCTTCCACTGTCTTAACCATATGATCTTCCATAAGTCCAGAATAAATTGTCAATTTCAACTCTTCATTTTCGTCTGATGCAGCATTCTTACTTCCACATCCCATAAACATTCCTGCAACCATTAAACTAGTTAATGTTAATGCTAATAATTTTTTCTTTTTCATAAATAACTACCCCCATTTAATTTAAAATGTACTATTTACTTTATAATTATATTATAAAGTAAACATTTACATTTTATACAAACAAGTAAATTTTTCTTACTTTAATGTAAGAAAAACATACATTTAACTACTTTGGCTATTTGACTAACGTACATGAATCATTTTGTTATTTCACTTTCAAAATCTATTTTTAAAATCATTATTATCACCTGACTTTAGTTTATTTTATACGAAAAAGTAGCTAGTAAAACTAATTGGTTTTACTAGCTACTCATTTAATATATCATTTATCCTTGAGCTATCGTTAATGAGGGAAGGATGTTGTATTTTAACTAATGTATACATGTTATCATTGCTTTCAGAATCCACCTTTAGTGTATAATTTACTAAATAACCTCTAAAACAACTTCTAAGTATTTAGATTGCAATAAATTATAACCACCATATGTAAAAATTATTGTTACAAAAATTAATGCTATAGCTAATACTATTTTTAATCTATTAAGGGAATTTATAATATCTTCACTTTCCCAATTCCCTATATTTATAATATCTCGCTTAAGCTTTAACGTATTTTCTAACACTAATGTTGCATCATCTCCTATATTAAAAGTCATTTTAGATATTTTACTATGTTGGTTATTTTTATAATAACTAAGTTCCACTGCTTTATCTTCTTTATAATCCAGGTTACTAATTTTACTCCACGAAATAAATCTTCCTTTTATTAATAAGCCCTCATCTAGAATAAAATTATAATCGTATACGCAAAGCACTTGTCCTACTGATATTATTCCGAAAAAAATATTAAGATTATTGCTAGATCTTAATGACATAATTATGAGTATTAATGCTGGAATAAATACAAATACATGTTTGAGATTTCTTTTTTCTATTCTTTTTTTTACTTCAAATTTTCTTACAGCGAGTACCCTATAAGAGAAATAATAAATACTACCAAGTAAAAATATTATTGGAATTAAAAAATACCAAAGTGGTAATATATATTCATTAAAATACATGTAACTTCCCCCCCCCGTGATTTCATTGATTTTATTAAAGGCGCTTCTTCATATTTAGCAAGCTCATCTAAGATTAAAACAAAAGCTAATGAATACGCCCACAATCGCACACATCTTATGTTTTATTTTTTAAGTCATTATATTCTAACCTTATACAATCTTATTGTACTACACATTTTACTATTGTATTACTATCAATTGTTGCTCATAATTGCAGTAAATATCTGTTCGTGATATAATATGTCGAAAATCTATAAATTTACGTACTATAAGCGAAAGGAGTAGTTGTATGGATAATATAATAAATTTGGGTATCCCTGTTATTAAAAGCATAGCATTTGCTATAGTAACACTTATAATTGGACTAATGGTTATTAAGTGGATAATTGGTCAATTAAGTAGCTACATGAAGAAATCCTCCATTGATATTAGTTTAAAACCATTTATTTTATCTTCAGTAAATATAATATTAAAAGGATTTTTAGTTATATCTATTATTAATATTTTAGGAATTGATACTAGTTCTATTGTTGCGGCACTAGCAGCATTAGGGTTTGCGCTTGGATTAGCTCTTCAAGGTTCATTATCAAATTTTGCAGGTGGAATACTTCTATTGTTTCTAAAACCATTCAAAGCTGGAGATTATATAGAGGCTAATGGATACCAAGGAACTGTTAAGCATATGCAAATTCTTAATACAGAATTAATTACCCCTGATAATAAGGTTATTTATATACCAAATGGAAGCCTTTCAAATGCTACTATAGTTAACTATTCAGTAAATGACACTCGTAGAGTAGACTTTGCTTTTAGTGTTGGATATGATGCTGACAATGTTACGGTTATACAGGCTTTAAAAGAAATTGTTGATAACCATCCTAAAATATTAGGAGAGCCTGAACCATTTATAAGAATGTCAGAACATGGAGACAGTGCTGTAGTATATACAGTTAAAGTATGGGTTAATGCAATAGATTATTGGACAGTATATTATGATATCATTGAAATGGTTAAAAAAGGTTTTGATGAGAAAAACATATCAATACCATATCCTCAAATGGATGTGCACATTAATAAAAGCATAATGTAAAACATGATAATATAACAATTTTTAAGAGAGGCCATTTTAGGCCTCTCTTAATTCACGTGTATAACAGCATCTTTATTAGATATATTTTGTTCTATGGAATTTATAAACGGCCTAAAATGTAACTATTAACTGTTTAATATAGCTTCATTTCTTCTAACGCGATTGCAACATGGCCCATCATTGAGTTGAAATCAAACACAGGAAGGTTTACAGCCTCTCTGATTTTTGCTGCGTAAGGCGGCAGGTCTGTGCATTCCAAAACGATTGCGCCAATTTCAGGATGTTTGGCTACGCCTTTTCTGGCAACTCCGATAATTTCCTCTGTTACAGCATCAATATCAAATTTTTCGTCCGGCTTTTCGAACATTTTGCTCCATTCCTTTGCATTTTCAAGTCCCATGACCTCTATATTAATATCATCTGTTATTCCACAGGAATGAAAATGTTCTTTTGTAAGAGCCGATTTATTTGCAGTGATTACTCCCACAATCTTGTGTTTTCCAATCAGATTATAGACGAAAGGCACCTGTAATAGTGCTGATGTGAATACCGGCACATCTAATGCTTCTGCAAGTTCTTTCTGAAATATGGAATTAAATCCACAGCTTGTTGAAATTGCCTTGATACCCTCTTCATTTATTAATTTTTTTGAAATCCTAATCATATTTGCAAGCAGTTCTTGGCTAGGATGTGTAATTACAGTTTCAACATTTGCACCCTCCACACGAACAAGTCTCACAGGGAAAGGATATGATTTCAAATTAGTGCTGTTTCCAGGCATAGTCTCAAGCTGTACCAAGCCTTCAGGAACATGTCCTTCCTCCCACCTTAAGATTGCGATCTTTGGATTTTTTTTCATTTTG
This sequence comes from Clostridium sp., assembly GCA_047624165.1. Taxonomy (GTDB): domain Bacteria; phylum Bacillota; class Clostridia; order Clostridiales; family Clostridiaceae; genus Clostridium_AD. The sequence continues at coordinate 51,855 of JBLHPD010000002.1, read as the reverse complement.
TCCCTCCTAAGAACCATTATCATTTAAATTCAATATTATAATGCAACTAAGACATATTGGTAAATATGCTTAGTTGCATTATTTTAAGACAGCCCTTTTTCTATAAGCCTAAAACCTCTTCAGGCGCTTTGAATGGTCTATTTTGTTTAAGTCCCGTTTCACTTAAAGTCAATTCACCGAAATAAAATGATAACCCTTTTCTAAGGTATGAGTTTTCTTTAAGAGCATTCTTATAACCCTTTTGTGCAATTTCTAGTGCATACGGCAATGTAGCTATACACAATGAAAAGGTTGAAGTGTTTGAGAATGCAGAAGGAATATTGTCTACACAGTAATGCATAATCCCTTGTTCAAAGTACACTGGTTCCTTATGCGTAGTTGAATGACATGATTCTATTGCACCTCCATCATCGCAGGCAACATCTACTATAAGGGCTCCATCTTTCATAGTTTTAAGCATTTCCCTAGTGACAAGATGATCCTTCCTCGATTTTGGCCATAGGATGCAGTTCATAAGCAAATCACATTCCTTTAGTACATTCCTTATATTACTATTGTTTGAATACAGAAGTTCTACATTTGGCGGAAGTACATTCTTAGCTTTTTCAAGATTGTCTACATTTATATCTAAAATTATAACCTTATTTCCAAGACCTGTTGCAAATTCTGCAGCACCAAGACCTGAAATACCAGCTCCTATTATAGCTACTACTGGTGTTTTTATTCCGTGTACTCTGCCAAGCATTATACCTTTTCCGCCATTTATCTTTTGGGAATATTGACACGCCATTAGAAATCCGCCTTTTCCAGCTATTTCACTCATAGGACGCAAGAGCGGGAACTTTCCATCTTTATCTTCTATATCCTCATAAGATATTCCTACAATTTTCTTTGCTATCATGGCATCAGTTTGTTCCCTATGAGCATTAGAATGTATATAAGTAAAGACTATGAGTCCTTCTCTCAAATATTTATATTCTTCTGGAAACATTTCTTTAACCTTATAAATCATATCTGCTCTGCTATATAATTCTTCTTTATCTGTTATTGTTGCTCCAGCTTTTTCATAATCTTCATCTTTTATTCCACTTCCAAGACCTGCTCCTCTTTCAACGAAAACCCTATGTCCTTTCCTTACAAATTCACTAACTCCATCTGGTACTATTGCAACTCTATGTTCGTAATCCTTTATTTCCTTTGGAACACCTATTATCATATAATTAACCTCCTTATTTTAATTGAGATCCACTTCAGAAACTGAAGCAGATCCATAAATAATTAACTTATATATTACAAAACAATTCCAAGTACAAGATATAATATTGCTGATACAACAGCAACTGTTACTGCATATGGCACTTGTGTCTTAACATGATCTATATGGTCAGATCCTGCTGCAAGGGATGATAGTATTGTAGTATCAGATAGTGGTGAACAGTGATCGCCGAAGCAACCTCCACCCATAACAGCTGCAATCGTCGCATAAAAAAGTGCTGTATCTGTAACTCCCCCAGTCAATTGAAGAACTAGCGGAATTGCTATTGGTGTCATAATTGCATATGTTCCCCAAGATGTGCCTGTGAAGAAAGCTATAAATGCACAAATTAAGAATGTAAATACTAAAAGTAAAGTCGGTGTCATCCATGTTTGTGTTATAGATATTACATATTGAGCTGTTCCTAGCTCTTTGCTTATAGTGTTAAGAGAATATGCCAAAGCAAGTATTAACATTGCAACCATAACTCCCTTTACACCGTTTACTGCTGCTTCCATAAGCTCAATAACTGTACCCATCTTTTGAAAAATCATTACTACAAATTGGAACGCTACAGCACACATGAAACCCTCCAATGTCTTTGCAGATCCAATTGTCAAATAAGTTCCCAAAGTTACTACAATTACTATTATAGCTGGTGCAAAGAAATTCAAAAATAGATTTGATTTTATTCCTTCTTTTGGTTGTATATCAGTTAACTCCTTACCAAGTAAAGGTTTTGCAGTATCCCACATAACCTTTCCAGTTTCCATTGTTCTTTTTTCAGCCGCTTTCATTGGTCCAAAGTCAGGTATAATCTTCATTGCTATAAGTCCAACCATTAATACAGAAACTATGCCATAAAAATTGTATGGCACCATTTTTACTATTGCATTCATTGCAAGGTTCTTATCTGTGAAAGCCCCAGATGCAACAAGTAGTCCTGCCATGTAAACACCCCAAGAAGAGAAAGGTATAATAGTACAAACAGGCGCAGCGGTTGAGTCACATATATAAGCAAGCTTTTCTCTAGAAACTCTAGCCTTATCTGTTATATTTCTCATAACTGTTCCAGTATATAAAGGACTGAAATAATCACTAAAGAATAAAAATATTCCTAGTAACCAAGCTAATATTTGTGCCCCTTTTGCATTTATATTTCTTTTATCAAGTATTCTTGAAAAAGAATCGATTGCCCCTGATTTTTGAAAAAATGCAATCATAACACCTACGAATACTTCAATACTGATTACCCAAATAAAGTCAGCATTCCCTAGTGCATTTTGTAGTAGTCCAGAAAATCCGAATAGTACATTTTGACCAGTTACTAGTATTCCAACTAAGACGCCTATAAGCAGTGAAAATATAGCCTCCCTCGTAATAAATGCAAGAACTACTGCTACCAAAGCAGGTAATAGTGATAAAATACCAAAGTTTACTGCCGGATCCATAATATTTCCCCCTTTATAATTATAAAAACTTAATTTTAAGATATCTATATGAAGTTTCTATGCTTCAAGAATTTCTTCAATACTAAATCCTAGAGTGTCCACAGTTCTTATAGATTCTTTATTATAATCTGTCTCCATTAATTTTGAAGCAATATTAATAACTGAATGAATCATTGGAACAGTTAACCCTAGCTTTTCAGCTAAATCGGACATAAATACTAGCCCATAGCCTACATCTTCAGTTAAATATCTATTATTTAATGTATCTGGTGCTGTTATACCTTTAAATCCCGGAGCGCTTGCATAACCATATTCGTATGATGAATCAGTCATATATCCTTGTAGCACTCCTAGTTCTCCATCTGGAATAATTTTCACACCAAGCTTTTCTGCAATCATAATTCTCTCCGCATCAACAGCTTTAATAAGTTTACCTACTGCTGGAGTAACACCCTCTTCGTAGAATAATAGCCCACCTTTACGTTCAACCGCACCTGCATTCAGCAGCATCACCGATGGGTGGATTACTGGATTAGAATTTTGTAGCATTGTCTGCATTACATTTTTTGCTTTTTGTGTATGAGGATAAATAGTTCTGAAAGCTTCGATAGCATTATCTCCTTGCTCCTTTGGAATAGTTGATAAGAATAGTCCTCCTTTTAATTTAAGAAAAACTTTCACCACTCCCGGTTCAATTATTCTTGCAGCATAAGGTAAAGTGGATGTTTCACAAATAGTGCAAGCAGATGCATTTTTAGTACTCATAAATATTTTTTTTGTAATTAATGCACCACCAAAAGATCCAGGGCACACAACATAAATCTGATTAGGAGTAATATAGTCTTTAACAACCTTCGCAAAAGGTTCTGTACTATATGAAGGTCCTATAGCCAGTATCATATCCGCATCAATAACAGCCTTTTCAATTGAATGTCCACAATATACTATTGGCGCAAATCCGCTTAATTCTCCCTCTATAGTTAATCCACCATTTTTATTAATTGCTTCAATGATTTTTGGAAATTGTTCAAAATCAAACATTCTTACTTCATGCCCACCAAGGGACCAATCTGCTGCTGCTGCACATGCTCCATTACCTGAACCTAGAATAGCAATTTTCATTTTCTTTTTCATATTGTAATCCTCCTCAATTAATTTATTGCATCATTATGTAGCAAATTCATAAGAATCCCATTTACTTTTTTTAACTCTCTCACATAGAATCTATTATGAAATTCTACTATTATACCTACTTTGATATGGTAGCAATAATGGTGCCAACAAAATTTGTTCTTTGAAGCATTGAAAATACTACAATTGATAAAACAATATCTAAAATCAAAAAATAAATGCCATATATATATATAGTTTCCATAAAAATAAAACAAGAAAACGCCAATGTTTAGGCATTTTCTTGTTTTCAATGACGGAATTTCGCCTATTATTTATCTAAAAGTATCAATCTTCAGTTTATCTATCCTATACTTAAGAGTTTGCCTTGGTAATTCAAGCAATTCAGCAGCACGCGATATATTTCCATTACAAAAAATTAGAGCTCGTACTATGTGCTCTCTTTCTGTCTTATTCATCAATTCCTTTAGAGATGTTTTGAGTTGTATAGAATCTTCCTTTTTCAACATATTTTCTATTGAGCCACAGTTAGTATTAATAACTTCTTTTAAATAGACAGGAAGATTTTTGGTAGTTAATACTTCTTCCTGTGAAATATTGACCATTGATTCGATTATATGTCTTAATTCCCTAACATTACCTGGCCAATTATAATTGACAAGTATGTTTTTTAAGTTGGTAGATAATTTATAAATGTTCTTATTACATACTTCATTAAATTGTTTGATAAAATAATCTATATATAGTGGAATGTCTTCTTTTCTATCACGCAATGCTACAAGATGGAGAGTATTACTACTTAAACGATAGAATAAATCTTCTCTTAATAGATTTTCTTTTATCAATTGTATGGGATTTTTGTTTATTGCAACGATTACTTTAACATCTACTTCTTTTTCGACCGTACTACCAACTGGCCTCACTTTTCCATCTTGTAAAACTCGTAAAAGCTTTGCCTGTAAATGCATCGGAATTGAATTAAGTTCATCTAGGAAAAGTACACCTCCGTTTGCCATTTCAAATAATCCCATTTTATTTTCAGCACCCGTGAAAGCACCTTTGCATGATCCAAATAATATTGATTCAAATAATGTTTCTGGGATTGATGCGCAATTTTGAGCAATAAATTTATTATTACGAATAATATCATTATTTACCATAGCTTGAACATACATTTCTTTACCAGTACCTGTCTCTCCATAAATTAATACAGGATTGTCTTTCAATGCATAAATTTTTGCTCTTCTTATATTTTCAATCATTTCCTCATTGTTTGTAATAATACTTTCAAATGAAATAGTGTCACTAACTGTTTTTTTCTTCTTCTGTATTTTTGTCTTAGACAACTCCTCTTTAACCAAAGGATTTAGGTCACCAATAGAGGTTATATCTTGAGACAGTTCTATTGCTCCAACAATTTCACCACATCGAATGATTGGATATGTAATGTTTTTTGTATGATATACCTTACCCGAAAGGTCAGAAAATACTTGATTTTCTCGAATTAATATTTTCCCGTTTTTAATGCACTCTACCATCGTACTTTCTTTAGGATCAAGTTCAGGATATACTTCAAAATAACTTTTGTTAATATACTCTATATATTCATTATTCATTAACCCATTATGAAACCTCGGATTAAATCTGTTTGTATGTAGCACCTTTAAGTTTTTATCAACGACCATCATCGAATCAACATAATCTAGTACACTTTTATTACTTTTATCCATAATTTTAACCTTAACCTCCTTTTCATTAAAATCAAATATCATATCATAATCAATAAAATAATATTATTCATACAAACTACCTCGATTAAACCCTAATTAAACACAGATTCAGAAACAATAAACTGGATAATCTTCTAAATTAGTCATATTTTTTAAAGTACTTAGATCTGTAATTGGATTATCAGATAAATAACTTTAATAGTTTCCCTCAAATTATATTTCTATATTAATTTCCAATTACCTCTATTAATAATATTTTTGTTGTAAACAATACCATTTAATTATTCCACTCAATTAAAGAAAGCCTACCCCCTAGATTTCTCTATGAAATAAACTTTTGCAATTACAAATAAAAATCATAAAAGTTTGAATATAACTGGTTGTTTTTGCTATACAAAAAACTAAATTGACCCATAAAAAGTATATGTGTTTGCTCTAAAAAATTCATTGACAAAAACTTGAAGAGTGGTAAAATTATAATTAGTTATTAACTATTATAATTAATTAATAGTTATTATTTTAGAACAACAATATTAATAATATAAATTAAAGGGGAAATTCATATGAATAAAGTAATAGAAGTAATGAAAAATCACAGATCAATTAGAAGTTTTGTAAATAAAGAAATTTCGGAAGATATGTTAAATGAGCTAATCGATGTAGCACAAGCTGCACCAAGTTCTATAAACGGTCAACAAACTAGTGTTATCGTAGTTAGGGATAAGGAGAAAAGAGCTAAACTTGCTGAACTTGCTGGTGGCCAGCCTTGGATTGCGCAGGCACCAGTGTTTTTTCTATTCGTAGCTGATTTTTATAAAGCAAAACTAGCTTCTCAAAATGTTAATAAACCTTTAATAATTACAGACAGTGTAGAATCTATTATGGTAGCATCTGTAGATGCGGGACTTTCTATGCAGAATGTTATAACGGCTGCTGAGTCTTTAGGGCTTGGTATTGTACCTATTGGTGGAATTAGAAAAAGTCCGGATGAAATTATAGATCTTCTACAATTGCCAGAGTATACTTATCCTATAGTTGGCTTATCATTAGGATATCCTGCTGATAATTCAGCGATAAAACCTAGGATGCCAAGAGAATCCTATAGACATGATGAAGTATATAACAAAGAAAAATTACCTGCAATAATAGAAAAATATGATGAAGACCTAAGTGTTCATCTAAAACATATAGGCAGAGATCAAGAAATTGACTGGAGTAACCAAACTATGAGCGCATATCAATATGTATATTTCCCAAAGGTTTATCCATCACTTAAAAAGCAAGGATTTAAAAATGAAAAATAAAATTTAGTAGCACTTATAAAGACAGAGCAATCACTACTTGCTCTGTCTTTATACATATCCTATTTTATATATTATTTAATCTTTTAAGATTTAAAAGTTAATCCAAGTATATAGTTACACTAATTAAGAAACACTATAGTTAAAGTTTATACATGGAGTTAGTTTTAAATACTAAGAGATGAACAATTAATAATTAGTTAGGTGGGAGAAAATGAATTTGCAATATGTTCAAGGTGAGCCTATGTTTACAAATACAAATAAAGTACCAAAGCAGTATAGCTATTTAACAGAAGATATAGATACAGATGTAATAATTGTAGGCGGTGGAGTTACAGGTAGTATTTTAGGATACTATTTTTCTAAACATAATATCAACAGTGTAATTTTAGAAAAACATAGAATAGGTTATTGTAGTACAGGTGTTACAACTTCCTTACTTCAGTACGAACTTGATGACAATCTCATTAAATTAATGGAAGCTACCACCATGAAAAATGCTATAAGATCCTATAAATTAGGTCTTAAAGCTTTAGATGAAATTGATAGTTTTATAAATGAGTATGGGAATAAATGTGATTACAGAAAGAAAGACACATTATTATATACTTCTAAAAAATTAGAAATATCAGAAATTCGCGATGAGTATAGGAACAGAAAAGAAAATGGATTTGATGTAGATTTCATAGATGAGGGTAACAATCCCTTTAGTTTTGATTTAAAAGCTGGTGTTTATTGTAATAATGGTGGGGCACAATTTGATCCATATAAATATACTCACCAGCTATTGGAAGTTTGTTTAAGTAAAGGACTTAGAGTTTATGAGAATACAGAAGTTGTAAAAGTAAATTACGAAAATAATGGAGTACTAGTAGAGACTTCTTATGGTTATAAAGTAAAAGGCACAATAGTTATAGTAGCTACTGGATATAATACAGAATTATTTAGTAAAAGAAATTTTGGAACTAAAACTACTACTTTTAATATAGCCACAAAACCTATTAGTAATTTTTCTGGATGGCACAATCGAGTGCTTATTAGAGATAATGATGATCCATATAACTATTTAAGAACTACTGAAGATAACAGATTAATAATAGGTGGAGAAGATATAACTTTTGTACCAGACATATTTAATGAAAAAGCTGCTAAAGGGAAATACGCTATATTAGAGCAAAGATTAAAAGCTATGTTTAAAAATATTAAAGATATAGAAGTGGAATATAAATATTGTGGTGCTTTTGCATCAACTAAAGATAATTTAGGATTCTTGGGACCGGACCCAAATAATAATAAGCTATGGTTTTGCTTAGGTTATGGAGCTAACGGTATATTATTTGCAATACTAGGCGGAATGATGCTAAGTGATTTATATTTAGGCATAGAAAATGAAGATTTAAAGTTATTTAAAGTGGATAGATTTGATAATTAGAATGAGAAAGCTCATATTTTTATGAGCTTTCTGTATTGCCTGAACAATAGATAGATTACCTAAGTGCCTCTTTTGCTTTAATGGCTTCTTCGATTAATTCAGTTGTTTTCTCTAGTCCAAAGACCGCACTATTAACCGTCAAATCATAGTTCTTAATACGTCCCCATTTACGTTCCGCATAGATTTGATAATAAGTTTCTCTTGACCTATCAGTTTTGTGTAGCGTTTCTTCGACATTTTTCTCTGATATTCCATATTCATATTCAATACGCTTCATTCTACTTGCTTTATCTGCATGAATAAACACATGGAAACAGCCTGGAAAATCAGCTAAAATGGAATCGGAACAATGTTCCATAATCACACAAGATTCTGTATTAGCAAGCTTCATTATAGTTCTCTTTTCTGATTCATGGATAGCATTTAGAGGATCCATCTCCTTTTTAGAAAAAGCATATCCTTGAGATAATAACTGATTTAACAACAAATTCGGAACAAATTGATCATTTTCTGCAATAAATTTTTCAGAAAGTCCTGTTTCTTCGGCAGCTACTTTTAATAATTGAGTATTGTAGAAAGAAAGACCTAAATCGGCTGCTATTTTTTTACCAATAGCAAGCCCTCCACTACCATATTCACGACTAATTGTTACTACTAGTGGATGAGTTTCTTGAGCAGTTGTTAAAACTTGACTCGTATTCACGGTTATCGATTTCCCCTTAAATACAGCATCCATAAAACTCAAACTCTTGTTCATTAAACGAACTAGGGTTCCAACTAATAAAGCAGCTAAGATTGTTCCTTCTCTTATTCCATTTAGTCGATGAAACATAATATACGAAAAAAGAAAGCCACAAATTACAAGTGTAACATCAAATGCTACTTTTAATTTCCCAAATTCCTTCTTCGTAACTATTGATATAGCACTAACTACTCCTTCACCAGCCATCAATACAACATCAGCAGTCACCTCCATACTGACTCCAATAGCAAGAATTAAACAACTAAGTATAAATATTCCTATTTGAGCAGGATAACCGGTTACACTTATCCATGATAACAATCCCATAGTAAAATCGGTAAAATAGGCAAATATAAAAGCTACCCCCACTTGAAGTAGCTGAATTGGCTTGAATTGTTTTCTTAATAATAAAATTTGAAAAGCAATAAATAATAAGTTCATTAAAAAAGTAAATTGTCCGATTGTCATAGACAATCCCAAACTCAACACATATGGCACACATGAAATAGGAGACGTTCCTAAATTGGATCGTGTGGATAACACAACACCGACCGCCATCATGAATAACCCTAAAATTAAAAATAAATAACGTTTTACTAACTCCCGAATTGACATTCTAAAGTTTCACTCTCCTTCACTTTTTTCATTGTTCTGTTTCTAATTAGATAAATTATCAACCATCTTTGTTAGTAGATGAAACGTCCCTTCCTGTTCCTCCACCGTAAAACCTTCAAAAGCTTTCTTTCTTACTTCATCAAAAATTTTCAAGACCTTTTGGGTCACTCTTTCTCCTTCCGTTGTTAAAAACACATGTAAGGAACGTCGATTTCCATTTAGCTGTTTTCGTTCAATCAGGTGAACCTTCTCCATTCTGGCTAATAAATTAGTGACCGTGGCTGGTTCGATCTCACAAGCTTTGGCAATTTCTTTTTGCTCGCAACCATTGTTATATTCTAGAAATTCCAAAATTTTTGGTTGACCCGGTGACAATCCTAAGGTACTTGTTTGTTGCAAGATTTTTTTGTTACAAAGGGTGTGACAAATCCGTACTATGTAATGAAGCTCATGGTTCATGTTTATTCCCTCCTTTTATTTTGATTATAATTATAACAATTAGAAAGCTAACTATTATAGTATACACCTAGATAAAAAGCGATGCAACCTACAAGAGCAAAAGTGGAAGTGCCCTTTTTAGGTATTACCTGCTACTCCCAGAACACACATGAATAGTCTCATTTTAGGCTTTATGTACTATATCTCTTACTTTAACTACTTAAAATCCAGTAGAGAGTTCTTGCTGTTTGCTACTGAATTTCGAAGTATGTTTATTCAAATAGCTTTAATACAATTTTTAACACTACTGAGCTTATGTAATCATTGTCAATCAAAATATATGAACATTGCCATTTTTGTTCCATTCACTTAAACTATAAGTAAGCGCCACGATTGATGCGCTAAAAACTACAAAATATAGGAGTGATTTAATAAATGTGTGGTATCGCAGCTATAATTGGGAACTCCTTTGATAACAACGAGGAACCCATAATGAAACATATGTTGAACCTTATGGAACATAGAGGTCCTGATGAATCTGATATAAAAAGAACACCTCAATGCTTACTAGGACATAAACGCCTTTCTATTATCAGCCCCGAAGATGGAATCCAACCCATTCCAAATGAATCAGATAATGCATGGATTATTTGTAACGGTGAAATATATAATTACCAGCAATTAAAAAAAGAACATCTGCAGCACCACCAATTTCTCCACAACTCAGATAGCGAAGTTGCACTGCATTTATATGAAGAATACGGGAAAAATTGCATAGATTATTTAGATGGGATGTTTGCCTTTATTATTTCAGATTCGCGAAGCGGTCAACCATCGGTATTTGCAGCCAGAGACCCTTTGGGAATTAAACCCCTCTATTACGGACAGAAAAACGGAAAATACTATTTTGCTTCAGAATTAAAATGCTTATACGGAATTGTAGATGAAGTCATTGAATTCCCTCCTGGAAACTATTTTACGCTAGAAGATGGGTTTGTTCCTTATAGAACTGTGAAGACAATTAATGACCAAATATCCTTTTGTGAGCAATATCCTTTAGATGAAACGCTTAAAGTTATTAAACGTCTTCTTGAAAAAGCTGTCAAAAAACGTCTAATGTCAGATGTGCCTCTGGGTGTATTACTTAGTGGTGGACTAGACAGCAGTTTAATTGCTGCCATCGCTAGCAAATACTATCAAGGTGATGGTCCAATAAAATCCTTTTGTATAGGTCTTAAAGGCAGTCCAGACTTGTCTGCTGCGAGGCATGTAGCAAAATATCTTGGAACAGATCATTATGAATATATCTATACGGAACAGGATATTTTGGAGGCAATTCCAAAAGTAATCTATAATTTGGAATCATTTGACCCTTCTCTTGTGAGAAGCGCTATTCCAACTTACTTTGTATCTAAACTTGCGGCTGAACATGTAAAAGTTATACTTTCGGGTGAAGGTGCTGACGAAATTTTTAGCGGCTATGCCTATTTGGAAGATATCAGTGATGAACTAGAATTAAAACGTGAACTACTAAGGGTGCTCGGATCTATTCATAATATTAATTTACAACGTTTGGATCGATTAAGTATGGCGAATTCTATTGAAGGGCGTGTTCCTTTTCTAGATGAAGAACTGATAAAATATGTACTGCATATACCCGCAAAATGGAAAATGCCTCAACAAAAGGATAATTTTATATCAGAGAAATGGCTTCTCCGCACCGCCTTCGACGGTACAGGATACATTCCCGATGATATATTATGGAGAAAAAAAGAAGAATTCTCTGAAGGAAGCGGAACTAAAGGATTCCTTGAAGAAAAATTCAATAAATGTATTTCTGACTTAGAGCTAAAAACAGAAATATCTCGAATTTATAATGAAGAGGGTCTGGAAATCCGTTCAAAAGAAGAACTTTATTTCTATAGAGTTTTTAAAACTTTCTACCCTAATCCTTCAATATTAAATACAGTAGGACGATGGGCAGTAAATTAATTTACATTAACTTATGGTAAAATGCATTTATTTTATAAGAATTTTATGGAGGTGTAATTATGAATATAAAAATTAAAATTTTCTCCGACTATATTTGACCCTTCTGTTATGTCGGCAAAGGTATTGTCGAGAAGCTAGAAAAAGAATACGACCTTGATATTGAATGGTTAGGACTTGAAATACACCCTGAAACTCCTGAGAAAGGTGTAAATCTTAACGAAAGATTTAGTAAATCAAATTTAGACCAAATGATAAAAAACCTTAACTACTCAGGATCCCTTTATGGTATTAGCTTTGGGAAATTAGAAAGAATGCCTAATTCTCATAACGCTTTAGAGGCTGCTGAATTTTCTAGAACTCATGGAATGTTAAAAGAGTATCATTCTGCACTTATGGATGCTTACTTTAGAGATTTAAAAGATATCGGTGATTTAGAGGTGCTTGGTGATTTAGGTAACCTTCTCGGTCTAGATAAAGAAGAACTTATTCGTGCCGTTAAAAATAGAGATTATGAAACTACTTTAAATAATAGTGCTAAAGATGCCCTCAGCATGGAAATCAATAGCACTCCTACTTTTGTCATAAATAACAAATACTCTTTAGTTGGTGCACAGCCAATAGAAGAATTTAGGAAGATATTAGATACACTTAAATAAAGTAATAAGTCTTATATTTTGAAGATTAACTCTCACAAATCAAAGGTTTTGTTACAAATTTGCACACTCTACGTATTTTGATGATTTACTCTCTTTCATAAAAATTATATTATTGTTATAGACACTCCAACATAAATTTTTTATATGTTAAATATAAAACATACTGATTGATTCTATAAGCAAACTAAAATTTTAAAATCAAAGGAGATAGATTAATTGTGGTAAATTATGAAAGAATTAAAACATTAAAACCTGAAGGAATTGAAAATAAAAAAGCATATCTAATTGGTGGAGGTATAGCTTCACTCGCGGCTGCTGAATACCTAATCCGTGATGGTCATATGGACGGTAAAAATATTACTGTTTTAGAACAAAAAAATATTCTTGGTGGTTCTATGGACGGTGCTGGAAATGCAAAAGATGGATATGTTGCACTTGGCGGAAGAGAAATGGAAGAGCATTATGAATGTATGTGGGATTTATTCGGTAAAGTACCATCATTAGAAGAACCTGAACGAACTGTTTTAGATGAATTTAGAGAATTAAATAATGCTGATCCTAACTACTCTAATTGTCGTGCTATTGCTAACCGTGGAGAAAAACTTGATTTTTCAACTCTTGGACTAGCACAAAATCATGTTAAGCAACTTACTAAATTATTTCTTGCAACCGAAGATTCTTTAGGTGCAACTACTGTTGAACAATTTTTTGATGCTTCATTCTTAGAAACGGATTTTTGGTTATATTGGAGAAGTATGTTTGCATTTGAAAATTGGCACGCTCTTGTTGAAATGAAACGTTATATGCATCGTTTTATACATCTAATGCCAGGAATGAATAAAATGAAAGGGTTAGTTTTCACTAAATATAATCAATACGATTCAATGATTCTTCCACTAAAAAAATTGTTAGAGTCACAAGGAGTAGTATTTGACTTAAATACAAAAGTAACTGATTTAGATATAGATATAACTGCAGATAAAAAAACAGTTACAGGAATTCATTTAACTCGTAATGGAAAAAAAGAAGAACTTATTAAAACTACAGAAAATGATTTAGTATTCTTTACTAATGGATCCATGACTGAAAATGCTACACTTGGAAATATGGATAAAGCGCCAGTACTCGATAGAAGTGAAGGTGCCTGCTGGAGTCTGTGGAAAAAAATAGCTGAAAAAGATGGCGCGTTCGGAAAACCAGAAGTATTCTGTAGTGATATTGATAAAACTACATGGGAATCATATACAATAACTGCTAAAGGTCCTAAAATGAGAAAACTTATGGAGAAATTTGCTGAAAGAGAATTCGCTCCACATCAAACTGCAACAGGCGGAATAATAACAGTTAAAGACTCAAAGTGGTTATTAAGTGTTACTGTTAATAGACAACCTCAATTTACTAATCAACCAGATGATGTTATAGTTATATGGGCATATGCTTTATTCCCTAACAATGAAGGTGATTTTATTAAAAAGAAAATGAGTGCCTGTACTGGCAGCGAATTATTACAAGAGCTTTTATATCATTTAGGAATTGATGAAAAAGATATGCATGAATACATTGAAACATGTATTGTAATTCCTTCTATCATGCCTTATGTTACAAGTCAGTTTATGCCTCGTGTTAAAGGAGATAGACCACAAATTGTACCTACAGGTAGTACAAACCTTGCATTTTTAGGTCAATTTGCAGAAGTTAAAGATGATTGTGTATTTACTGTTGAATATTCAGTTCGTTCTGCTATTATGGCTGTATATACTTTACTTGGACTTGAAAAAAATCCACCTGAAATATACCCTAGCCAATATGATGTACGTGTTGTTACTAAAGCAGCTAAAGCACTGTATAGTGGAAGACCATTACCTGCTGAAGGAATTATCAAAAAATTATTAATCAATACCAGTTTAGAAGGTTTAATTTAAGCTTATTTGAAATATAAAGAATAAAAAGCTATGAAATATGAGTTTAAAAACTTAATTTCATAGCTTTTATTTATAATACTATTAAGGTATTTTGATTTCTAATAAAGCTTTATGGGTATCTCCACTTATTATTTTACTAAGATTATCAATAATTTCCTCTGGATTTTCTATCATATTTTTTCTTATCCATTCAAGCAATAAGCCAACAAGAGCAACCTTATAAAAATTCACTACAAATTCCTTTCTTTTTTCATACACTTCTTTGCCTAAGGTAATTTCATCTACAACATTTAAAACCAGATTGTACACTGCACTGTATAAGTGAGTTTCTAATTTGTCTCGACCAATTGAGTTATAAGTATTTAGCACCATTTTGCGGTTTTCACTCAAATAATAAAATATTCTCAAAAACCCCTCTTGCCATGTCTTATAGGTTTTATTTTCTTCCATTACATTTGCAACTTCATTTTTAAAAATCCACTCTAAAAGTGCATATATATCTTGAAAGTGATAATAAAATGTACGACGATTTACATTACACACTTTAACAATATTATTAACCGTAATTTTAGCTAAAGGAGTAGTATTCATTAAATTTTTTAATGATTGTGCTAAAGCTTGTTTCGTTATATCTGACATACTATTTACCTCCTTTTTTGTGAAATATATATACATTATATTTTGAATATAATATTTAGTCAATTAGTTCCAAGTTATTTGTGTACTAATAAATACAAGGAGAAATCATATAAACATGGAACTCCAATTACTACAATATAGACTCATTTTTAATAAAAAGAAAAGGATTACAGCATTTTGCGCCTTAATCCTTTTCTTTTCACTTACGGGCATCTGTGTGACTTATATAAATAATTAATATATCTTATTTGCCACCTAATGCTTTTTTAAGGGCTTTAATTTCATCTTGATGTATTTGCTTACTTTTGCTATCTCTTTTCTTATCATCTATAGGTAATTGGCTCTGTAAGGCTTTAATTTGTCGTTTTATTTCATCTTTATCTTTTGGAATTTCGATTTTTGACATTTATTTGACCTCCTTAAAATAATAATCTTTCATATATGTATTCTGCGTTTGAGCGTTATTTCCTTTTAAATAGTTGTTTTTTATTAGATAAATAATCTTAACTACTCACTAAACTTAGAATAACTTAATCAGCTCTTCTAACTCCTGCGATAAAACTTTTGCAAGCGTAAAATCAGTATCTTTTAAAGCCAGTTCTATTTTTGTTTCAACTAATTTTTTCTTTTGTTCAATTTCTAGATAGTCTCTATCAAAATGACTAGCATAAATCATCTTTCTAAATTTTCGCATACTCATTTTTCTAATTGTCTTATCTTCAATTAGTAAAACAAAATCCATACAGTTTACTATAGAATAGAAATCATGAGAAATCATAAGAATCGCACCTTTATAGTTTTCTATGGCTTTTTCCAGTGCTATTTGTGAATAGGTGTCTAAATGACTTGTCGGTTCATCAAGAAGCAACATGTTTGCTTTACTAGCAGCAACCTTAGCCAATTGCAGTATATTTTTTTCTCCACCAGATAAAGCCCCTATTTTTTGATTAATGGCTTCTTCTTCGAAACCATACCCAGAAACATATGCTATAACCGCTTGATTAGTTTTAAAACCAGCATCTAAGAACTCTTCAAGTATGGTATTAGACTCATTTAGTGTTTTGCCTTGAAGTTGAGATAAATAAGCCACTTCAACATCTTCATTAATCTCAATAGAATCATGATTATTTTTAAAGATTTCTTGAAGTATTGTCGTTTTCCCGGTACCATTTGAACCGACAAGAGCTACTTTATCAGTAGATTTAATCTCAAAGTTAATATTTTCCAGAAGCATATCATCAAAGGCTACACTATAATCATTAACTTTTAAAGCAATAGTTTCTTCTATTTCATTATCTATAACTAAATTTATATTCGGCTCTCTAATATCTACAAATGGCGATTTAATTCTACGTTTTTCCAATCTTTCTTGAATTTTAACTCTAGGATTTACACCTTTCCCTTTAGAAGATTGAGAATGTTCAGATGCGAAATATCTTAGTTTATTTATTAAGATCTCGTTTCTCTCAAGTTCTTCATTATCAACAGCCGCTAGTTCTTGCAGTTCAATTTTAGTTTGAAGTAATGAGAAATTATAATCAATATAGCTTCCCTCAAACTCTTGGAGCTCCATGTTTTCAAGGTGCAGAATTTTGTTAAAACAATGATTTAATATATATCTGTTATGCGTAATAATCAACATTGTTCCAATACGCGAATTAATTAGGTTTTTAAGAGCATTAAGGTTTTCAAAGTCCAAAAATACATCGGGTTCATCCATAATCATTAAGTCTGGGCTATTTAGCATTTCCTTAATTACTTGAATAAGCTTGAATTCCCCACCACTAATTTCAGATATCATTAGATCTTTATACTTCATTAAGTTTGCAAGATTTAGGTTTTTATTAATGTTATTCTCAAAATCATCCCCATTAATTGCATCAAATGCGTCTAAAGCTTGTTGATACTTCTCTAGTAAAGGATCAATATCCGAAGATGTTTCCATTTCGCTGCAAATAGATGTTATTTCATTTTGTAGTTTAATAAATTTTTCCCCTATATATTCGAAAACTGTAATTTCTTTTGTATCGCCAAGTTGTGAAAATTGACTCACATACCCAATTCTACAATTTGGGTCTATCTCGAGCGTGCCGTCGAAAATATATTTTTCCGGATCCATAATTATATCTATCAGTGTACTTTTACCGCTGCCATTTGCTCCTATAAAAGCACAATGCTCTCCATCCTCTAATGTAAATGAAATGTTATTATATAGATCCTTTTGCGGAAATGAGTAGGACAAGTTATCAACTTTTATCATATTATTACCTCTCTTTATCACTAAAAAAGAGCCTATAAAAATAAGCTCTTCCATATGTTCTCTTATTAATTGCAATTTTATACTTGATTTTTATGTAGTAAAAACATTTTACTCAGTTTACCATTGACATTATAACACTTTTTACGACTAAGTTCAATCATTTCATATTACAGGCAAAATTAGATCTAGACAATGGATTTAATAAATAGTATAAAAGAAAGAATTTAAGTGCTTTTAAATTGTAATCTTTATAATTTACTTATTTTTAAAACATAAATTTCATACTTTTTATATTTTATAATTGTAGATATAGCCGATTAAATTTTAAAAATAGGAAGTTACTTGGATGATTCACTTAAAATCTGCAAATAAAATATTTAAAAAGGAGAAACATAAATGCACAAACTAAGAACTTATGCCTTTGAGAAACCTGTGATTTTTTCAATTATTCTAATTCTTGTTATTGTTTCATTTACATTTATACCTATGGATCCAATCTTTTCACCTTTTTTAGATCATCAATCTAGTGAATATGCAACAGGTATATTTGAACAAACATTTGCTAGCTTTGTCTTAATAATGATTTTAAAGCGATTTAACTTATTGAAAAGTTCAGGATTTACTAGCCCTAAACAGTGGAAGGACTTATGGATTATATGGCCTATGATAATATTTTCTTTTATTAATGGAGCAGGATTAATAGATGGCAGTATTGTTATAGATAAATCAAAACCGTTTGTAATTATACTTTTCATATTAACCTATTTATCTACAGGATTGTTTGAAGAGGTACTATGCCGGGGTGTAGTTTTAGGTGTAATGCTTCGAAAGTGGGGAAGTACAAAAGAAGGATGTTACCTTTCAGTAATTTTATCAAGTTTATTATTTGGTTCAACTCATATAGTTCATTTTATTTTACATCATTTTTCATTGCTTGCTAGTCTTACGCAAATTACATACGGAATGTTTATTGGAGTATTTTTTGCAGCATGTGTTTTAAGAAATAAAACTATATATCCAGCAATTATTATTCATGCTATATTTGATATTTTGGGCAGTCTTAGAGAAATTGCTGTCGGTGGAGGTATTCGCAAAGCATATTTTACTATATCTGTACCTAATGCTATAGCATCTATTATAGTAATGCTACCTATATTAATTTATGGACTTTTTATTCTTAGAAAAGTAAAACCATCTGATTTATCTATTTATACTTAACCGAAATTTAAAATGGTATAATAAAGAAAAAAACTTAGGGATAGGTGTTAGCATGCAGAATAAAATATTGATTGTGGATGATGATCTAGACATAAGAGAAATGCTTGGAAATTATTTTTCTAGGGAAGATTATGAAGTCGATTATGCCTGTGATGGTGAAGAAGGTTTAGAAATCACTAAAAATAAATCTTTTTCACTGATATTATTAGATATTATGATGCCCAAAATGGATGGCTATGCAATGCTCGCCAAGCTGAGAGAGTTTTGTGATACACCTGTAATTCTTTTAACTGCTAAAAGTGAGCAAATAGACAAAATAAAGGGCTTTACCAAGGGGTGTGATGATTATGTGGTTAAGCCTTTTGACTTTGCAGAATTATCTTTAAGAGTTCTTGCAATAATAAAAAGGACTGTTAATATTAATGTCCCTGATGCTAATAGCATATTAAAAGTAAAGGACTTAGAAATCAATCTTTTAGAACATACAGTACAAAAATGCAGAGAAGAAATTATATTAACTCCAAAAGAATTTGATATTCTGAGCACCTTAGCCTCAAATAAGGGACGAGTATATTCAACTAAAGTGCTGTATCAATTGATATGGAAAGAAATCTTTTTAGAAAATGATAACAGTGTAATTGTTCATATGCGTAATCTAAGAGAAAAATTAGGTGATAAAGTTAAAGAAGGTAAATATATAAAAACTATTTGGGGAATGGGGTATAAGGTTGAGAAGGATTATTAAGCTTAAGGGTGAATTGGTTATAATTTCATTAATCTCTTTAGTGATTTCCTTGACTGCTGCTATAATGATTAAAAATCAAGGAATAGGTTTATATAGTGAAAATTCTACCTCCAGAATAAATAATATCTATTCTGAAAGTATTACCGGCTTAGAGAAAGATCTTAACAGTAGCAACCTTAATAATCATCCTGAATTACAGCAGCTTTTAGATAGAAAATATAGCTTCAAGTTTGGTTACAGCTTTTATGTAGTGGATGCTACTGGTACTGTTGTAGCCGGAAGTAATAAAGGCTTACTCGCTATTGATAAGAATGAGATTATAAGTGGTAAAAAAGAATATTCTAATTCAAAAACTGATAATAATGTTTTTAAAATTTCTGGTTGTGACTATTTGAAAGATGGATACTTCTTATATTATGTTTATTTAAGATATGGACAAGATGACACAGGTATGCTAGTTTACGCTTTAATAGGGTTTCTAATATGCTTCTTCCTGCTTATAGGGGGAAGAATATCCTATATTTCTAAAATAAAAGCCTCTGTGGCAATTATTGCAGAGGGTGATTTGACTCACAGAGCTCCCATTAAATATAGAAATGAATTAAGAGACCTTGCAGAAGACATCAATTTTATGGCCTCTGAATCAGATAAGGAAGATCAGAAAAGAAGCGAATTTCTCACCAATATTTCTCATGACATACGAACTCCGCTTACAACCATTCTTGGATATATTGATATGATTAAGAAAGAAAAATATGATTCTAAGGGAGAAATGAATAAATATATCAACATCATAGAACGTAAAGGTTTGTTTCTTGCAATTATGATGGAGGATTTTTTCCAATATTCAAAACTTTCTTCAAAGGAAATAGTTTTAAACAATGAAAACTTAGAATTAAATGAATTAGCAAGACAACTATTTGAGGATGAAGAAATTGTATTTGAGAAAAAGTCATTAAAGCTAGAACTGGAGTTGTCAAATGAACCTGTTTACATCTATGGTGATTCTGATCTGCTTGCAAGGGCAGTAAATAATCTTCTAAGTAATTCTTTAAAGTACTCTAAACCAAATACTGTAATTAATATTAAAATTTCTAAAGAAAAGCTTAATAATGTAAACTATGGAGTTTTTTCTTTGAGTAATGTCCCTAAGGAGCCAATTTCTGAAGCAGAAGTAGATAGTTTTTTTGAAAGATTATACAAAAAGGATCAATCCAGAAGTGAGGAGGGTAGTGGTCTAGGTCTATCTATTGTTAAGGATATTGTAAAGCTTCATTTCGGAAATATAAAATGTTATAAGAAAAAGGAAAAGCTAATATTTGAATTATTTATAAAGTCGTAATGACCAAAGACTTTTTAGTCGTTTTTTTATTTAATTAACGAGATCTACTTTTTCTACATCTTTTATGGCTAAATAAGCAGTAGCTGCTCCTAGACTGCTGAATACGACAATATTAATTAGGTTTTTTATTAGAACATCGCCAGTTAAAGGAACTGGAATAAAATTTACGAAAATATTTAAAATATATAGACTAAAATTCAAGAAAATACTCGATAATACCATAGCCACAATAGCTAACTTTGCTAGCATAATCTTTTTTCTATTTATTGGATACAGAAATAAAATAGTAAAAATAAGCATCTACAAATTAATATAGATGCTTATTTAAATTAATTTTATAGACTTTCTACAAATTCCTCCCAACTTAAGTTTAATCCTATTTCATTACTTGCTTGTTTATATATTTCCTTACCTATTTCTCTATATCTTTTATAATCCTCATTTAAAATTTCTAAATATATGTCAAAATCATTATCAACTTCCCCAATACTATTAAGCATACTCTTAGCATTAATGAATGATTCTTTAATACTTTTCCTAAGTTCTTCATTTTCATTTATAGAATTTATCATTGATATAATATTTTTCTTGTATTTTTCTCTTAAAGTAATATCTCCACTTAAAAGATTTAGTACATTATTATTAGTTTTTTCAGCATGGCAATTAATTTTATTAATATCTATACTGTTCATGCCTTTAATAAATGGATTAGTATCATCTAATTCATCTAAATCATCCAAAAACTCTACAAGTTTTAACCATGCTTCTTTCTTTTCATTATTGTCTATAGTAATATTTAAAAAGGGTTTATAGCAACTTACAAATATTTTTCCAAAGTTTCCAGGGAAAATTTTAATTAAAGTAGTTGACACAAACTCATTTTTTTCAATAATTGAAAGCTCTAAGGTTTCTCTTAGTTTCATAACTTGTTCACCAATACTATAGTAATCTTTTGTTTCTTTATTAATAAGATTACTAATAATAAGTTTAGTTTTTTCTAAATTGTTTATAGTTTCAGTCACTTTTATTAGAGTATCATTCATAATATCCTGTAGACCTTTATCCCCCTCTACTAAACACTTTATTTCACTTATTGGTATCTCTATAACTCTTAATGCACCAATTAAATTAAGTTTTACAATATCATTATCAGTATACTCTCTATAGTTGTTATCATTATTTTTAAAAGGACTAATCAATCCTTCACTTTCATAATATTTAATAGCCTTTTTTGTCAATCCAGTTTTTTCCGATACAATTTTAATATTCATTAATAACACCTCCAATAAACTTAAAAGTTAGCTAACCTTTAAATTAACTATAATGGTGCCTGTGGGGTACATGTCAAGTCTTTTGCAAAAAATAGTTTAACTTAAACCTAAACCTTATTCCCTTTTTTAGCTATTGTTATTTCTTATTTCCTTTTGAATTTTCTTTAATGCCTTCTTAGATCCTCTCTCAATGTCTCTTTCTAGCTTTCGCTGCTGAAAATCCACAAATAATGTATTAAGGTCATAATCCTCTGGGTATAAATCCGCAGCCTCAAGCTCTAGTCTTAGCCTTTTTTCATTAACCTCTAGGAAGTCGTCCTTATATAACACCGTTATATTATTAAAGTTGTCTATAGGTTTATACACAATATCAAAATCATTATACTCAATAAGAAACATCTTATCCCCTATTTTATAATTATAAGTTTTTATACTAAGTATATCTTCTTCGTCTTTTTTCTTTTTTACCTTACTTGCTTTTACTAATTCTAAATTATAATCCTTATCCTCCGCATACTTTTTTGCCTTTTCAAGGATAGTGTCCTTTATACCCATTTTCTTAGAAATCCAAAGAGCATTGCTCTCCCCTGATTTCCCCGTAATAAGGTTATACATAGGCTCCAATGTATCCTTTTGAAACTGCATTGCTGCATTTTCAAAATCGCTATGCCTCTTAGAATAGTTCTTAATTTCTCCATAATGAGTGGTGGCCATAATGATGCATCCTTTATGGTAAAGTTCCTCGAGTATTGCAATTGCGAGGCCAGCCCCTTCATTAGGATCAGTTCCACTTCCTATTTCGTCACATAATATTAGCGTAGATTTGTTACTACTATTAATCATCTCAGCTAAATTCTTTACATGCGAGGAAAATGTGCTTAAGGAGTTTTCTATGCTTTGATCATCTGCAATATGAAAACCTGATTGCACCGCTAAAGTTAAGAGTCCAACCGTTTTTAACACCACAGTTTTCCCCCCTGCATTAGGCCCCGTTATTATTAATGCTCTATAATTTATTCCGATACTAAAATCTAAAGGTACTATATTTCCTTTTAACAATGGATGCTTACCCTCCGCAATATTTTTATATCCATAATCATTTAATTTAGGCTTTATTCCATCTATATCTCTACTATATTTAGCTTTCGAAAAAATCATATCATACTCTGATATTACCTCTATATTGATATTAATTTCCTTTGAGTTATCATATATTAACTCAGTTAATGCAACTAATATTTTATATTCTTCTAAAGCTTCCTCTGACTTTAATAGCACCATCTCTGTCGTATGTTTTGAAATAACACTTGGTTCTATAAATGCAGTAGATCCTTTAGATGATGTTTCTACAATTATCCCCGGAACTTGATTTTTATAGGCCGCCTTTATAGGAATAGTATATCTATCATTTCGCTTGCTGACAAAAAACTCTTGTATAAAAGTTTTATTTGTACTGCTTTTTAAAAACTTCTCTAATTTTTCTTGTATTTTACTATCCGTATCTTCTATATGTCTTCTAATTTTCTTAAGCTCTTTACTTGCATTTGAATCTACTAAATTCCCTCTTATAGAAAAATCAATTTCTTCCTCTATAGTTTTAAATTCTGTAATTTAATTACCATAACTACTTAAAGTTGGAGCGTAAAGTTCTTTTCCCATCATGAAAGCCTTAATTTTTCTGCAGCCCCTCAAAAAGTTACAGATCTTTGTTAATTCCTCTGGCTCTAGTATTGACCCCTTTTGCATATTCTCTATAATACTTTTTATATTAAAGATTCCTTCTAATGGAATATGCCCTACAGTATCTAATAAAGCTCTACCCTCACTAGTTTCATTAAGCCTATTTTGGACAACTTTTAAGCTGCTACTTGGCTTTAATCTATCTATTAAATTTTTTCCGAGTCCACTTACACAATAAGACTTTACAATTCCCTTTAGTTCATTATATTGCAACTTATTAAATGTTTTTATATTCATTTCTATCTCTCCTCATATCAAGCAATTTGTTCTATGAAGATACTAATCCTTTATAAATCTCATTACCATTTTCTATATAACTCATTTTGCAAAGGTCTTATTTATCTGCAAAACAAAAAAAGCCATGGATACTCCCACAGCTAAAATACGTAACTTCATAAGAGATGGAATTATCCATCCATTATAACTATAACGGCACTTTGTGGATATATATCTTCATAGATATTACTAAATAAATCCACAACAAATAAAGGTATACTATACCCTTTTTAAAGATTTATTTAATTATAAAATTTAATCTATTTAGATACGTACACGCTCATAAAGCACCTCATTTTTTATATTTTAACATTACCTAATACCATTTTATACATAGTTATATATATTGTCAATTGCAATATCCCCACAATCATAAATTATTAGTATCATTTTTCATTATATAGGAAGTAGCTTGCGAAAAAGTTAAATTAGTGGTTAAAAAAAATTATACTTCAGCTCTGTTTAGCATTACATTTTATTGCAAGTTCTCTCATATTATGATAAAATATCGTGTATTTAGCGAATAAGGAGGTGTGCACATTTTACTAGTTCGCTCATAGATTCTCTGTTAAGATGTGGCCTAGCAAAGCTAATGGATTTACTTGACTTACAGAAGGAAATTCTCCTACTTATTTTTGCAAGAAGCAAAAGAAATCTTCAAATCAATGCTACCGGAATTACCATAGTTTCAGCAATATATTTTGCTATAACTATAAAATGTTGAATTTAGTTAAATAAATATACTTATATTTAGGGGGAATGAAAAATTGAATAATAGTTATTTTATAAGCATCGTTTGTGGTCTAGTTTCACTTTTATGTGCATTTTTATTAGCTAATGGTGTAACTAAGGAAAGTGCGGGTAACGATAGGATGAAAGAAATAGCAGGGTACATAGAAGAGGGTGCTATGGCATTCTTAAAAAGAGAGTACACTTACCTGGCTATCTTTATTTCAGTAGTGGCTCCCTTAATATTAATTTTCATAAACTGGCAAACAGCAGTTTGTTTCGTTTTAGGGGCAATTTTTTCTATTTTAGCAGGTTATTTTGGAATGAAAGTTGCTACTAAAGCTAATGTTAGAACAGCTGAGGCAGCAAGACACGGACAAGCGAAGGCTCTTCAAATTGCATTTTCAGGTGGAGCTGTAATGGGATTATCCGTTGTAGGACTAGGGATAGTTGGCCTAGGAATTTTATACATAGTATTTAATAATAACGTAGATTTTTTAACAGGATTTGGATTAGGAGCTAGTTCTATAGCTTTATTCGCTCGTGTAGGCGGTGGAATATATACTAAAGCAGCAGACGTTGGAGCTGACTTAGTTGGTAAAGTTGAAATAGGAATCCCAGAAGATGATCCAAGAAACCCAGCAGTAATAGCAGATAACGTTGGAGATAATGTTGGGGACGTAGCTGGAATGGGTGCAGATCTATTTGAATCATATGTTGGCTCTATCATATCCGCATTGACTTTAGGTTCATTATTATATAAAGATGGAACAGGAACCGCATATCCTTTTGCTCTAGCCTCAATAGGAATTTTAGCATCTATTATAGGAGTATTTATAGCTAGAAAGAGTAAAAATGCTAATCCTCAAAAAACCTTAGATACAGGTACTTATATTGGTGGAGGAATCGTAATTGTTTCTGCAGCTGTTTTAAGTAAGTATATGTTCAATGACTTTAAAGCGTTTGTACCAATTGCTATAGGCTTAATTGTTGGTATGATCATTGGCAAGATTACAGAGATATATACATCAGCAGAGTACAAACATGTAAAAAACATTGCATATCAATCTAAAACTGGCGCTGCCACAACAATTATATCAGGTTTGGCAGTAGGAATGAAATCAACAGTATACCCTATTATGTTTATAGCAGTAGGTGTTTTAGCATCTTACTTTGCTATGGGAGGATACTCAAATAATCTTATGGGTCTATATGGTATTTCATTAGCAGCAGTAGGAATGTTGTCTACTGCTGGATTAACAGTAGCTGTTGATGCTTATGGTCCAATAGCAGATAATGCAGGTGGAATTGCAGAAATGTCAAAACTTCCTGCAAGCGTACGCGAAGTTACCGACAAACTAGATTCAGTTGGAAATACAACAGCTGCTATTGGCAAAGGTTTTGCCATAGGCTCTGCAGCACTTACCGCTTTAGCTTTATTTGCATCATATGCACAAAAAGTTCAATTAACTGCTATTAATTTGCTACAACCTGTTACCTTAGTTGGATTGCTTATAGGCGCTATGTTACCATTTTTATTTGGAGCTTTAACTATGGAATCAGTTAGTAAAGCTGCTAATGAAATGATACAAGAGGTTAGAAGACAATTTAAAGTAATACCGGGTCTTATGGAAGGAACTGGAACTCCAGATTATAAAAAATGTGTAGACATATCTACAGCAGCAGCTTTAAAAGAAATGATATTACCAGGAATATTGGCTATTCTTGTTCCAATAGTTGTTGGAATGCTTTTAGGGGCAGAAGCTTTAGGTGGATTACTGGCAGGAGCAGTAAGTAGTGGTGTTTTACTGGCAATATTTATGGCTAACTCAGGTGGCGCATGGGATAATGCGAAGAAATTTATCGAAGTTGGAAATCACGGTGGAAAAGGAAGTGATTGTCATAAAGCCAGTGTTGTTGGAGATACTGTCGGTGATCCATTTAAGGATACTTCAGGACCATCAATGAATATACTTATAAAGCTTATGACTATAGTTTCATTAGTATTTGCACCAGTAATATTTCAATATGGTGGAATATTACTAAAATTACTAAAATAATTAAATACAAAAATGAGTAGGACTATTTCGAACATGAAATAGTCCTACTCATTTTTATCACATAAACTATTAAGATATAACGTTTTTGCTGCCTAAGAGGGGGGATTATTAATGTGGTCAGAATATAAACTATAAGCTTACCATATCTTCTGCGGCAACAGCTATGGACTCAAAACCTGTAAACGCATAGAATATTAATAGTACCAAGTCCTACAATGAATATAAAATTAATAGGCTGGGGGGATTTATTTGTTTAAAATTTAAAAAAATAAAGCGCGTAAAGGCGTAAAATTGCATGAAGATCCATTCAGAGATGAAAATGAAGATAGAACTGTAGGTATCGTATTTTTAATATCTTTTGTAATCTTATTCATATTACAAAAGATATTTAAATATATATACGGGTATATGTAGAATTGTTAAATCATTTATTTTCTACCCGAAGATTCTTCTAGTATATCTATTGTTTTTGTTAATGAATCGGTGAATTCTTCATCAGAAGAGTTTTTGAAGATAAGCAAATCATCTTTTACACAAGGATCATCCAACGCAATAGGAATATCAAAATTAGTCCCTGCAATATATTCATTCCAATTCTCAAGTTTCCATGTATCCCTATCAGAATTCCTATCAATCATTCTTTGCTGGGTTACATGTATTGAAGTTTCTACCCAAATAACGACTAAAGATGCATTTTTCTCTTTCAATATTGATTTTAGCCTTCTGATATAGTTCAAATCTCGTATTTCTTTTGTAAATGGTGCATTAATTAGCACAATATCATCATAATTCAGAGCTTCCAGTGCAAGTGCTACTATTGTTTCGTATTCATAATCACGTATATTTTCATTAAAAAAATCTGAACTTCTGTTGTATTCTTCACCTGCTACAACAAAAACTTGTTTCGACAGTTTTATGAGTGTATCTTTATCAAGATACACAACATGGCGTAATGCCTCAGCAAGCTTTTTTGCGATATAAGTTTTTCCACTTGCTGGTGGTGATGTTACTAAAATTAATTTTTTCACAACAATCCTCTCCTAGTCAAAAATATTAATTATGAAACTTTCCTGTCCACGCTTATTATACCTCTTTTCCCTGTTTAATATGTTATTGTTACGACTCCTGAGGTCGCGCCATTAATTGGAATCTTATGGTTGCTCTTATATTAAAATCCACCATTCTTCGCCTTCATTAAATAACTCAATTGCTTTTCCGTCAATATTGCATTTATATCTGACTGCATTATTAAAAAGCTTCATACTCCTAATTGGATCTTTTATTTCAAACTTTTCATCGTTGTAATTCAATTCATAAGGGATATTCCATTCGTTATTATCAGGCTTACTCTCAACCACAACTAACATTTTTTCAGTTTTATTTCCCCAAGCCATAATCATCAACCTCCTTCGTCAATTTTCTATTTTTCATTTTTAAGTGCCCCTAATTTTAAATCAAAAGTGCGTTATTTTATTGTTTTTTTATCAATAACTGGATTAACTAAACTTTCAAATCCATAAATCAAGCATTCCACAACATCACCATGATTAATGTGAGCAGCTCCAGGTGTACCCGTTGAAATAATATCACCTGGAAACATTTTCATAACTTTTGAGTGAAATGAAACCAAATAATCTGGTAAAAAAGTCATATTGCTAACAGTATTTTGTGCTATTACATTTCCATTTAATACAGTAGATACTTTTAGTTTTAAAACGTCTTCAACCTCATCAGGAGTAACCAATTGTGGTCCAAAGCTAAAGAAGGTTTCAAAACTTTTACAGCGTGTCAAATATCTAGGATTTTTTCTTAAAATATCTTCTGCTGTCATATCAATTATTGTTGTATAACCTGCAATCACACTAGACCAATCTTCTATCTCAACGTTTTCACATTCCCTTCCAAAAATTATTCCCAGTTCCGCTTCTCCAGTAGTCTTTTCAGATTGAAGTGGTATTTTTATTGTATCTCCATGTCCAATAATAGTTGTATCAGGTTTAAAAAAGCTTGCAGGCTCTGTACTCGGAGCTTTCTCAGCTAAATCAGATGCATGCTCTGCATAATTAAGTCCTATGCCAAATATTTTTCTTGGATGACGATATAATGGAGCAAATTTAGCTTCTTCAAAAGGAATAACCTCACCTGTAAGCCCTTCTAATTCTTCTTTACCTCCATCACGATACCAATTGTTTATTTCTTCAAGTTGGCCCGATTTAATAATTTCCAGCGTATCAGTATTCCACCTCTTGTTATATTTTTCATTCACTAAGCCAACAGGTACAACACCTTTTAAAGTTATAATACCTGCCACTTCCATGCCATATAATCTTATTGTCGATAATCTCATAATTAAATTCCTCCTTTACACTTAGTAAATTTTTTAAATTTAAAATACTTTCAAATTCATATTTTTATCAAATTCTATTTCCTTTGGACTCCCGAGTATTTCAACATTTTTATATTTCTTCACTTCTTCCATTGCATATTCAGAAATATATATTTCGTCTAAATGTTTTGTATTCTCTATAATAACCATTTTTATTTTTTTAATATCCCTAATTCCACATGCCTTTACCGCTACTTGCAACACCAGTTTGTCGTTATCTAATACCATAGGTAGCTTTACACTGTTTGGTTCTGTGGATGTTATTACATTGAGATAGGTAGCAGGGAAGTTTATTTTGTCACAAAGTTTTTTTGTAGTATAATCAGCTAGCCCCATTCCATTGGCATTGCCATCGGATTTATCGGTAATATCTAAAACCCCAAGCTTTGTTACATCAGGTCCCCCACTGGCTGCCTTTGTGTGGTACCTTCCGATTATATTCGTGTCCATACCCGTACCGCTTATATTTTTACCTAATTCTTTTACGATAAGTACATCTATTTTCTCTAAATATATTTTGGACATGAGCTCTTTAGATCTTTCCAGTAATTGAGGCTCTATCTCCATTATTTTTTCTTTTCTAACAATGTGTATTTCTGCGGTTTCATCATACCCATTCTCTATGGTAGCAACTCCAAATAGTATATTCAATTTGTCTAATGAAACTTTTGCCATACTTACAATATTTTCAGCCATATTTTCAAATCTTAAGGAATGGGTCATATCTGCCCCTTTTCTTTTTCCTAAGCCAATTGCAATCATTTTCACAAGACCACTCTCATATTTCCCCCTAAAGGAGGTATGCAATTTTACTCTATTTAATAATATAATCCCATCGGCTTCATAAGCGTACTTATCCACATACACAGGGAGTCCTTTATCTGAAATACCAACTTCCACTGTTTCAGCAGAAGAGATGATGGGAGCCCCTATAAGTTCTTCTGTAATTCCCAGCTTTGCAAGGATTTTTCTCTGGCCTTCCCCCGTTCCGCCACCATGACTTCCCATAGCCGGCACAATAAAAGGTTCTCCTCCATACTCTTTTACAATTGAAACAATCACCCTCATTATAGTCTGGTAATTTGATATGCCACGACTTCCACCTGTTATGGCTATTTTAGACCCCTTTCGAATTTTTTCAAGCACTTTTTGCTCTAGTATTTTTGCTCTTATTTCCTTTTCAATATCGTAAAGCTTAGGTCTTGTGAATGTTTGTTTTACCTTTACTATTTTAGGTAATTCTATTTGATTTAATATTTCATTCATTCTATCACCCTTCCTTATTTTCACACAACCACCATGACTATAGCATCATTTTTTTAATTCCTCTACATTTTTTGTGGCTATAACATCACTTTCTAAACCAAGTACATTACTAATTATTACCTGACCTATTGATACAGGAGCCTGGATTTTAACTTTCTTTATTTCATCCATAACCTTAAATATTTTGTCTTTACATATTGCCCGAGTAAGTCTCACACTAACGAGTGGCATATTCCCTCCATCAACCTTTACTGATGTGGCGATATTCCTTTGTGGATTAATTAATTCCTGTTCTACATATTTTTTTCCACGTACGCATTGTGCACCTTCAATAGATATAATTTCATTACCATTCAATTGAGCTTCTAAGTCACATCCATTTGGACATAAAATACATGTAAATTGTCTAATCATTTTTAACAACCACCTTTAAGTTATCTAATGATTTTAGGTCTTCTCTTTTAACTTCTATTTGTATCATTTCTGCTGGAATTGCTTTTCTCATTTTTATTGATTTTACTATATGATCATTTTGTAAAATCTCTACTCTACAATTTTTAAATGGTTTTTTTACTCTCATTGATAGTTTGAAATCCTTTTGACCACTTATTTTTTGAGGGATAGTATGACTGACATTATTGTCTGTCTCTATTTCTATATTACAGTTAGGTAATTCACCTTTTTTAATATAATCCGCTACTGCCTCTGCTAGGCTTTCTGCTTCTATTGAAACGAAATCCACTAAATCATGAACATGAAGAACATTTCCTGCTGCAAATATGCCCTCAATATTTGTTTGATAGTTTTCATCTACGATAGCCCCTTTTGTTCTATTGTCTAGTTCTACCCCTGCCATAAGTGAGAGTTCATTTTCAGGTATAAGTCCTACTGATAATATCAGGGTATCACACTCATAATCTTTCTGGGTTCCGGGTATAGGTTTCATATTCTCATCAACTCGGCTTACTGTAATACCATAAATCCTCTTATTACCTTTGATATTTGTTACAGTATGACTTAAGTATAAGGGTATATTATAATCATTTAAACATTGTTCAATATTCCTTTGTAGTCCACTAGCATAAGGCAGCACTTCAAAAACTGCTTTTACCTTCGCACCTTCAAGGGTCATACGCCTCGCCATGATTAAGCCTATATCTCCTGATCCCAATATGATTACCTTTTTACCTACCATAATATTTCTAAGATTTACATAAGCTTGGACTACTCCAGCTGTATAAACACCTGCCGGCCTTGTTCCTGGTATACTTATGGCGCCTCTTGTTCTTTCTCTACATCCTGTTGTAATGACGACTGCTTTCACATTATATTCAATCAGCCCCTCACTAGATGCAGTTATTATTCTTTTGTTCGGCGTAATCGAAAGTACTGTTGTATTTGTAATATACTCTATGCCCATATTCTCTACTTTTTCTATAAATTTAGCAGCATATTCCGGTCCACTTAATGCTTCTTTGAATCTTGTCATACCAAACCCATCATGTATACATTGTCTAAGTATTCCCCCAGGAAGTTTTTCCCTTTCAATAATCAATATATCATTTATTCCCTGCTGTTTTAATTTCACTGCTGCAGCAAGTCCCGCAGGACCTCCACCAATAATGACCACATCTTTATTAATAGCCATTAGTTCCTCACCTTCCCCACGAACATATTTCCATTTTTCCGAGCATAGGTAACTTCTTCTTCCTTCTTATTCTTTTCTTTCATGATTAACTCTACAATTCTAGTCTGGCAATATCCTCCCTGACATCTTCCCATCATGGCCCTTGTTCTATTTTTCACGCCGATAACAGTTTCTACATTAAGTGGATTATTAATTGCTTCTAAAATTTCTTGTTTGGTTATAGTTTCACATCTACAAATAATTTCACCATAATTCGGGTTACTTTTTATTAGTTCTCTTTTCTTTTCTTCCGTTTGGTCTTTAAAACACAGTATTCCTTTTTTATAAGGGTCAAAATTATCTTTTTCTATCAATGATAATTTTCGTCCCAAAAGTTCTACTACTCTTCTAGCTATTGGCAATGCACTTGTTAATCCAGGGGACTCTATTCCAATAAGATTTATTACATTAGGTATTTCTTCTTTTTCCTCTATTACAAAATCAGCATATCCACCCTTACTTTGGCTTACAAGTTTAGGTCTTATTCCAGTAAAATTTCGAATAAAGAATTCTCTTTTTATATAAGGAAATATCCTTTCTCCATCTCTTATTAATAAGTCCATTATTTCCTTAGTGGCAGAATAATCATTTCTTTCATCAATATACTGAGTACTAGGTCCTATGAGTATGTTTCCATCCATTGTAGGCGTAAGATGAATACCAAGTCCTCCTTCTTTAATATTTGGAACAGGGTAAACAGGTATTTTTAGATAGTCTCCTACCTTTTGATCTAATACAAAGTACTCTCCTCGACATGGATAAATCGTGTAATCTTCGATACCCATCATCCTTGCAATTTTATCGGAATTTAATCCTGCACAATTTATTATCCATTTAGTTTTATATGTATCTTTTATCGTTTTAATTTTATAAATATCTTCTTCTCTATTTATACCCATTACTTTATTATCCAAATGAAAATCTACTCCATTTTTATATGCATTTTCTGCCAATGCTATTGTATAGATAAAAGGATTAAATATTCCCGTTGACGGTGAATACATAGCAAACTCACCATCTACATAAGGTGCTAATTCTTTTATTCTGTCTTTTCCTATGATTTCTAAACCAGGAACACCATTTTTATCCCCTTGTTCTTTTAACTGCCTAAGTTTCACCTTATCATCTTCATTAAATCCAACTACAATTTTACCTGTTCTATTAAAGGGAATATCCAGTTCTTTCGCTACCTTATCAAACCCCAAGTTTCCCTCTACACAGTACTTAGCCATAAGAGATCCCTGAATATTATTAAACCCGGCATGTAATACCCCTGAATTTCTACCACTTGTTTCAAGGCAAACATCCAGTTCCTTTTCAAGTACAGCTATTTTCAAATCATATCTTGCTATTTCCCTTGCGACTGCACTTCCTATAACTCCTGAACCAATAATAACTACGTCATATATTTGTTCCATTACCTTCACCTCCATGTGTATCTACCATATATCAGTTTTTGGTGTCAAATTCTCTTATATAGGCAATAATTTCATCTTCTGGAATCGGTTTGGAATAATAATAGCCCTGAACTTCATCGCAACCGTTTTTTAGAAGAAATTCAAGTTGCTCCTTTTCTTCTATACCTTCAGCAATTACTTTTATTCCTAAACCCTTTGAAAGATTTATTATTGCTTTTGCAATTGTTCCATCATCATTATATGGTATATCTTTTATAAATGATCTGTCTATTTTCAGTTTGTCTACAACATAATTTTTCAGATATGCAAGTGATGAATATCCTGTACCAAAATCATCAATGGATAATCCTACCCCCATATCTTTAAGTTTTTTGAGTATTTGTTCTGTAATAATACTATTATCCATCAAAATGCTTTCTGTTATTTCAATATCAAGAAAACTTGGTGGAAGGCCAGTTTCCTTGAATGTATTTTTAATTAATTCGACAAGATATATCTCTTTAAATTGCATGGCAGAAATATTAACTCCAACTTTAACTTTGAAGCCCAAATCCATTAATTTAACGCCCATTTTGCATGCTTCACTTAAAACCCATTCTCCAATAGGTATTATAATATTGCTTTCTTCTGCAAGGGGAATAAATTTACTTGGGGGTATTCTCCCCTTAGGGCTATTCCATCTTAATAGTGCTTCAACTCCTATAAACATATTTTTTTGAATATCTATCTGTGGCTGATAATATAATTCAAATTCATCCCTGCTGAGTGCATACCTTAAATTATTAATTATCTCGTAATTTTCTGTAGTTATTTTATTTATACTCCTTTGGTAGAACTCATACCTATTCTTTTTATTTGATTTTACATGATTCACTGCTGAGCATGCATTTTTAAATAGTTCATCATGGTAGCAACTATCATCTGGGTAAATACTTATTCCAGCACTTATTGATACAAAAATTTCTTCACTATATACATTAAACGGATTATTGAATAATAAAAAAATCATATCAATTCTATGTGTCATGTCCTTCGAATCCTCTATTTTTTTGAAAAATATGGTAAACTCGTCTCCATCTGTTCTTGATAGTAAATCTAATTTACTAATATTTGAAAATAATCTCCTAGCTATTTCGCACAGAAGCATATTCCCTGTATCATAACTCATGGTTTCATTTATTACCCTGAAGTTATCAATATTAATTATCATCATTGCTGCATTATGTATACTTTGCTCAGTATCATTAATATATGTATTTACCAGCTGTCTGAAATAATCCTTCTTTGTAGCATTTGTCAGTGCATCGTACTTAAGTATATTGTTCTGATAGTTTATCTCTTCAAGATCATCAGTAATCTTCTCACTCATTGTCTTTATTGATACCGAGAGTATTCCTATTTCATCCTTTCGCTGCAAGTATTCCCCAGGAATATCTACTCTATAATTTGAATCTCCAACATTTCTAACTATGTTCGAAATTGCAATTATAGGTTTTGATATCTTATTACCCAAACGAAGGGATAGTAATATTGAAAGTATTGATAGAATTCCTATTAGAATATATAGAAATCCCCTTAAAGAAATCATCCTACTGAGTATTTCCTTCTCATCTGCAGTCATCCCGATAATCCAACCATTACTCATTTTTGCCAGTGATGTTACCTTTTTACTGCCATCAGTGGATTTATACTTTATTATAGATGTATCCTCTTCTTTTAAATTATCAATACTTTGTTTAAATTGGTCTTTATTAATGTCTGCAATATTTTCATTTCCTTTATATAATGGGTAGGATATTATCTCATAATTACTGTTAAGAAGGAATGCAAAACCTGACCTATATATTTTTATACTATCTATTTTTTCTCTTATATTATCATATGTAAAATCACTACCTACCACACACAAGAGTTCATTCCCCAGATATATAGCCCTTGTATAGGACATAAATTCTACCACTTTCCCATTATCCATCTTCCAATTATAAGGCTTACCCCAATAATCCCTATGTGTAGAAACAGGTGTGAACCACCAGGATTTATCCTCAGTGATATTGAAATTATCAGTATAATATTCCATAGGCACTACGCTTTGCCGTTCAACATTACCGTCTCCATCCTGATCTGCATAATATACATCATGCACCTTGCCTGTAAGCCTAGGATTAAAATATACATATGCGGTTTTTCCCTGAGAAGAGTTCTGAGCTTGCATTTTAACTGTCGACTCTATACGTTTTATTAACTGTTCTATGTATTTATCATCATGGATTTTAGATCTATCTATATTATTTTGTAAATCATAATACAATATATTTACTACTTTTGAAACTTCACTAAAGTATCCATCCAAAAAATTGGCATAGGATTTTGCCATATAGCTTAGCTTCTGATTCGCCTCATCCTCTATTGTTGTCGTACTGAATTTTATACTTAAAAATCCGACTAATAGGGAGGATATAACAGCTGTTAGTGCTATAGAAAGTATTATCCGACTTCTTATGCTTTTAAAGAAAGAAAGTATTTTGAAAAGATATACCTTCATTTTATGCACCTCTTATTCTTTTTTCATCTTTATTTTCATTATAATAAATCGACTTACAAATTGATGTAGGCGCTACCCAATATACTAAAGTAACTATGAGTATGATATAACCACCAGCATACACAAAATAAACTAATTTAATTATACCATTTTTATCTCAAATTGTTTATATATAACTATTTTATTATAGCGTTTTATTAAAAAATTTACCTTTTGATTAATAAACAATAATTTATTTATGCTATTATATAAATATATAAATCTGTTAAATATAAAGGAGAAAATCATGAGAAATGAACATCTACTAATTAGTATTTTAATAAATTCAGATAAAATTAGTCAACCTGCTCAAAGAGTACTACAAAGAGCAGGGATTGAAACATTAGAACAGTTAACTCTGTATAAAGAAGAGGAATTGATTGCTTTTCATGGATTCGGACCTAGGGCACTTACAATAATAAAAAAGAAGCTTATTGAACATGGTCTCACTTTCAAGATAGAAGATTAAATATAGATAGCAGAAGGGAGATGTCTTATTACATCTCCCTTCTGCTATCT
Source organism: Clostridium sp. (assembly GCA_047624165.1). GTDB lineage: Bacteria > Bacillota > Clostridia > Clostridiales > Clostridiaceae > Clostridium_AD. The sequence continues at coordinate 15,050 of JBLHPD010000002.1, read as the reverse complement.
ATGAATACTTATTTTTATCTTTTCCATATTTTTTAGATAATTTAGAAAATCCTATTTCATTAGCAGCTTCTACATTCATTTTGTCTAATTCACTCTTTGTCTTTTGATTAAGTTTTTTGCCTTGTTGGTTATTTTTTTTGTCTATATGCGCCATTGTAGGATCTTCCCTTATAAAAAATATTTTGCATCTTAAAAATAGATATTCCAATATTAATATACCCAAATCTATGAAATGTATGTGACCCCTCTTATATATAGTAATCCTTGCTTAGTTTATATGCCCTTCATAATAACAACAATAAAATCATTAACAAATCTATCCACAATAGACCTATGAAGTTAAATGTTAATGTGGATAGTTTCAATTAAACAACAAATTATAACAACAGCTAACTTACTAGTTAATATTAGTTTTAAGAAAAATTTCAAGAAATATGCACATAAAAAGAAATTTTTGTATTAATATACGATAAAACAATAGAAATTATAAAAAATATTGCGGAATAGGATAAAGTATTAGGTTATTATAACGAAATATATAAAATGAATATTGAACTTTATTTGATAAGATTGAATTTTAATTAGAAAAGATAAGAGTCAATGACAATAACAAAGGAGGAAAGTATGAAGAGTATAAAATCAAAACTACTATTATCTTTAGGGCTATTAATGGGGGTTATGTGTTTAGGACTTGCTATAGTATCTTTCATAAACTCGAATAAGGCCCTAACCTCTAATCTAGGGAAAACTTTACCTAAGATTGCAGAACAATCAGCAAGTAACATTCAAGGAAGGGTTGAAGGTCAGTTAAATGCATTAGCGGTTATAGCGTCAAGAAATGATATAAAGGATCTTAAAATTACACTAGAAAAGAAAATGCCAATTTTTTTAGAAGAGGTTAAAAGAAGTGGAAACTTAAAGATGGGTATTGCAGATAAAAATGGTGATATAAAATACACCGATGGAACAAGCACTAACATTAAGGATAGGGTATATTTTCAAAAAGCATTATCAGGTGAAAATAATGTATCGAATCCATTAAAAAGTAAAGCAAATGGACAAATAGTGGTGGTATATGCAGTTCCGATTATAAATAATAATGAAGTTAATGGAGTACTGATTTCAACAGGAGACAGTAATAAGTTAAGTGTATTAACTAATCAGGTCAAATTCGGAGAAACCGGTAATGCATTTATGATAACAAAGGATGGAACAACTATTGCACATAGCAATAAAGATTTAGTTACAAAAATGTATAATGCTATTGAAGAGGCTAAAAAAGATGATTCTTTATTAGATTTAGTAAATATTGAAAAGTTGATGGCTCAAGGTAAAACTGGAATAGGTGAATACAAATTCGCTGGTGTAGATAAATACGTAGGATATGCTCCTGTAAGTGGAACTGAGTGGTCAGTCGCAGTTGTAGTTTCTGGCACAGAGATACTATCTGAACTGGATAGCCTGAAGATATCTACTATAATATCATCCATAATATTTATATTAATTGGATTTGCAGTAGTATATATAATTGCAAGCAGTATATCCAAAGGAATAAAATCAACATCAAAACATTTGGATTTATTAGCAAAAGGTAATTTAAGTCTAGAGATTTCACCTAAATATTTAAAGCTAAAGGATGAAATTGGAGATATGACAAATTCAATGAAAACAATGCAACAGTCACTAAGACAAATGATTACTAGGATAAAGGAAAATTCTTTAAATGTTAATGTGCAATCAGGTAACCTATCTTCAGTTGCAGATGAGATTTCAAGTGCATCAGAAAATGTTGCTCTTGCAATAAATGAAATTGCACAAGGAACAGGTACGCAAGCAGAGGATTTAATAAATGTAACTGATATTCTCAATGAATTTAGCAATAAGTTGTCTGGAATGGTCAGTGAAATACAAGTTGTAGATTCAACTTCTAGAGAAATTAGTTTAAGGGCAAACGAGTCTAGCGGAGATATGAATAAATTAAATGAGTCTGTAACAAAAGTTGGGGATTCATTTAAGACTTTTAACGGCAAAATTATTGGGCTTGGGAAGGATATAAACAAAATAAATGATATTACTAATATAATAAATAGTATTGCAGAGCAAACAAACTTATTAGCATTAAATGCTGCTATTGAGGCAGCAAGAGCGGGAGAATCAGGACGAGGATTTTCTGTGGTAGCTGATGAGATAAGAAAACTTGCTGAGCAATCAAAGGTATCATCTGAAAATATTAGTCAGTTAATTAGTGTTATATCAAAAGAGACTGATGTTATAGTTCAAGATTCTCTAATTATGGACGATGAACTTATAAATCAAGTTGATATTATAAATAGTTCAATAATATCTTTTAGAAAAATTATAGAATCAGTAAGTGAAGTAATTCCTAAAATAGAAACCGTAAAAAACTCAGCTAATAGTATAGATAAAGATAAAAATTCTATATTGGCAAGAGTTGAGGAAGTGTCGTCAGTTGCACTTGAAGTTTCAGCATCTTCAGAAGAAATTTCAGCATCATCCGAAGAGATGAATGCGTCTACAGAGGAAGTAGTATCGGCAGCAAAAATACTTAGCACTATGACAAGTGGAATGCTTGATGAGGTCAATAAGTTTAAAATTTAAAGTTTAAAAAATGTATAAGTAAGAAGTTTTTCAGAAATATAAAAGGGAATCCATTATAATAATGGGTTCCCTTCGCTAAATTTTTCTGTTATCTTCTTATATGTTTTCACACCATAAATATACCACTCTAATTATTTAAATTTCATAAATTATATTTCTATATTGATTCCCAATTTCCTCTATATATCGTAACAGAAGATATATTGATCATTTCAAAAAAATTACTGATAAAATAATAGTGAGATTGCATTTTGGTTATACTATTAAAAATGCTAGGTATTTATAGTGCTGTTACTTGCACCAAATACTGAGTAAATACAGTAAAATTGGAGGAGACTAATTATGAATAAAAACAAGTTTAAAGAAACAAAAAAATCTAAAACTAATTTTCAATTAAATATTGAATCAGCGACCGGTGGTCTTACAAAAGTGCTAAGTAATGAACAGGTTAATGACAATACAAAAGATAATAAACAAAACAAAAGAGCCTAATTGGCTCTTTTTTCTTATGAATACTTAAATCTTTTTATTATATTCATTAAATTTATTATATGCTAATCCTATTATTATATTTTTACATTAATTTCTAATTTTCTCTATACATTGATAATAGATATAATAGTTGCCCAAGAACCCATTATGGAGTACAATGGTTTCTTGGGCAACTATTATGGGAGGTGGAAAATATACGTAAAATAATAGGAAGAAATATTTCGATATTATATAGAAACGAAAATAATTATGTAGATGTTAAGTTAAAAAAATATAATCTAAATAAAGTTCAAGCGGAAGTATTGTTATTTTTAAGAGATAATAATGCGGATAATCAAACTAAAATCAATGAATTCTTTTTATTTAATAAAGCCACTATAACGAAAATAATCACCCATCTTGAAAAATATGATTATGTTAATAGAGTTGTTAGTGAAAATGATAGACGAGAAAAGGGCATATATTTAACCGTTAAAGGAATAAATATATTGCCCAGCATTACAGAAGTCTTGAACGGATGGGAAGATATTCTCATTGATAACATTCCTAGTGCTGATATTGAAAAAATAAGAAGTATAATAGCCAAAATGGTAAATAATATAAAGATATTGAAGGAGTATTAACAATGAAAGAAAATATGTATAAATTAGGGAATATGGATATAAAGAAGCTGATCATAAAAATGTCTTTGCCAGCAATGTTGTCGATGATTGTGCAAGCGCTATATAATGTTGTAGACAGTATGTTTGTAGCAAAAATATCAGAGCAGGCGCTTACTGCTTTATCCATAGCTTTTCCAATACAATTAATAATAGTATCAATATTTGTTGGATTTGGCGTGGGAATTAACTCATTTATGTCAAGAAAACTGGGTGAGGGGAACAAAGATGATGCGATAAATACGGCAGAACATGGATTTGCAATAGGTATTGTATTGGGAATTTTTCTTGCGATTTGTTCAACATTTGTACCCAAAATGTTTTCTAAGCTGTTTACTGACGACCCTGTTGTTATTAAATATACAGTAGATTATACTCGAATTATTATGTTGTTTTCATTTGGTAGCATTATATCAGAAGTGTGCATGAATATTTTAAGATCTACTGGTGACATGTTAAGTTCTATGAGAATACAATTATTAGGTGCGATAACCAACATTATTCTTGATCCAATTCTTATTTTCGGATTGTTATTTTTCCCTGAATTAGGTGTGAAGGGAGCAGCAATAGCAACGGTCGTTGGTCAAATATGTGCTATGCTATATGCACTTAAACTCGTACTTAGAAACAACAATGGACTAAAACTAAATTTAAAAAAATTTCATTATACTAGCAACATCACAGTTGAAATATTCAAAGTTGGAATCCCTGCTATATTTATGCAAATGTTAAATTCCATAATGGTATCTGGTATCAATTTGATTTTAGCAGGATTTTCTGGAACTGCTGTTGCAGTATTTGGCGCATACTTCAAATTACAGTCTTTTATATATATGCCTGTATTCGGTTTGACACAGGGGCTCATGCCTATAATTGGCTATAATTATGGCGCAAAAAACAAGCATAGGGTCCTGGAAACTGTCAAGTATGGTTGCATATTTGCGTGCGCAATAATGCTGGTTGGTACGACTGTTTTTGTAATATTCCCAAGGCAACTACTTATGCTATTTAGCAGTACACCACAGATGGAATCAATTGGAATTGAGTGTTTAAGAATTATCAGTATAGGGTTTACGTTCTCTGGGGTAGTAATAGTTCTTTCAGTGGTTTTTCAAGCGCTTGGTAAGGCAGAAGTAAGCCTTATTATATCTTTTGCAAGACAGATTATTATTTTATTACCACTGGCATTTATTCTAAGTAATTTAATTGGATTAACCGGAATATGGATATCATTTCCAATATCAGAAGCAAGTTCTTTAATAATTTCTGGGTACCTTGCAATTAAAGTATATCGAGAAAAAATTCGAGATTTAGATGTCAAAATCAGTCCATTGGAATATATTACATAAAATAATTAATATTCCTGCTTCTATAATCCTCATACTTGGCTATAAAAGCCTTCCAAGACTTCATATAATTAATATTAATACATATGTATGTAATATTAATCCATATATCCCATTAACAAATAAAATACAAGCTTAACTTAGATGATAGACTAGTATATATAGTATACAGAGTGCCATTCACACTGTATATTAAAATTAAAAAGGTGGGGTACATAAGATGAAGAAATCTTTAAAAGCATTAATATTAACTTTATGCATTTTAGTAACAACAGGAATTAGTTCAGTAGTATATGCGCAAGATACCATTAACTATACCATTAAGACAGGGGATAGCCTATGGAAGATATGTGTTAAGTATAAGGTAGGTGTTTCTGAGCTCTTAGCTGTTAATCCTCAAATAACAAATCCCGACAAGATCTATCCAAATCAAATAATTAAAGTACCAAGTTCAACCGTTACCACAACACTCGAAGGTCAAGTAGTAGTTTTGGTTAATAAAGAGAGAGCAAAGGTTGGACTTGCTCCATTAAAGGCTAACTGGGAACTTTCAAGAGTAGCCAGATATAAATCACAAGACATGATAGACAAAAATTACTTTTCTCATACATCACCAACTTATGGTTCACCGTTTGATATGATGAAAAACTTTGGAATTAAGTATATGTCAGCCGGTGAGAACATCGCATACGGTCAACCAACTCCAGCATCCGTAATGACTGGTTGGATGAACTCTGCGGGACATAAAGCAAATATCTTAAGTAAAAACTACACTGAAATAGGCGTAGGAGTAGCGAAAAAATCAGATGGAACTATCTACTGGACTCAACAGTTTATAGGCAAATAAAAACTAAATAATTTTCTAAAACACCGTATTAAAAATAAAGCCGCCCTAATTGGCGTTCTATGGCGATTAGGGCGACTTTATTTTATAGTAATACAGATAGATCCAACCTTTTAATCAGGTGTGCTGGCTGAATTTATTTTCTGTAATATTTGACTTAAAGGATTCATATTTTTTAAATTTTTCTTTATTTTGAAAATATCTACTAATAGCATTTAATTCTCCCCCAATGAGAATTGTTAAGGCGCCAAGATATAGCCAACTTATTAAAACAATAACTCCACCTAAGCTTCCATATACTTTTCCATAATTTTCAAAGTTATTTACGTAGAAAGAAAATATTAAAGAAATAGTAACCCAGCTAACGGTTGTAAAAACAGTTCCTACTATAACATTAGTAAAGTTCAACTTTCTATTAGGCACATATTTAAATAATAAATAAAATGTTATAAGCATTATACCAAGAGGAATACAATATCTTACGAATGGCCAAATAATATTAAACAAATCCTTTGCTCCTACAAACCCAAAGATATAATTACCTATACTCTCGCCAAATACAATCATGATAAGTGAAAGAATTATCATAATTGTTATTCCAGTGGTGGAAATTATAGCTATTAAATTAAGTTTAATAAAATTTCGATTCTCCTCTATATGATAAGCTTTATTAAGTCCTCTAATAACAGCAGATATTCCTTTAGAAGCTACCCAAAGACTTCCTATCATACCTAATAATAAAAGAATTTTACTTTTATCTTGCAAAGTCCGTACAGCCATATTCTTTAATAAATTACCTGTTTCATCAGGAAGAAACATATTAAAACTTGTAAACAACATTTCTTTTGAAAGTGGCGTAAAGCTTATCAAATTAATTAAAAAAATTAAAAAAGGGAAAAAAGATATTATCAAATAATATGTGATTTGTGCACTCATTGAGGATAAATCATCATCTTTATATCTAAATATCAGTAGTTTAATATATTTAAATAAAATAGAGGTTCTTAATTTCCAAAGCATACTTACCTCCTATATTCTAAGTATAAAGTCTTACCATTTCTCGTTGAATTGTGAAATATCTTTTAGTCATCAAATAAAGACAATTGAATTATATTATATGAGATAAAAATCAAATAAAGCACAGAAGCTACAATATGTTTTACAACAAGGGATGTAACTGGGTAATTTCATCAAATGTATTGGTCTAAAGCTTACTTTTCGCACATACCTTATAAAATACAATCTAATTGTAAATGGACATTCTTAGAGATGGCAGAAGTGTACAAGACAAGTATAGTAACAGTTGAAGATCGATGCATAGAGCATAAATTTCCGGACGTGAAAATTAAACCGGTTGAGTATGTTTCGATGCATATATATAGTAAATTAAATCTATATATAGGGAGATAGAAACTATGACTACTGGAATTACTCAAGCTATTACGGAATTACAACAAGCCGAACAGAATTTTGAAAGTGCAGCCCCTGAGTTTGTTGACATTGCAATAATACAGTTATTAGCTGCAAGAATGAAAGTTGATATGATGTATGGTCTAAGAAAACAAAATGAACCTACTCCAATTGAACCTTGAACCTAAAGCACCTAATGTTAAGATGAATACCTAAAATTGTATTTTTAGGTTATTCATCTTCTTTTTTATTTGCAAATTTTCACTTATTATCTTAAAATATTTGATTAATTGAGGTGTACCCTCAATTCAATTAGGAAACACAATTCTATTTTTTCTTATTACCGTTAAGTATTAAACCACCCGCAACCACTACTAGTATAAAAGATATAGAATCAACAATATTCTTATTTACATTAAACTTGAAAATTGATTCAGCGATACCATAAAATATAAATATAAATGCTATTATTATTGCAAAAATTTGATATCTTTGAAATTTCATTTTGTACACCACCCCTCTAGAACTTAGAGTAAAAATCTTCAAATAGATTAATCCTCATCATAAATATCGTAATATTCCTCTCCCCAACACTTTTGAATAAGCTAGCTCTACTAATAAATTGAAATTACTTTTTACTTTTTACTTTTTATTATATCATTTAAGTAACCTTAAATAATAGCAGCAAGAGAATTAGCTAATAAATAAGCAGACCATAACTTGTCCACTTCGTTCCGTTTCCTGTGACTTGTTCATGCTCATCCCCTAAAGATAGTAACTATATATTGAATATCTTATGTAAAATAGTAAAGCGCATGAGATCATACACTATTTGCTAATTTCATCTAGCATCAATAAATTCAGCTTATTTATTTCTTTTCTTTTTTCCATTAGTTGGTTTATTATTTCACTTCGATAATCTAATTCAATTGATTTAGCATTCGATTCTATCGAATTGCAAAACTCATATATCTTTCTAAACTGTACTATTATTTGCTCGAATTCTTCATCGAAATCAAGTAAATCTTTATTCACATAAATCATGTTTAATGACTCCAATTGATATTTTATTATTGTAGAAAATTGTATGAGAAGTTCATCTGACCTTACTTTATAGATATATAATAATAATTCTGTATAAATTCTATGAAGAGTAATATTATCAAAAACATCTAGATTTACTCTCCTATATCCTAATTTCTTACTTAACTTCAGGTTAAGTAATTTCCTTAACAAATTATTACAATTTTTAGTAGTCCATGCTCCATAAACTAAATAGCTATTTTCTATTTTTCTAAAAAAACTATTTATTTCTTCTATACTAACAGATAGTTTTATTTCTTTATCCATTCTAATTAATACAGTTTTGTTAATCACTCGAAAGATCTCTCCATAACTTGAAAATAATTTACCTTCTGTAGCACCTCTTATGTTCCCTACACACATCCAAATATCTAACACTTACGAATCAACTCCCAAGTATACATTAATTTATAATGATTTTTCGTTTTTTTATATTATTAACCTATACTGTCCACAATATACTATGCATCATTAGCAATTGAATTTTGTTTCATAAAATATCTTTTCGTTTGGCATACTACTATGAAACTACAATTTCATATTTTCACTAAAAATATCACTACACTAGACTGTATAAGAAAGAGGCGATCACAAATGTCAAAATTGTTTAGTAATTTAAAAATAAAAGATATGGACTTAAAAAATAGAATAGTCATGGCTCCAATGTGCATGGATTCTTGTAATGATGAGGATGGTTTAGCAACTAACTGGCATTTTATACATTATTCAATATAATCGTAGCAATATAGTGAACAAAAACGGATTTTAGGCAATATTGGATAACTATTAAATCTCATGTAAAAAAATCACGCTAGGATAAGCGTGATTTTTATTAAATATATAATTTTCTGTATTATCTTTTATTTTTTTTTGGCCATAATTTTAATCCTACAAGCAATCCAGCCCCAATTGTAGATGCAATGCCTGTATATATTGCTACTTTACCTGTGGTTGTTTTATTTTTGGGTATTTTAACTGTGTTATGATATTCTTCCATCAAATTTTCATACTGCTTCTTGTTGATATTCCCTATACCTATACCCATAACTTCACACTTCATTCCTGCAAAATAATTGATTTTTTCTGAAATGTAACAATTAAATGTATGTATTTTATGAGGTGTTGAACTCCCATCATTCCATAATTCGACTCCAAATAATTCTTCATATATAAATTGATGTTGAAAAACAACTAAAGAGTAACTACCCCGTTTAGAGTGATATACATTAATATATCCATTTTTTGCAATTAGATCGTCAATATGTCCTTTGTATAACACTAAAATGTTCTTAGATGAATTTTCATTCTTGATCTTATCAAATAATTCTCTGCCATCAAATGAGTAAAATAATTCAACAGTAGTTATATTATTCTTAACTAATGCTAATTTGATTATCTCAATATATGAATCAATATATTGTATATCTTCAGGGAGTTTATCTTTATAATCATTTATTACCTTTTGAGTTTTTTTATTAAATATACCATTGATAAATTCCATTTTTATACACCCCTCTTGTTGATTGTAAGTTAAGTTTTATTAGTTTATAATATGTTGCCCTCTTTGCTCGTTTAACATAACATATATTTTTTAAACACTGTGAAAACAGAAAAACAATGTGAATTAAGATAAGTTGTGTAGCTTATCTTAATTTACATTGTTTTGTTTTCAACACTACTATTAAACATATCATATATTAATTCTATTTTAGATCGCTAATGAAATTCGGAAGATCAAAACAAGATTTAGCTATTTTCTTTGTTAAATAACGAGTTTCTTGTGGCAATCTATTTACATCCATATTGATAGGGTCATAAACATCTGAAGCCATTGTAAAACTCCATAATCCGCCTGGATAAGTGGGAACAAATGCTATATATGTCCTTACAAATTTAAAGTTATTCTTTAATATCTTTCTTGTATTCTCAATTATATTACGATGAAGCATTGGCGATTCACTTTGACATACCATTACTCCGTCAGAATTTAATGATTTCTTTACGTTCTTATAAAATTCTTCTCCAAACAAATCCTTAGCTGGACCTTCTGGATCAGGTGAATCAACCATTATCACATCATACTTAATATCAGTAGTCTTTACATATTCAACACCGTCTCCGAATTTAAAATTGATTCTTTTATCAAAATCAGAAACTCCAGTTATTTGTGGAAGATATTTTATGCATTCTTTTGTTACTACTTCATCAAGCTCCACCATATCAATTGTCTCAAGCTCATCATACTTTGATAATTCTCTCACTGCTCCACAGTCTCCTCCACCAATTACCAATACATTTCGCGGATTTTTATGAGTAAGTACTGGAATATGAGTAATCATTTCATTATATATGAAACCATCTGCAGAAGTCGTCTGCATTACCCCGTCAAGCACAAGGCAAGGTCCAAATGCAGCGGTGTCAATCAAAGCTACTTCTTGGTAAGGGGATTTTGAATATGAAAAACATTTATTCATTTTATAAGTTATTTTTAGATTTTTTTTCTCAACTTCAACTTCCTCAAACCATAGTTCATTATCAATTTCTTTAAAATACTTTGGCAATTCATTCATTTTCATAATAATTCCTCCCATATAATAAATATATCTATCTTTTAATTAAAAGTTCCGTTATCTTATGCTAACATTATATATTTTTTAAATCTACCATTAAATTTGTCAAATAAAGCTTTATTATATACTAATAAAATAACTATGTCGAAGGTTTTGTTTTATGTATGTGAATACTTTTACGGCTTTTCATCATTCATTACCTCCTATTATAATGATTGGATCAAATTTTTGCTAGTAAATTTTTTGCATGCGGTTTTCCTTCATATAAGAGACATTTAAGCAAATAACAAGACAGTATACGAGTCTATTACGCGACATACTTTGCCTACAGAATCTGATAATAGTATAACTATCATCAGATTAAACTTTATTATATGAAATAAAATTGTTATAGACTACTAAGAATCGTATATAATATAATTTATATTAGTAAAATTAATTCAGGCTTTATGGAGATAAATTTAAATTAACTAAGAGTATTAAAATGCACATAATTAAATTTTAATAAAGAAATGAGGATTGAATAAATGTATCATAATTTGGAAGAATGTATTCTTGATTTAGAAAAAGCTGGTCAATTAGTTAGGGTACATGAAGAAGTTGACCCGAATCTTGAGATGGCAGCTATACATATGAGAGTTAACACAGCTGGTGGACCTGCAATTTTATTTGAAAATATTAAAGGCTCGAAATTTAGAGCGGTATCAAATTTATTCGGCACACTAGATAGAAGTAAGTTTATTTTTAGGAATACACTTGAGGGAACAAAGGAAGTGATTGCAGTACGAAATAATCCAATGAGTATACTTAAAAACCCCTTGAAACATTTAAGTACAGCATGGGCAGCTTCAAAGGCACTACCCATTAAAAAAGCGAAAAATAAGTTGAATGGATTTATTGAAATACAAATTTCTGATATTCCGCTTATTCACCATTGGCCAGCTGATGGAGGGGCGTTTGTTACTTTGCCCCAAGTTTATACAGAAGATCCACAAAAGCCTGGAATTATGAATAGTAATTTAGGAATGTATCGTGTTCAACTTAGTGGCAACGATTATAAAATGAATAAAGAGGTAGGACTCCATTATCAAACTCACCGTGGAATCGGCGTTCACCAAGAGAAAGCAAACAAACTTGGTGTTCCGCTTAAAGTAAGTATTTTTATAGGAGGTCCTCCTGCCCATACTCTAGCTGCCATCATGCCCTTACCTGAGGGACTGAGTGAAATGACCTTCGCAGGACTTCTTTCAGGACGTAATTTTCGTTACACTTATGTTGATGGTTATTGTATTAGTCTCGATGCTGATTTTATAATTACAGGTGAAATTCATCCAGGTGAAACAAAACCGGAGGGACCTTTTGGTGACCACATTGGATATTATAGTCTTACTCATGATTTCCCTTTAATGAGAGTGCATAAAGTATACGCGAAGTCTAGCGGAATATGGCCATTTACAGTTGTTGGTCGTCCTCCTCAAGAGGACACTTCTTTCGGTGATCTCGTTCATGAGTTAACAGGTAATGCGGTAAAATATGAATTCCCTGGTGTTAAAGAAGTGCATGCTGTAGATGCAGCTGGGGTTCATCCATTGCTATTTGCAATTGGAAGCGAACGATACACACCGTACCAAAAGATCAAACAACCAGCTGAAATTCTCACCATTGCCAACCGAATTTTAGGAACAGGGCAAGTTAGTCTAGCTAAATATTTATTTATCACGGCTGAAGAAAATCAACTATTAGATACCCATAAAGAGATAGAATTCTTAACATATATACTTGAACGAATCGATCTTCATCGTGACATTCATTTTCAAACGAATACAACAATTGATACCCTTGATTATTCGGGAACAGGTTTAAATACAGGTAGTAAAGTTATAATTGCTGCGTGCGGTGATCAAAAAAGAAAATTGTGTAGTGATGTGCCAGAACAACTTACGGATTTACTGAATTTCAAAAACCCAATTTTAGTAATGCCAGGGATTGTCGCCATAAATGGGCCTGCATTTTCAAGCTATGAAAAGGCGCAAAAGCAATTAGACGAGTTATGCTTAGAAGTTAAATCAAAAGGTGCGATGCCAACATGTCCAATGATTATCCTTTGCGATAACAGTTCCTTTGTAAGCTGCTCACTACAAAATTTTTTATGGGTGACATTTACGAGAAGTAACCCTTCACATGATATTTATGGTGTTAATAGCTATTATGAAAACAAGCATTGGGCCTGTAATAATATGATTATTGATGCCCGAACGAAACCGCACCATGCGCCGCCATTAATTCTCGATCCATCAGTTGAAAAGAATATCGAACGTTTCTTTTCAACTGATGGATCTAGCCTCAAGTAAATTTTAAAGCATAATGAATCAATTTAAATAAAAAGATGACTCCTTCTCGATGAACTGACCCCTGTCAAGTAGACAAGGTGCAGTTCACGATAGTGGAATCATCTTTTAGCTTCAAAACACACTTTTATATTTAAACATATTGTTAGAATAATGTTAATTATTCAAATTTAAACATCTCAAGTTTAACTTGAAGTTCCTCAATTAATAATACAAGATTATCAGCATGGCCATTAACTTCTTCTGCGGAAGCTGATTGCTCTTCCATAGAAGCAACTATCTGCTCTGTAGAGGCCGAAGTTTCTTGTGCAACTGAAGATATACCCTCAATCATTGAAACTACATTATCTTTATCTCCAGTTGTTGTCTTTATCCCCTTAAGCTCTTCTTGCACCTGTGACAATACCTCATCAATGGAAGATGTGATACCTTGCATTGACATATTTATATTTGTTACAGCATCCTTTTGTATCTTGTTAATTCCATTGGTCTTATTCATAAATTCAACTGCTGAACTTGTATCAGTTATTATGCTATCAATAATTTTTTTAATACCTAGAGATGAATCTTTTGATTGTTCTGCAAGTTTTTTTACTTCATCTGCTACTACTGCAAACCCTTTACCTGACTCCCCTGCCCTTGCTGCCTCAATAGAAGCATTTAGTGCTAAAAGATTAGTTTGCTCTGAAATCCCAGCTATAACATTTGTAACCTCTGCAATATTATTTGATTTTTTATTTAATTCATTAATTATTTCATAAACATTTCCCAATGAAGTTTCAAGATTTGCATATGAGCCTTCAAGTATTCCAACATCATTATTACCTTTATTAATATCCTGTGTTGTCTTATTAAGTAACGTTTCAATTAAATTTGATTTATCACTGATTGTTTCTATTTGATTGCCTAGGTTAGTAATAGCTGTAGCTCCATCCTCAATTTGGTTTGCTTGTCCTTGCGTTCCTGAAGATATCTCTTCTATTGATTTAGCTACCTCTCCAATTGTCAGACTATTTTGTTTTGATATAACGATCAAACTGCTTGCCGTACCTTGTACTGCTTCAAACTTTTCTTTTAAATCCCGAATAAGTGAGTTTAGATTACCAGTCATATTATTAAAGTCATGCGCTAATTCTTCTAATTCATCACCGGTGCTGATATTAAGTAATAACGTTAAATCACCATTCGCTGTTTTGTTAACTATATCCTTTATGTGCTTTATACCTTTTACCATTGCATCACTTGTGATAAAAGCCAATAAAACTATCACTATCATTGACACAACTAAAACTATTATACTCAGCTTAACTAAATAATTTATTTTATTTGTAACTACAGATGCTGGTTTCAATGAAATCATTTTCCAATTTAGCCCTGATATTGTTGAATAAGAGGCATTATAAGAAACCCCTTCAATAGTTACTTTAGTTACTCCTTTATCGTTAGCATTAATCTCATTAGCCCAAGAATACTGTTTGCTAAATTCACTTTTATCTAAAACAATATCTTCAATTCCTTTATCATCGTTTTTCCCCGAAAGGCTTGGAACTATATTTTTACCCATTTTAATAAATAGTGAAGAACTTATTAGGGTTCCCTTGTCATCAAGGAAAATTAGCTTATTACCATCTCCTTTTTCAAGATTTGCCCTAACATCTCCTATTTCGGCTAAACTAATA
>JBLHPD010000001.1:0-72341 GCA_047624165.1 Clostridium sp. | reverse complement strand
TAAATGATAGAACCATTAATTATTGTAACAAATAATCCAATGTCAAAGAAGCAATTTGAAAGCAAATATAAGGTAGTATTTATTGAAGGAACTATGATGGATATTTTGAAAAAAGTTAGAGATAATATACATGGTGGTCATAAATTATTAACTCACCCTTTAATGAGTAGTGTAAAGCCAAATGAAACTCCCTATAGAACTATTTGCATATCCAAAGAGAAATTAAGTAAAGTTGACTTGCAATCGTTATCTATAATAGAAGAGAGCATTATGGCAACAGAGAAATTTTTAAATGATTTTAAAACACCACAATGGAATGAAAAAATATTACTAGATTTTCAACTTATAGATTCTGATTTAATAAATCATGCAATAAATTAGGCACATGAAAAATGAGGAGGTTCGATTTATGGAACATATTTACGATACTATAATTATTGGCGGAGGTCCTGCAGGATTATCTGCTGGACTTTACGCAGCAAGATCAAGAATGGATACTTTAATAATTGAAAGAGCAAAGTTCGGTGGACAAGCGACTACAACTGATGAATTAGATAATTATCCAGGTTCCATTGAAGAGTGTACAGGAACATCATTAAGTAAAAGAATGAAACAGCAAGCAGAAGAATTTGGAACAAAGTTTGTTAAAGAAGAAGTTGTTGAAGTTGAACTTGAAGGTGAAATCAAAGAAATTAAATGCAAGAAAGAAACTTACAAAGCTAAAACAATTATAATTGCTACAGGAGCTTATCCAAGACTTGGTGGATTTAAAAATGAAATAGAACTAAGAGGAAAAGGTGTTTCTTATTGTGCAACTTGTGATGCTGACTTCTTTACAGATCTAGATATTGCCGTTTTTGGAGGTGGAGATTCAGCTATATCTGAAGCTATATATTTAGCTAAATTTGGTGAAAGTGTTACAGTAATACATAGAAGAGATGAATTAAGGGCTGCTAAGTCACTTCAAGAAAAAGCTTTTAAAAATCCGAAAATAAAGTTTGTTTGGGATTCAATAATAGAGGAAGCCAAGGGCGAAGAAATCTTAGAGGGCTTAGTGCTTAAAAATGTTAAAACAGGTGAACTTAGTGATTTAAAAGTGGATGGATGTTTTGTATTTGTAGGATATCTTCCGATTTCAGAATTATTTAAAGGAAAGATTACTATGAGCGAACGAGGCGACATTATTACTGATGAAGAAATGAGAACTAATATACCAGGAGTATATGCGGCAGGAGACATAAGAGTAAAATTACTAAGACAAGTAATAACTGCAGCAGCAGATGGTGCAATAGCAGCGACTCATGCTGAACATTATATTGAAAACAAATTTAATTAGGTTATATTATAAATCATATAAAAACTAGTTAATTTGATAATACTATAAATAGAGTAACAAAATTTTAGGAGGCATAAAGATTAATAATCTTTATGTACAGAATAAAAAAACAGGAGGGAAATTAATAATGGTAGAATTAAATAAAGAGAATTTTGAAGCAGAGGTATTACAATCAGAAAAACCTGTATTTGTAGATTTTTGGGGTGATAAATGTGAAATATGCATAGAACTTATGCCAGGAGTACATGGCCTTGAGGAAAAATTTTCAGATAAAATCAAATTTGCTTCTTTAAATATTGGCGGAGCAAGAAGAACAGCTATAGGCCAAAGAGTTTTGGGACTTCCAACAATGATTATATACAAAGGTGGAGAAAAAGTTAATACAATAACACCAGATAAAATTTCTTCATTAGATGATGTAGAGAATTTTATAAAAGATTACTACAATACATTATAATTTGGTACTAACACTTATAGTAAAAACATAGTAAGAAAAGCTATAAGTTATTAGATATATATTTTAGATTATAGGAGGTGAATGTTTTGCGTCTAGAAATTGGAAACATATTTATTAAAGATATTCAGTTTGGACCAGAAACAAAGGTAGAGGGTGGAGTTCTTTATGTACATCAAGAGGAATTATTAAAAGAGGTTGCTGGTGATGAGAGACTAGAGAGTATTAGTTTTGATATAGCAAGACCAGGTGAGGAAGTTAGAATAATTCCAGTAAAAGACGTAATAGAACCAAGAGTTAAAGTAGAAGGTACTGGTGGAATATTCCCAGGCTTTATCAGTAAGGTTGATACAGTAGGTTCAGGAAGAACTCATGTTCTTAAAGGAGCAGCGGTTATAACTACTGGTAAAATAGTTGGATTCCAAGAAGGAATAGTTGATATGTGCGGAGAAGGAGCTAAATACACGCCTTTCTCGAAAACAAACAACTTAGTAATTACTTGCGAACCAAAAGAGGGAGTATTGCAACACGACCATGAAGAAGCTGTAAGAATGGTAGGCTTTAAAGCTGCTATTTATCTTGGACTGGCTGGAAAAAATATTGAACCTGATGAAGTGAAAACATTTGAAACATTACCACTACTCGAGCAGGTTAAACAATACCCAGAACTTCCCAAAGTAGTATATGTGTATATGCTTCAAACACAAGGGCTATTACATGATACGTATGTTTATGGAGTAGATGCTAAGAAGATAATTCCTACATTTATATATCCAACAGAAATATTTGATGGAGCTATAGTAAGCGGTAATTGCGTTTCAGCTTGTGACAAAAATCCAAGTTATGTTCATATGAATCATCCGATAATAGAAGATTTATATGAAAGACATGGTAAGGATATTAACTTTATAGGATGTATCATCACAAATGAAAATGTATATTTGGCAGATAAAGAAAGATCATCAAGTATGGTTGCAAAATTAGTTGAATTCATAGGAGCTGATGCTGCTATAATTTCAGAAGAAGGTTTTGGTAATCCAGATGCTGACCTTGTTATGAACTGTAATAAGATAACAGCAAAAGGAGTTAAAACTGTACTTTTAACTGATGAGTATGCAGGCCAAGATGGAAGTTCTCAGTCGCTTGCTGACTCAACTCCACATGGTGATGCAGTTGTAACTGGGGGAAATGCTAATGAAGTAATTACGCTACCTCCAATGAAAAAAATAATTGGGCATATGGAAGCCGCTGATATTATAGCTGGTGGACACATGGGAAGCCTTGGAGCAGATGGTTCTATTTTTGCTGAAATCCAAGTTATAACTGGAGCAACTAGTGAAGTTGGATTTAACAATTTAACAGCTAAAGGATATTAATGTTATAAAGTTTATTTGTAAGAAATATTAACTGCAAATTTGAAAAATATAGAATTAAATTAAAGTTAATAGGAAATAATGGAAAATATAAACACGAGAGGAAGATGAAAATGTTAAAAGGGAAAAAAGTTATCGCTATTGGAGATAGAGACGGAATACCAGGACCAGCAATAGAAGAATGTGTAAAATCTGCTGGAGCGGAAGTAGTATTTGCATCAACAGAATGCTTTGTCTGAACGGCTGCGGGAGCTATGGATCTGGAGATCCAACAAAGAGTAAAAGACCTTACTGAAAAGTATGGTGCTGAAAACATGGTTGTAATTATTGGAGGAGCTGAGGCTGAAGCATCAGGACTTTCAGCAGAAACAGTGGCAGCAGGAGACCCAACATATGCTGGGCCACTAGCAGGAATTGCTTTAGGCCTTGCTGTATATCATATAGTTGAACCAGAAATTAAAGATCAATGTGAAGAGGCTGTTTACGAAGAACAATGTGGAATGATGGAAATGGTTTTAGATGTTGATGAAATAATTGGAGAAGTAAAACCAATAAGAGAAGAATTCTCTAAATATACTGTATAAGATTGTAAGCTTATTATATAAAATATAGTTGAAGAAAATTGTAAATTCCCATTAGAAAGGGGGAGAAATACTTGTTAAAAATTGTTCATTATATAAACCAATTTTACGCTGGAATAGGCGGAGAAGAACATGCAAATATTAAACCAGAAGTTAGAGAAGGCGTCGTTGGACCAGGTATGGGACTTAATGGTTTATTAAAAAAAGGTGGCGCAGAAATAGTTGCTACTATAATATGTGGTGACTCATACTTTGCTGAAAACATAGAAGAAGCTCAAGCTGAAATAATAAAAATGGTGGAAAAATATAAACCAGATTTATTTATAGCTGGACCAGCTTTTAATGCAGGAAGATATGGTATAGCTTGTGGTGCTGTAGCTACAGCAGTAAAAGAACAACTAAATATACCAGTAATGTCTGGAATGTATGTAGAAAATCCAGGTGCTGATATGTATAAAAAACAAGTTTATTTAGTATCAACAAGAAACAGCGCAGTTGGTATGAGGGATGCATTACCTAAAATGGTAGCACTAGCATTAAAACTCGCTAAAGGTGAAGAAATAGGAACGCCTTCTGAAGATAATTATATAGAAAGAGGTATAAGAAAGAACTACTTCGCTAAAGAGAGAGGTTCTAAAAGAGCAGTTGATATGCTTGTTAAGAAGCTAAAGGGAGAAGAATTTGTATCAGAATTCAAAATGCCTACTTTTGATAGAGTTGAACCAAACTCTCCTGTACGTGATATAACTAAAGCTAAAATAGCAATAGTTACCTCTGGTGGTATAGTTCCAAAAGGTAACCCAGATCATATAGAATCTTCAAGTGCTTCTAAGATATGCAAATACGATATAGAAGGAATAAATGATTTAACTTCTGAGACTCATGAAACAGCACATGGTGGACATGATCCAGTATATGCTAATGAAGATCCAGATAGAGTTATTCCAGTAGATGTATTAAGAGACTTGGAAAAAGAAGGTAAAATAGGTTCATTGCATAGATATTTCTATTCAACAGTAGGTAATGGTACAGCAGTTGCATCATCTAAGAAATTTGGTGAAGATACCGCTAGAGAATTAATTGCTGATGGAGTAGATGCAGTTATATTAACGTCTACATGAGGAACTTGTACGCGTTGCGGTGCAACGCTAGTTAAAGAAATAGAAAGAGCTGGATTACCAGTAGTTCATATGTGTACTATTACTCCAGTTTCAGTAACTGTTGGAGCAAACAGAATTATACCTACAGTTGCTATTCCTCACCCACTTGGAAACCCTGCATTAAGCAAGGAAGATGAGTATAAATTAAGAAGAAAATTAGTGGAAAGAGCATTAGTGGCTCTACAAACACCTGTAGATGGTCAAAAAGTATTTGAAGACTAATTTTTAATTTGTGATTAGTAAATAATTAGGGGACTGTTATGTTCCCTAATTATTTATGTAATTCACGGTTCACAGTGTGCAATGCACAGTGTACTAGGTACAATGCACAATGCACAATGTAAATTTAGTTGAAAAAGTTTATAGTGTGGATTGTGCATTAAAATATTAAAATTAATGTACATAAATAAAAGCGCGTTATGCATTTGAAAAGGTAAATAAGGAGGATGAGTGATTATGAATTTCCCAGTTATAAAAAAGGCAGCTTATATTTTAGTTAATACGCCAGATATGGTAATTCACAATGGAACTACACAAATATTAGAGAAGGAAACAAATCCAGATTCTGAGTATTTAAGAGACATGAAGAGTCATTTAAGAGGATTTCAAGAGGTTGTGGCATATGCGCCAAACCAAACATATATAGGAAACGTAACTCCAGAAGAATTAGCTGAGATGCCAAGACCTTGGTATGGAAAGAATGTTGAGAATGCAGAGAGATTTGGAAAATTTGGTGAAATAATGCCACAGGATGAGTTCTATGGTTTAATGAAAATATCAGATGTATTTGATCTTGTATTATTAGAGAATTCTTTTGCAGAAAAAATAAAAGAAAAATTATCAAAACACCCACTAATAGCTAGCAAAGTGGAAAAAATAGTTGGTGAGGAAATAGAAAAAATCAAAAATCTTGTTGAAAATAATGGTGCAGAAGGTTTATATGAGGGAACAGACTTAATAGGTTGCGTAAGAAGAGCTCACGAATTTGATCCAAACCTTGCAGCACATTATATGTTAGAAAACATAGCTGTTAAAGCATCAGGAATTTTGGCTGGACTACACTTAGTAAACAATTTAGATATACCAATAGAAGAAATTGGATATATATTAGAATGTTCAGAAGAAGCAGTAGGCGATATGAACCAAAGAGGTGGCGGGAATTTAGCTAAATCTATAGGTGAGGTTGTAGGACTTTCTGGCGCTACAGGAGCAGATATAAGAGGATTTTGCGCTGCACCAACTCATGCATTAGTAAATGCTGCTTCATTAGTTAAATCAGGTATATTCAAAAATGTACTTGTTATTGCCGGAGGAGCTACTGCAAAACTCGGTATGAATGGTAAAGATCATGTTAAAAAGGGATTGTCTATACTTGAGGATTGTTTAGGTGGATTTGCTATTCTTGTATCAGAAAATGATGGCGTTAGCCCAATACTCCGAACTGACGTAATAGGAAAACATACTATAGGACATGGTGCAGCACCTCAAGCGGTTCTCGAAGCATTAGTACTTGATCCATTGACAGCTGTTGGAATGAAAATTACAGACGTGGATAAATATGCACCTGAAATGCAAACTCCAGATATAACTGAGCCCGCAGGAGCAGGGGATGTACCTACACAGAATTACAAAATGATTGGAGCTCTTGCTGTTAAAAAAGGACAATTGGATAGAAAAGAACTACCTAATTTTATAAAACAACATGGATACCCAGGATTTGCACCAACACAAGGACATATACCTTCAGGAGCACCTATTGTTGGACATGGAATAGAACACATAAAATCAGGAGTGCTAAAAAACTTTATGATAATTGGTAAGGGAAGTTTATTCCTAGGAAGAATGACTAACTTATTTGATGGAATATCCATTTTAGTTGAGAAAAATCCAGGAGTAGTAGAGCAGCAATCAGGGATTAGCAAAGATGAAGTTAAGGCTATGGTTGGAGACGCAATGAAAGATTTTGCTGAATATTTAATAAACAAAAATTAATAAAATGATTTAACAATACCGAAGGTATTAGAAGTACCGAAGGTATTAAAAGTACCGAAGGTATTAAAAGTACTGAAGGTATTAGAAGTACCACAGATAATGATTAATTTGTCGCTTAGAAAAGGGGTGTAAATATGAGTGAAAATGCAACTAAACAAATGATTGCTGAAGTGTTTAATGATATAGCTAACGGCATAAAAAGCGGAAAATTTAAAAATAGTGTTAGAATTGGTTTAACTATACTCGGATCAGAACATGGCATAGAAGAAATGGTAAAAGCTGCAGAAATAGCTAAAAATAAATATGAAGATTTTGTAATTATTTTGATAGGACCAAAGGTAGATGCCAACTTTGAGATTATAGAAGTGGAGACTGCAGAAGAAGGCCATAAAAAAATGACTGAATTACTAGAAAATGGTTATTTGAGTGGGTGTGTTACTCAACATTTTGATTTCCCTATAGGTGTATCTACAGTTGGAAGACTGGTAACACCAGGCAGGGGTACTGATATGATGTTAGCTACAACTACCGGAACTACATCTACAAACAGAGTAGAAGGTATGGTGCTTAATGCAATTTCTGGTATTGCTACAGCTAAAGCTACAGGTATTAAAAATCCAACTGTTGGAATTTTGAATTTAGATGGAGCAAGACAAGTTGAACGAATATTAAAAGAAGTGCAAAGCAATGGATATGATTTTAGATTTGCAGACTCTTTAAGAGCTGATGGTGGTGCTATTATGAGAGGGAATGATTTACTTTTCGGAACACCAGATGTTATGGTTTGTGATTCATTAACTGGTAACCTTTTAGTTAAAACTTTCGCTTCGTTTACCACAGGAGGCAATTACGAGACAGTAGGCGCTGGATACGGACCTGGTATTGGAGAAAACTATACTAAACTTATAAATATAGTTTCAAGATCCTCAGGAGCACCACTTATAGCAGAAGCTTTAAAATATTGTGCCGCTTGTGCGGAAAATAATGTTTTGGAAATTGCAAAAGCTGAATTTGCGAGTGCTTATAAAGCAGGTTTAAAAGAAGCTATAAACAAAGTTATTAAAAAGGCAGAAAAAATAGAGGTTGAAGAAGAAGTAAAAATGCCAAAGAAAAGAGTTGTTACATTTCCTATACTTGGAATAGACATACTAGAGCTTGAAGATGCATGTAAATGCTTATGGAAACAAGAAATCTATTCAGAAAGTGGAATGGGATGCACAGGGCCAGTAGTATTAGTTCCAGAAGAAGTTTCTGGTATTGCTATTGAGATTCTTAAAAAGGCTGAATTTATGAGTTAATTTCAATTAAGGCACATACAAAACGCTCACTAGATATTAGTGAACGTTTTGTATTTATTTTACAAACTATTGCTAATAATAAAAAATTCATATATAATATAATTAAAGAGGATTCTTGTGTATTTTTTTAATTTTTATAAACATAATAAATAGTTGCTAATAATAAAAAAATGTTATATAATTTAATTTATATCATTTATATATTATATTAGATAATTGTGTAACCGTTAACATGTTTAGAAATTTAAGAAAATTTTTTAGATAAAAGGATTTTTTTAATTTTTATATAATAGGTACATGCTAAGCAATAAAAAAATTTGATCAATTAATTATTTTATAAGGGGGATTTATTATGAATAAAAAAAAGGTAATAGCGGTACTTGCAACAGTGGCTTTAGTTGCAACTTTATTTACTGGTTGTGGAACTAAGACAGAAGCACCAAAAGCGGAAGCACCGACAACAGAAGCACCAAAAGCGGCAGGAAGTGATATAACTATAGGACTTTCTACAGATGAAGGTGGATTAAATGATAAGTCATTTAATCAATCAGCAGACGAAGGGGTTGAAAAGGCTAAGGCTGAACTAGGGTTCACTTACAAATCTCTAGAATCTACGAAGAAAGAAGATTATACAGCTAATTTGGAATCATTAATTGAAGAGGGGTCAATTTTGACTTTCGGGATTGGATACCAAATGTCAGACGCATTGAAAGAAGTTGCTACAGCTCATCCTGACAAAAACTTTGCAATTGTTGACTCGGTTGTTGACCTACCAAATGTATCATCCATTATGTTTAAAGAGCAAGAAGGTTCTTTCTTAATGGGAGTTATTGCTGGAAAAATGACTGAAACTAATAAAATTGGATTTATCGGTGGACAAGATGGTGAGGCAATAAATAGATTTGAAGCTGGTTTTGCAGCTGGGGTTAAAGCAGTTAATCCAGAAGCCGCAAAAGGGTTATTAGGTATAGGTACAGATCCTAAGAAGTTAACTCCAGGAACAACTGTAAGATATGCAGCTAGTTTTGGTGATGCAGCAAAAGGATATGAGTTAGCTAAATCATTATATCAAGGAGGTTGCGACGTAGTTTATCATGCAGCAGGCGGAGTTGGTATTGGTTTATTTAAAGCAGCTCAAGAATTAAAAGATAGCGGAAAAGCAGTTTGGGCTATTGGTGTTGATAAAGACCAAGCAGCTATATTAACAGATTATGCTGATGTTATACTTTCAAGTATGATGAAAAGAGTTGATACAGCAACTTACAATGAAGCTAAAGCTCAGGTTAGTAATAAATTTGTAGGTGGTACAGTTGTTAATCTTGGATTAAAAGAGGATGGTGTAGGCATAGCTCCAACATCAGATAAAAACGTGCCAGCAGATATTTTAGCTTTAGTTAAAACATATCAAGATAAAATTATAGCTGGAGAGATAGTTGTTCCAGCTACAAGACAATAAGCATTGGATTATAAATAAGTTTACTAATTTATGATTGTTGTTATACAATAAGAGCTAGATGTAATACATCTAGCTCTTTCTAAGAATATTGCAGGATCGAAGATGAGAAGCAGTTCTGAAGGTTATGAATAGCACCTGAAGGAGATGATTTAATAGCATCTAAGATGATGATTGAGGAGGAAAATAAATGGAAAAGGTAATCGAAATGAAAGGCATAACCAAGATTTTTCCAGGCACTGTTGCCAATGACAATGTAGATTTCGAATTATTAAGAGGGGAAACACACGTTCTTCTTGGCGAGAATGGTGCAGGTAAGACAACTCTTATGAATATTCTATATGGTATATATAAGCAAGAAAAAGGTGAGGTTTATGTAAGCGGTAACCTAGTGAATATATCTACTCCAAATGATGCTATAAAACTTGGTATAGGAATGGTTCATCAACATTTTATGCTTGTACATAATTTCACTGTGGCGCAAAATATAATATTAGGTGTTGAACCTAAAAAAGGCTTCAAAATTGATATGAAGAAAGCAATACATGATGTTAAAGAAATCTCCGAGAAATACGGGTTTGCTATAGATCCAAACTCACTTATTGAAGATATTTCAGTTGGTCAACAACAAAGGGTAGAGATACTAAAATCACTATATAGAGGTGCAGAAATCCTAATACTAGACGAGCCAACAGCAGTTTTAACACCTCAAGAAATTGAGGAACTGGGAGCTATAATTAGAAATCTTGAAAAAGAGGGAAAATCAGTAATACTTATAACACATAAATTAAAAGAAGTTATGAGTATGAGTGATAGGGTTACTATAATAAGACGGGGAAAGGTAACTGGCACAGTAAAAACTAAAGAGACAGGTATAGACGAATTGGCTGAACTTATGGTGGGTAGAAAAGTTAATCTAACGGTAGACAAGAATCCTCCTGTGATTAAAGGTGAAATATTAAAAATTGAAAATCTATGTGCTAGCGATCAAAGAGGATTACCAGCAGTGCGAGACCTTAAATTAACGGTATATGGTGGCGAAATTCTCGGTATAGCTGGTGTTGATGGTAATGGTCAATCTGAATTTCTAGAGGTTTTAACTGGACTTAGAAAACCTAAGAGTGGAAGTATTACAATAAATGGTACAAGTATTTATGGTAAGTCTCCGAGTACTATTATATCTTCAGGGGTTGGTCATATACCAGAGGATAGACAAAAAAGGGGACTTATATTAGATTACTCTCTATTTGAAAACTCGGTGCTTGGAATTCATAAGAATGCACCTTTTAGTAAAGGAATAGTTATGAATTACAGTGAAATTAGAAAACATTGTGATGAACTTATTCGCGAATTCGATGTTAGAACCCCAAATGCAGATGTAAATGCGCAGTCACTATCAGGTGGTAATCAACAAAAACTTATAGCAGCTAGGGAAATTTCAAAAGATCCGGAATTATTAATAGCAGCGCAACCTACAAGAGGTCTTGACGTTGGAGCAATTGAATATATTCACAAAAGACTGGTGGCAGAAAGAGATAAGGGCAAGGCGGTTTTACTAGTATCATTAGAGCTTGATGAAATACTATCATTATCTGATAGAATTGCTGTAATGTATGATGGTAAAATATTAGATATACTAAAGCGAGAAGACGCCACAGAGATAAAACTCGGTATACTTATGGCTGGTGGTACTCTTAACGAAACACCGGAAGGAGTTAAAGAAAATGGATAAAGCTAAAAATAAAGATATTAAATTTGTTAATATAGCAATGAATACTCTTAAACCCCTTGTATATCCTTTCTTTGCTATAATCGTTTCCATATTTGTGGCTGTGTTCTTTGTAATGTGGGCTAAAGGATATTCTATATTAGAATATTTTTCAGCACTGAGCGATTTATTTGGACTTATATATAAAGGTGGGTTTGGAAATAAGAGAGTGACATTTGTTACAATTTCAGAAGTTACGCCATTAATATTTACTGGAGTTGCAAATGCTGTAGCGTTTAAATGTGGATTATTTAACATTGGTGTTGCTGGTCAATTTATACTTGGAATGCTAGCAGCGGCTTTTGTAGGAACTATTCCGGGACTAAGTCCAGTAATTCATATAGTTTTAATGATTTTCACAGGTTTTGCAGCTGGTGGGTTTTGGGGGGCTATCCCAGGATATTTAAAGGCTAAAGTAGGTACTCATGAAGTTATTAATACAATTATGATGAATTATATAGCCATGGCAGTGGCTAACTTCTTTATATTAAGAACTAGCTTTGGAGTGAAAGTTAAAGCAAGCAGTCCTAATATACAAAGTAGTGCAGAACTTCATAGGTTTGTTTCTGGTAGTGGAGCGAATATTAGTATATTTCTTGCTATAGCAGTAGCTATATTTATATTTTGGTTATTATGGAAGACCACTGTTGGTTATGAAATAAGAGCAGTTGGTATAAATCCACATGCTGCAGAGTATGGTGGAATTAATGTAGCAAAAAATACGGTACTTGCAATGGTGATTTCTGGTGGAATAGCAGGAATTGGTGGGGCTACTCAGGTTGCAGGTGTTCTTCATAATGTGAAAAACTTTATGGCACTTCCCTCTTATGGGTTTGATGGTATTGCAGTTGCACTACTTGCCAAGAGCAATCCTATTGGTTGCATAGCCTCAGCACTATTATTCGGAACCTTAAATAGCAGTGCTAGAACTCTTCAATTAAATGGTATACCAAAAGATATAGTTTATTTAATTCAAGCTATAATTATTATATTTGTAGCTACAGATTATATTGTTAAATACTTCTCCGAAAAGAAAAATAAGGGGGCGATTACAAATGAGTAGTGTTATTTTAATAAATTTGCTCGGGCAAACTTTAAGAATAGCAACACCTCTAATTTTTGCAGCCCTTGGTGGTATATTTTCTGAAAAATCTGGTGTAGTTAATATAGGTCTGGAAGGTATGATGGTAATAGGCGCTTTCTTTAGTATATGGGGAAGTTATTTGTTTACTCCAATTCTTGGTCCAGTTGCTGGTCCATTAATAGGGATAGTTTTTGGTGTGTTAGCTGGTGGGGTTTTGGGTCTAATACATGCAGTACTAAGTATACATTTGCGTGCAGATCAAGTAATCTCAGGTACAGCCATAAATCTTTTTGCTACGGCCCTTGCTAGCTTTTTAATATTTAAGCTATTTGATGGTAAAGGTGGTCAAACAGATATAGTAACAGGGCTTTCCTATAAAATACCAGATGGGATTAAGAACATACCAATAGTAGGTAAATTCATAGGCCAGTTAAACTGGTTTGTTATATTGGCAATTATATTAGTATTGGTGTCACACTATGTGCTATATAAAACACCTTTAGGACTTCGAATTAGAGCTGTAGGAGAACATCCAAAGGCTGCTGATACACTCGGAATAAATGTTTATAAAATAAGATATTTATGTGTTATTTTATCAGGAATGCTTGCGGGACTTGGTGGGGCGGCATTATCCCTTGGAATAACTCCACTTTATAGAGAAGGAATGGTTGCAGGACGTGGATTTATTGCCTTAGCTGCTGTTATTTTTGGTAATTGGAACCCTTTTGGAGCCTTCGGAGCTTGTTTATTATTTGCTTTTGGTTCAGCATTTAATATTTTTGCGCAAGGACTTAGTTGGAATTTACCTACGGAAGTATATGATGTTATTCCATATGTACTCACAATGCTTGCACTAGCAGGATTTGTTGGGAAAACAACAGGACCGCTTTCTAGTGGTAAGCCATATGATAAAGGATCAAGATAATATTTAAAAAATAAACAATCTCAGCATATATTTTCTGCTATGGTAGGAGAGTATGATGAGATTTTTTATTTGAATTCGCTTAAGGCATAATCTATATTTAAATCCTGCTCTATGCTATAATAATTATAATGGGAAGGCAAATGAAAATGAATAACAAGCCAAAGATGTTAAAGTTCAAAGTTGTTATTTATTTAAATGCGCCATAGATGAGGTGATGGATAAAATGAACATTAATTTTGGTTTAAATTTGGTTCAGGAACAGAAATTAATAATGACACAAGAAATGCAGATGTCTGTTAAACTTCTTCAAATGTCCGCATATGAGCTCGGGCAATATGTGAATAAAGAGATGCAAGAGAATCCGGTGCTTGAGGAAAAAGATTTACAAAACAATAAAAGTAATAACAATGATGTAAATGATTATAAAGAAATAATTAAATACCTTGGGAAAGATGATTACAAGATAAAAAATTATGCCGCAAAGGCGGAAAATGAAGAGGTTTCTCCTTTTTATTATATTGCGCAGGAAAAATCTCTAAAAGATTATCTTGTGGAGCAAATAGGCGAATTAACTGAAAAGTGTGAAACTTTAGATATATGTAAATACATGGTGGAGAACTTAGATACTAAAGGATATTTATCTGTAAACTTATCAGATATATGCAAGGAACTTGCGATATCAAATGAAAATGCTGAAATTGCACTTAAAATTTTTCAACCTTTAGAGCCACAGGGAATCGGAGCAAGGAATCTTAAAGAATGTTTAGAAATCCAATTGATTAGTCTTGGTATAAATGAAGAAAACATTTATAAAATAATCAATAATTATTTGGAGTTATTGGCAGAAAATAAATGTAGTGTTATAGCTAAAGAACTAAAAGTTACAATTTCTGATGTCCAAAAATATTGTGATATAATAAAAAAATTAGAGCCTAAGCCAGCAAGAGGGTTTTATACTGGTGAGACTGTTAAGTATATTGTGCCTGATGCATACATTAATAAGATTGATGATCAATATTTTATTTCTATGAATGAAGATGTACTACCTAAACTTAATATAAATAGTTTGTATAAGGAAATCATCCAAAATGACAAAGACGTAGAAGCCGTAGAATACGTAAAGGAAAAGCTCAATAGCGCAATGTTTCTTATCAAAAGTATTGAACAAAGGAAAAATACTGTGTATAGAGTTTTGGAAGAGATTTTGGTAGTTCAAAAGGAATATTTCGATAGTGGCCAAGAATATTTAAAACCAATGACGCTTAAAAAAATTGCTAATAATTTAGAAATGCATGAATCTACTATAAGTCGTGCAATTAGAGAAAAATATGTTAGTGTAAATAGTGGTAAAGTCATTAAGATAAAAGATTTATTTACTAATGGAATAGCATCAGTTGTGGGTGGAGAGGATATTTCTACAATTAATATTAAGAAAGCTATTAAAGAAATAGTGGATAATGAGAACCAAAAGAAACCATTATCAGATCAAGTTATTTGTAATCGATTAAATTTAGAGGAAATGAATATTTCGAGAAGAACTGTAGCAAAATATAGAGAAGAACTTCAAATAAAGAGTTCTAGTAAACGGAAAAGATTTTGAAAAAAAATCATATTTAACTATGTTGTTTATAAAATGTTAACATTTTATTTTGAAATACTAATTTGAAAAAGTTAGTATTTAAGTTATAATGTAAGTGGGAGCAAAAAATATAAGCTGGGACTTAAAAAGTCCAGAGAG
Source organism: Clostridium sp. (assembly GCA_047624165.1). Lineage (GTDB taxonomy): Bacteria > Bacillota > Clostridia > Clostridiales > Clostridiaceae > Clostridium_AD. The sequence goes on along the minus strand of JBLHPD010000001.1, from coordinate 57,179 downwards.
GTGTCCAAGTGCAAAATATATTGAAGTTACAACAAAAGATAGTACCTGAATTAATAGAGATTCTCCAAAAACGATATGGAATATTAAGAACTATATCATATAATCAGCCGATAGGACGAAGAATTTTAGCAAATAATATGTGTATAAGTGAAAGAATAGTAAGAAGTGAAATAAGTTTTTTAAAATCTCAGAATTTAATTGAAGTAAATGAATCTGGTATGTTTATAACAACCGATGGAGAAGAAATTTTGCGTCAACTAAAAGGATTTATTCATGAAATTAAAGGATTGTCTAAAACTGAGAAGTTTATTGAAGAGCACTTGAAGCTTCAGCAAGTTATAGTTGTTCCTGGAGATGTAGAAATTGATAAAAATGTGCTTAGTGAAGTTGGTAAAGCAGCTGCTAGTTATGTAATAGATATTATTAAAGATAATAGCATAATTGCATTAACCGGTGGTTCTACAGTTAAGGAAGTCATAGATAATTTTACTAAAAGTAATAAGTACAATAATATTTGGGTGCTTCCTGCTAGAGGTGGTATGGCCAAAAATGTAGAGATTCAAGCTAATACCTTAGTAGCTAGACTAGCAGATAAAATTAATGGTAATTACGAATTGCTTCACTTACCGGATAATTTGAGTGATACCGCTTTGAAAACTATATTGAATGAAAAAAATATAAAAAATATAATTGATAAAATTAGAAGCGCTGATATTCTTATTTATGGAATAGGTATAGCTAGTGATATGGCTAAAAGAAGAGAATTATCGGAAAAAGAAATAAACGAACTTGAAGAATTAGGTGCTGTAGGAGAAGCTTTTGGTCATTATTATAATGAATTAGGACAAATAGTTCATTCTACACCTACTATCGGGATAAGAAATGAAGATGTTAAAAATAGTAAAACACTAATTGCGGTAGCAGCTGGAAAAAATAAAGCTAAAGCCATCATAGCTACTGAAATCAATCACTCAAGCACTGTTTTAATAATTGATGAAGCAGCTGCGGAAGAAATTATTAATATTATTAAGAAAACAGAGTAAACTATATAATGATTTAATTTTAAAAAGAATTATATATTTACATATAATTATTTTATGAAAATTTAGGAGGTTTTGTCAACATGATAAAAATAGGAATAAACGGATTTGGAAGAATAGGAAGAAATGTATTTAAAGCACTAGTAGCAAATTATGCTACAGAATTAGAAGTAGTAGGAATCAATGATTTAACAGATGCTGCAACTCTCGCACATCTTCTAAAATATGATTCACTTTATGGAAAATTTAACGGAACTGTAGAAGCTAAAGAAAATTCAATAGTTGTTAATGGAAAAGAGATTAAAATATTTGCAGAAAGAGAACCAAAAAACATTGACTGGAGTTCCCTTGGAGTAGAAATAGTATTAGAATCAACAGGATTCTTTACAGATGCTACTAAAGCAAGTGATCATTTATGTGTGAGTGTTAAAAAAGTTCTTATATCTGCACCAGCAAAAAATGAAGATATAACAATAGTTATGGGAGTTAACGAAGAAAAATATGATAATTCAAAACATAACGTAATATCAAATGCATCATGTACAACTAATTGTTTAGCACCATTCGCTAAAATTTTAGATAAAGAATTTGGAATAGTTAAAGGACTAATGACTACAATTCATTCATACACAGGAGATCAAAGATTATTAGACGCTCCACACAATGATATGAGACGTGCAAGAGCTGCTACACTATCAATGATTCCTACAACAACAGGAGCTGCTAAAGCAGTTGCATTAGTTTTACCACAATTAAAAGGAAAATTAAATGGTTTCTCATTAAGAGTTCCAACTCCAACTGTTTCATGTACAGATTTAGTTTGTGAAGTTTCAAAGGATGTTACTGTAGAAGAAGTAAATGCAGCATTTGAAAAAGCATCTAAAAATGAAATGAAAGGAATTCTTGGATTCTGTGAAGAACCATTAGTTTCAATTGATTTCAAAGGCGATGAAAGATCTTCTATAATTGATGCAATGTCAACAATGGTTATTGAAGGAAATATGGTTAAAGTTGTTTCATGGTATGATAATGAAGCAGGTTACTCTAATAGATTAGCAGACTTAACTAAATATGTTGCAGATAGATTATAAAAATTAATTTTACTATAAACCTGTAACCTCGCAGTAATGGACTGCAAGTATAATTTTAAGGTTTGGTTTTATAGTTAAACTATATGGCCAAACCTTTTTATATTCCATAAATATAATATACAATATGTTAGTATGTATTATAAAATTTAGCACAGGGAACACTTCCTTTATTACAATTACTTTAACGACATTTCAGAAGTAAAGTTTTCTACTTCTATAAGTGGAAGTTCCACACTATAATAAAGAGAAAACTTCAGTGGAATTCTAAATCTCATCTTAAAGTCGTTAATTGTAGCGACCCAGGAGATGGTTTAATGACATGAGTTTTTAATAATAAACATAATGAGAGGAGAATGTGTATGAAATTTAATAAAAAAACAATCGAAGATATTGAGGTAAAAGGTAAAAAGGTTTTAGTAAGATGCGATTTCAATGTACCATTGAAAGATGGAGTAATAACGGATATAACAAGGCTCGTAGGTGCAATGCCTACAATAAATTATTTGGTTAAAAATGGGGCGAAAATTATTCTATGTTCACATCTTGGAAAACCAAGTGGAGAGCCAAAACCAGAGCTTTCTTTAGCACCAGTTGCTAAAAGATTAAGTGAGCTACTAGGGGAAGTAGTAATTTTTGCAGCAGACCCGAATGTAGTTAGTGATAAAGTGAAATCTGCCGTATCAGAAATGGAAAATGGTGATATTTTATTATTAGAAAATACAAGATACAGAAAAGAAGAAACAAAGAATGGTGAAGACTTTTCAAAAGAATTAGCGTCCCTTGCAGATATATTTGTAAATGATGCTTTTGGATCGGCTCATAGAGCTCACTGCTCTACGGTTGGAGTAACGGAGTTTATTGAGACTTCAGTATGTGGTTATTTAATTCAAAAGGAGTTAAAATTCTTAGGAGAAGCAGTAGAAAACCCAGTTAGGCCATTTGTAGCAATTTTAGGTGGAGCTAAGGTTTCAGACAAAATAGATGTTATTACTAATTTACTTGAAAAGGTAGATACAATAATAATTGGTGGAGGAATGGCCTATACATTCTTAAAGGCTGGTGGCTATTCTATAGGAACTTCACTAGTTGAAGAGGATAAGGTAGAATATGCTAAAGATATGATGCAAAAAGCTGAATCAAAAGGAGTTAAATTTTTAATACCATTAGATCATGTTGTTGCAGATAGGTTTTCAGCTGAAGCAGAGCCAGTAGTCACTGAGGATCAGAACATTGCAGATGGGTATATGGGACTTGATATTGGACCTAAGACTGTAGCGATATATAAAGGTGCTATAAGCATAGCTAAAACTATTATTTGGAACGGACCAATGGGGGTATTTGAATTTGCGAATTTTGCAAAAGGAACTATTGCAGTAGCTGAGGCTATGTCAAAAGTAGATGGAACCACTATAATAGGTGGTGGAGATAGTGCAGCAGCTGTTAATCAATTAGGATTCGGAGATAAAATGACTCACATATCTACAGGTGGTGGAGCATCTCTTGAATTCTTAGAAGGCAAACTCCTTCCAGGAATTGAAGCTCTTTCAGATAAGTAGAATATAACTGTAATACTTTAAATTTTAAATATACATTAATTGTTATCTTCCTAATAGTCTTCTTTATAAAAAGATGTGAGGGAGATAGCAATTAATGAATATTACCTACCACAAAGAATATTAGGAGGGGTTTTGATGAGAAAAGGTATAATTGCAGGAAACTATAAAATGAATATAACGGTGGCTGAAGCTATAATTTTAATTGAGAAAATAAAGCCTTTAGTTAAAGATGCGAAATGTGAAGTTGTAGTTTGCCCTACATTTTTATGTTTGGATGCAGTAATAAGAGCTACTAAGGGAACAAATATAAAAGTAGGAGCTCAAAATATGCATTTTGAAGAGAGCGGTGCCTTTACAGGTGAAATTGCACCAGGAATGCTTAAAGAGATTGGTGTTGAATATGTTATAATTGGCCATAGTGAAAGAAGACAGTATTTTAATGAGACTGATGAAACAGTAAACAAGAAACTTAAAGCAGCTTATAAACATAGTATTAGTCCTATTCTTTGCATAGGGGAAACTCTTAAGCAAATGGAAGGAAATATTACAGAAAAAGTATTAGAAAATCAAGTAAAATTAGATTTAGAAGGACTTACAAAAGAGCAAGTTGAAAAATTAGTTATTGCTTATGAACCAATCTGGGCTATAGGAACAGGGAAAACAGCAACTGCGGATCAAGCTAATGAGACAATTGGATTTATAAGAAAGACTGTTGGAACTATGTTTGGCATGGATGTATCAGAAAAACTTAGAATTCAATATGGTGGTTCTGTTAAACCATCAACTATAAAAGAACAAATGGGTAAATCGGATATCGATGGTGGTTTAATTGGTGGAGCTAGCCTTAAAGCAGAAGACTTTGCGGGAATAGTAAACTATTAAGAAAAAATACATACTTATGTGTAATGATTTTTAGAAACAATGGGTGGGAGGAACAAGAATGTCAAAAAAACCAGTAATGTTAATGATTTTAGATGGATTTGGATTATCATCTAATGTAGATGGGAATGCAGTGATCGCAGCAAATAAACCAAACTATGACAAAATAATAAAGAAATATCCAACTGCTAAATTAAGTGCAAGTGGCCTTGAAGTAGGACTACCAGAGGGACAAATGGGAAATTCAGAAGTTGGTCATTTAAATATAGGTGCTGGTAGAATTATATACCAAGCGCTTACAAAAATAACAAAAGATATAAATGAAGGAAACTTCTTTAAAAACCCTGCATTTACAAGTGCCATAGATAAAGCTATTGTGGCGAATTCTTCAGTTCATCTTTTAGGATTATTGTCTGATGGAGGAGTTCACTCTCATATTGATCATTTAAAGGCTTTAATAAAACTTGCTAAGGATAAAGGTGCCAAAAATGTTTATGTGCATGCTTTTTTAGATGGAAGGGATGTACAACCAGGTTCAGCACTAAAATACATATCAGAACTCGAAGAATATATGAAAGAAATTGGTATAGGGAAAATTGCGACTGTATGTGGTAGATATTATGCTATGGATAGAGACAAAAGATGGGAAAGAGTCCAGCTTGCTTATAATGCTATGGTTTTATCAAAGGGTGAAGAAAACACCTCAGCGATTGAGGCAGTTAAAAAAGCTATTCATGATAATAAGACAGATGAATTTGTTCTTCCCACTGTTATAATGGAGAATAGTAAGCCAATAGCTTCTATCCATAATAATGATAGTGTAATATTTTTTAATTTTAGGCCAGATAGGGCTAGAGAAATTACTAGAGCAATAAATGATAAAGTATTTGATGGATTCAAAAGAGAAACTTTAGCTTTGAACTTTGTATGTACTACTCAATATGATATATCTATAGAAAATGTTGATGTAGCATATGCTCCAGAAAGTTATAGCAATACGCTTGGAGAATATGTTAGTAAAATGGGTAAAAAACAACTCCGAATAGCTGAAACAGAAAAATATGCCCATGTTACATTCTTCTTCAATGGAGGGGTTGAGGCCCCGAACCCAAATGAAGATAGAGCACTTATTCCATCACCCAAAGTGGCTACATATGATTTGAAACCAGAAATGAGTGCATATGAGGTTACAGAGGAATTATTAAAGAGACTTAAAACGAATGAATATGACATGATAATACTTAACTATGCTAACCCAGATATGGTAGGTCATACAGGAGATTTTGAAGCGGCTAAAAAGGCTATAGAAGTAGTTGATGAATGTCTTGGGAAAATAGTTGAAAGTGTTCTTAGTAGCGATGGTACCGTATTTATAACTGCAGATCATGGAAACTCTGAACAAATGATTGACTATTCATCTGGAAAGCCTATGACAGCACATACTACAAATTTAGTTCCATTTACATGCGTTTCAAATCATCGTAATGAGCTAAAAAATAGTGGGATATTGGCTGATATAGCACCTACTATGCTGAGAGTTATGGGACTCGCTGTACCTAGTGAGATGACAGGAAAATCATTAATCACACTTTAAAAAAACTAAATGGAATTAATATATTATATTTGATTAACTTGTGGTTGTTTAAATTATAGTATTATATTGTTTAATTTAGGTGATAATAATATAGAAAAAAACTTTGGAGGTAAGATAATATGAAAAACTTTATTGAGATAATTGATATTTATGCAAGACAAATTTTGGATTCAAGAGCATTCCCAACTGTTGAGGTTGAAGTAACCCTGGAAGATGGAACAATAGCAAGAGCATCAGTACCATCAGGAGCATCTACTGGTATATTTGAAGCAGTAGAACTCAGAGATGGAGACAAAGATGTGTATGGCGGTAAGGGAGTTTTAAACGCTGTTGATAATGTAAATAATATAATAGCTGAAGAGATAGTAGGAATGAATGTATATGATCAAATAGCAATTGACAACGCAATGATAACTCTTGATGGAACACCTAATAAAGCAAAACTAGGTGCTAATGCAATTCTTGGAGTGTCACTTGCATGTGCTAGAGCAGCTGCTGAGTCATTAGGACTTGGATTATACCAATATATTGGAGGAGTAAATGCTAAGGTTTTACCAGTTCCAATGATGAATATTATAAATGGTGGAAGCCATGCTGATAACAATGTAGACTTACAAGAGTTTATGGTTATGCCAGTTGGAGCAACTTCTTTTAGAGAAGCTTTAAGAATGAGTGCAGAAGTTTATCATGCATTAAAAGCATTATTAAAAACTAAGGGATTATCTACTGGTGTTGGTGATGAAGGTGGATTCGCTCCAAACTTATCATCAAACGAAGAAGCTATAAAAATTATAATTGAAGCTATAGAAAAAGCTGGGTATGTTCCAGGAAAAGATATCTATATAGCTCTTGATCCAGCAGCTTCTGAATTCTTTGAAGAAGGAAAATATAATTTAGCGTCTGAGGGAAGAATACTTACTCCAGAGCAAATGGCTGATTACTATGTAGAACTCGTTAACAAATATCCAATTATCTCTATTGAAGATGGTATGGCTGAAGAAGATTGGGCAGGTTGGAAATACTTAACTGATAAAATAGGAGATAAAGTTCAATTAGTTGGAGACGACTTATTTGTAACTAACACTGATAGATTGCAAATGGGAATTGATAAAAAAGTTGCGAATTCAATCCTTATAAAATTAAATCAAATAGGAACATTAACTGAAACATTAAATGCTATAGAAATGGCTGAACGAGCAGGATATACTGCAGTAGTTTCTCACAGATCAGGAGAAACAGAAGATACAACAATCGCTGATCTTGTTGTAGCTATGAATGCAGGACAAATTAAGACTGGTGCTCCAGCTAGAAGCGAGCGAGTTTCTAAATACAATCAATTATTAAGAATAGAAGAAGAATTAGAAGAAATGGCTGAATACAGAGGGTTAAAAGCATTCTACAACATCAAAAGATAATTAATTATTATTAGGGTATAGTCTTTATAGGCTATACTCTTACATTTTTCTTGCGTTTGTATGGATTTTCAATTAAAATTGTGTTAAGCTTAATAAAAAAGTATAATGATTTAATCATTGATCTTTATGTAATTATTAGTATATTATAGTGATGTTTTGTCAGTTGTATTACATTACTTCCTTTATGTTGTAACCTACTGATTTTGGGTAGGCGAGAGTTTAGGAGAAGTTAATGTATCTAAGAACCCCATTAATTTATGTGTGGGAGTTTCAGATTGTAGGCTACCTTAGAGTATGCTAAAATAATCAGGTATTGGATGAATAGGGGGTGTACGCATGCACAATTTTCTAGTAGTTTTGCAGGTTATAACTTCAATAGTTATAATTGTCACAGTTATGATGCAACCGAGCAAATCAAATGGGTTAAGTGGTCTTATAGCAGGAAGTTCAGATACTTTTTTTGCTAAAAATAAAACAAAAACTGCAGAATCAGTATTAGCAAAAATCACAGCAGTTACAGCAGTTTTCTTTATGATAATTACCGTGATGCTAAATTTAGTTAAATAACATAATTATCTAATTCATAATTTAATAGACATCTTAGGCTTTTACTGCAGTTTATTTAAATAGTTTTTAATAAACTGCACTTTTTTATATATTTTTAAATTTTAATAGTAAAAATGTAATATAGATGATAAAATTGTTTAAAGTAATCTATGATTATTAGAGGTGAAAGATAATGAGTGAATATAGTTCCAAATTAGAAAGTAAAGATATGGATTTTCTTTTCGAGGGCGTTTTAAGCCTACAAACAAAGGAAGAGTGTTATAGATTTTTTGAGGATATATGCACTATAAATGAAATTAAAGCATTTGAGCAAAGACTTCAAGTAGCAAAAATGTTAGCAGCAAAAAGAACCTATTTGGATATAGCTAGTACTACAGGGGCAAGTACTGCTACAATAAGTAGAATCAACAGATCATTAAATTATGGTAGTGATGGATATAAACTTATATTAGGACGTTTGGAATTAAAAGAATAAGTGTATTTATTTTCATAGCCTTGTAGATGCAAATAAAAACAAATAAAAAGGGGACGGTTAACAAAGGTTTACTCAGTTTAACTAAAGGGGTGAATATAAATTGATCGTCTCTATTTTTTTCGTTTTAGTTCTCGCAGACTGTGATATAATTATAAGTATATTTTGCTCATTCAAATAAATAGCATATTGATTTATTATTTGTTTAAATGCGCATTGAGTGGAGAATTAGTAATGCTAGATGTAACTAGTATTAATATAATATATAAGGAGTGTTTTTATGGATTTAAAAAGTTTGTTAAACAAAGAGCAATGTGAGGCTGCCATAACAGTGGATGGTCCTCTACTAATATTGGCTGGTGCGGGCTCTGGAAAAACTAGAGTTTTAACTTATAGAATTGCACATATGATTGAAGATTTATCTATATATCCGTCTCAAATTTTAGCCATAACTTTTACTAATAAAGCAGCTGGTGAAATGAAGGACAGAGTGCGGAGCCTTGTAGGTAATGTGGCAGATAATATGTGGATTTCTACCTTTCATTCTAGTTGTGTTAGGATTCTTCGTAGAGAAATAGATAAGCTAGGTTATAATAAAAATTTTACTATTTACGATAGCTATGATCAAAAGAGTTTAATTAAACAGTGTATGAAGGAACTTGATATTAATGAAAAAGATTTGACGGATGGCGAGATTTTAGGCAAAATATCAAATGCTAAAAACGAACTTATTTCTGCTAAAGAATACAAAAGAGAAAATGAACATGATTTCAGAAAAAATAAAATTGCTGATATATATGTTCTTTATCAAAAAAAACTAAAAAATAATAATGCACTAGATTTTGATGATCTGATTTTTAAAGCTGTTGATTTGCTTAGAAATAATCAAGATGTTTTAGATTTTTACCATAAAAAATTTAAGTATATTATGGTGGATGAGTATCAAGATACAAATAAGGCACAGTATATGCTTATAAAGCTTTTAGTAGATGAAAAAGAAAACATATGCGTAGTTGGAGACGATGACCAATGTATTTATGCTTGGAGGGGTGCAGATGTCACCAATATCTTAGATTTTGAAAAAGATTATCCAAGCGCAAAAGTAGTTAAACTTGAGCAGAATTATAGATCGAAAGGGAATATACTTACGGCAGCTAATGAAGTCATAAAAAATAATTCCCAAAGAAAAGATAAGGCACTAAGGACCGAAAAAGAATGTGGAGATAAAATCAATTTATATAGAGCATTTTCGGACAGAGATGAGGCAAATTTTGTAGCAAGTCAAATTAAGACAATTATGAAAGATGAAAATAAGAGCTTTAAGGATTTTGCGATTTTATATAGGATGAATTCCCAATCTCGTATTTTTGAGGAGAGTTTTAGGAAAAATTTAATACCATATAGAATAGTAGGGGGATTAAAGTTTTATGATAGAAAAGAAATAAAGGATATAATGGCCTATTTAAAGCTTATGAATAATCCGCTTGATGATATTGCACTAAAAAGGATTATTAATGTACCTAAAAGAAGTATAGGTGATGCAACTATTCAAAAGATTCAAGAATTTGCAACTGGAATAGATCAGTGTTTGTATAGTGCTGTTCTAGATGTAGAGTATATACCTACACTTACAACTAGAAATATATCATCCATAAGTAAATTTGTTAGTCTTATGAATAGTTTTATGATTAAAAAGGAAGAGGTGCCTGTATCTCAGCTAATTAAGTGTATTTTAGACGATACAGGGTATCTAAAGCAGTTAGAAACATCTAAGGAACCAGAAGATGAGAGCAGGGTAGAAAATATAAAGGAATTAGTATCAGATGCTGTAGAATTTGAAAAGACTTCAGAAGATAAATCTCTCTTAGCATTCTTAGAAGGAGTAAGTTTGGGTTCAAATACAGAAGACCCAGAGGAAACTGTAAATACTGCAGGAATGATGACAGTGCATAGTGCAAAGGGGTTGGAATTCCCAGTAGTATTCATGGTAGGTATGGAAAATGGTATATTCCCAGGAATGTCTTCTTTAAACAGTCCTACTGAAATGGAAGAATCAAGGCGTTTATGCTATGTTGCTATAACAAGAGCAGAAGATAAGCTTTATATAACTTCTGCTGAAAATAGGATGGTATTTGGAAGAAGCGTTGGGTATCAACCTTCTAGTTTTATAAGCGAAATATCAGAAGATTTAAAAGAAATTGTTGGAGGAACTAAAAATAGGACTGTGCAGGTATTAAAGAGAAATCACACTAAGGCTATACCAAAGTATAACCCTCATGGGCTCCTAAGTTCTACTAGTAAAGAAGGTAATCAGGCCACGCATGATTATGTATCAATTACCAATGGCGAAGGCTCCATGAATGGTGAACACGCCATGAAGGGTGAACACGCTATGAAGGATGAAGCTACTGTAGGTAGAAAAGTTAGACATAGCAAATTTGGAGTGGGTACCATTGTGTCAGTTTCAAGTTCTAATAAGGATACATTAATTTCAATAGCTTTTGATAACATGGGAATAAAAAAGTTGGTATTAGATAAAGCACCTTTGGAAATGTTATAAGTAACATGAAAATAAATGACTAGTGAAATACTAGTTATTTTCTTTCAGATGCCTAATATGAAGAGTTTGTGTGAAAGGGTGTACGTTGTGAATATTGATATAAATACGATGAATGTAGAAGAAAGAATTAATGAAATTAAAAAGATAATTAATTACCATAGTGGTAGATATTACAATGAAGATGATCCGGAAATATCAGATTCTGATTATGATACATTAATGCTTACTCTTAAAGCAATGGAAAAAACATACCCAGAATTTATCACTTTAGATTCCCCAACTCAAAAAGTAGGTGGTAATGCTAAAAGAAAAGCTGGAGTACTCGTAAAACATAATGTCCCAATGCTCAGTTTGCAAGACGTATTTACAAAAGAAGAAGTTTATGCTTACGTAAATAGAATGATTGAGGAGCTGAATGATCCAACTTTTGTTGTTGAACTAAAAATAGATGGTTTGTCAATGTCCCTGCGTTATGTAGATGGTAAATTAACAGTTGCTGTGACTAGAGGTGACGGAATCATTCAAGGTGAGGATGTAACTGAAAATGCTAAAGTAATTGCGGATGTTGCATGGAAATTAAAAGAGAAAGTTCCATACCTCGAAATTCGTGGTGAAGTATATATGGCAACTGTTGCGTTTGAAAAGGTTAATGAGAAGCAAGAGTTATTAGAGAAAAAGATATTTGCCAATCCAAGGAACTGTGCTGCGGGAACACTCAGACAGTTAGATAGTAAAATAACAAAGGAAAGAGAATTATCTTTATTTATTTTTAATGTTCAAGAAAGCAAAGGTATTGAATTTGAAACACATACCGAAAGTTATGAATGGTTAAAAAAGCAAGGTGTAAAAGTTATTGAGAATTATGTAAAATGTAAAACAGCTGATGAAGTATGGAATGCTATTGAGTCAATAGGAGAGGAAAGAGGCAAATTAGCATACGATATTGACGGAGTTGTTATTAAAATTAATAATTTGGAAGATAGAAAAGAACTTGGAAATACTTCAAAAGTTCCGAAATGGGCTATTGCTTATAAATTTCCTCCAGAAGAAAAAGAAACAAAATTAATCGATATTGAAGTATCAGTAGGGAGAACCGGTAGAATTACTCCTACAGCAATATTTGAACCGATTCGTTTATGTGGTACATCTGTATCTAGGGCAATCCTTCACAACCAAGATTTTATCGATGATTTAGATATAAGGATTGGAGATATAATTGTTGTATACAAATCAGGAGAGATTATTCCGAAGATTAAGTCTGTAGTGAAAGAAAAACGTGATCACGAATTAGATAGATTTAAGATTCCGGATATTTGCCCGGTATGCGGTACACCTACTGTCCGGGAAAAAGATACGGCTGACATTAAATGTATAAATCCTAGTTGTTTGGCACAACTAGAAAGACATATCATTAATTTTGTTGGTCGAACCGCTATGGATATAAAAGGCTTTGGCAGTGCGTATGTTAAGGAACTAATACGTCTTGAGTATATCAAAGATATAGCGGATATATATTCACTGTTTAATTATCGCGAGGAACTAATTCAGCAAGGTATAATTGGAAAAGAAAAGAATACAGATAAGTTACTAGACGCTATAGACAAATCAAAGAAGAATGAAGTGCAAAATCTGCTTACGGGCCTCGGAATTTCTAATATTGGTAAGGTAGCAGCAAAATCATTAATGAAACATTATAAAACTATTGAAGACTTAAAAAATACGAACTTGGAGGAATTACAAGAGGTTTCTGATATAGGTGAAATAAGTGCATTGTGTATACTGAAATTTTTTGAAGATAATAAAAACCGAGAAATGATTGATAGATTAAAAGATTATGGCGTTAATATGGCTGTAGAAGATTCAAATCAGGTCGATACTCGATTTAATGGATTAACCTTCGTTGTAACTGGAACATTGACTACTATGGGGCGAGATGAGGCTTCAGTAATGATAGAGAATCATGGAGGAAAAGTGTCAGGTTCTGTTTCGAGTAAAACCAGTTATTTGCTAGCAGGGGAGAATGCTGGAAGTAAGCTTACAAAAGCTGAGGGACTTGGAATTACAGTTATATCGGAAGAGGAATTAGTAAATATGTTAAAATAGATAATATACAATGGTGAAAGCATTAAATATCATGTGATTTCGTAAAAGAATCACATGGTATTTTTTTATTGGTATTAGTGGATCTCAGTAACTGTAGCCTTTCAATGTCAATATATATATGTTAAAAATTTTATTTGGTCTCGGCAAAAGTAAATTTAAAAATATATTGGTAACTTATATTGACATTTATATATTACAGATGTAATATATATTTTATAATAACAATCGAATACTAATGTATAAGTTTTCATGCAAAGGGGATAAAGAAATGACTGATACTTTAAGTAAAAATACTAGAGCTATGAAAAATATAAAAAGAAGGAAAAAGAAGAAAAAAAAGATTTATATAAGGGTCCTATTTCTTATATTGTTAATTTTAATATTGGGTGTTGGTATATATACATATTTTTACTTGCAGAACTTTAGCGCTATTTCAAAGAAAAATAATATAACCCTTGTTGAAACTGAAAAGGGAGAGCCTGTAAATATTTTAGTTATGGGAGTGGATGTTGGTACCTTAGGAGATTCTAGTAAAGACAACGCTCAAAGAACAGATACTATAATTTTATTAAATTATAATCCTGTGAATAAAGCTATTAATATTATATCTATACCTAGGGATACTTTAATTTATATAGATGGTAAAAGAAGGAAAATAAATGAAGCCCATGCCTTTGGTGTTGTAGCCGGTCCCGGAAATGGAGTGAGGTATCTTACTGAAGAAGTAGAAAATCTTCTAGATATTAATGTTAATTATTATGGAAAGGTTAATTATAATGGATTTATAGAACTCATTAATGCTATTGGTGGTATTGATATGAAAATAAATAATACTATGAAGTATGATGATGGATCTCAAAATCTTCATATTGATTTTAAAAAAGGCGAAACTGTTCATCTAGATGGACAAAAGGCAATGGAATTTTTTAGATGGAGAAAAAACAATGAGGTTGATCCTAAAAATAATGGGGATATAGGAAGAATAGGAAATCAACAGTTGTTTATAAGGAAGGTTATAGAAAAAATTAAAAGTCCTAGCATAATAACAAAATTAGCAGGAATTATGCAAGCTATACCTAAATATACTGAAACTAATATGACGCCCTCTGATATATTAAACTATGGCTTTATTTTTGCAAACACAGACAGTGATAACATAAAAACCTCAATGCTTCAAGGGGTATCAGAGTATATTGATAAGATTTCCTATTTTGTTTATGATGAAAAGAAAAATTTAGAACTTTATAAAATATTACACCCAGCGGGTAGCATAACAAGTTTTGAAAATAGTTTAAATTTGCAGGTGCTAAATTGTACGCTTAAAACAGGTCTTGCAGCTAATTACTCCACTGAAATTGGTAAAAAGGGATATGATAAGTTTGAAATTGGAAATGGTGAGAAATTATTAAAATCAAAGATTGTTACCTATGGAGTAGATAGTAAATATGATTCAATAATTAAAAGCGAGTTTGGAATAAATAATATTGAAAGGGTGGCAGAAAAGAAAGGAAGCTTTGATATAACAATAATGCTTGGAGAAGATTATAAGTCTAAATAATAGTTCGAATTTTATTGTTCACTATGATAGTTCAATAAAGAGAAGGTATATATAAATATATCATAAAGAAAAAGACGCCATATGACGTCTTTTTTATGTTATGATTCCAATATTTCTTTTTCATGCTTTAAAGTGGAATCTTTAGGACCTTCTCTATTTTCATTGTTAAAAGATAATTTAGAGGTGCTTTGTATGAGTTTTTCCATTAAGTAATTTTTGTATCTTAACTGGTAAAATATTTTAATTAATAAAATAAAGCTCCATATTCCGATAAACATAAAAGTTAACATGGAAAGTATAGCAACTACTTGAATAGTTATGGTTAACACAGAAAATCCACCCCTTATGTGAAATTTTAATATGAAAATATTGTTAACATATATATATATTATAACATAATCAAACCTCAACATAGCAATGTGGATAAATTTTATATGAATTGGTTAAGCTTGTAACAAATGTTTTTATACTTTTTTATTTTTGATTATTTAATATATGAAAAGTCAATACTTCGAATAAGGCATATGAAAATAAATTAGATGCTCACTTGTTATTTATTTAAATTTACTAATTATTTAGGAGGCGGGTATGAAAAAGTTATTATGTATAATATTAGTATTTATGACGATGCTAACTAGTGGTTGCATCGAAAAGAAAGTGAAGCCGTCTACTTCTAGAAAATATTTAGTTTATAATTTAGGAAAATTGCCATTGGATCTGTTGATGTTAAATAATGATGATGTTCGTGAAAAAGATTTGTTATTAGCCTTGTTTGAAGGGTTAGTACGAGAAGATAAAGATGGAAAAATAAGACCGGCTATGGCAGAGAAAATTGATACTTCCGAAGATAAAATTGGGTACACCTTTAAATTAAGAAACGATCTTCATTTTAGTGATGGTTTGGATATAAAAGCTAGTGATTTTGTAAGATTTTTTAGTAACATTTTAGTGGAAGAGGAAAATATTTTTGCTAGTCAATTAGATTGTATATTTGGAGCTAAGGATTTTAGAATGGGTAAAGTAGGGTTCGAAAAAGTTGCTATTGTAGCAAAAGATGATTTAACATTGGAGATAAGACTGAATAGCCCCAATGCTTATTTTCTTAATATACTTAGTAATCCGATTTTTACTTTAAGGGGAACTAATCCCAATATGAAAAATTGGAAAGGCAGTTATGGAGAAATTCAATATAGTGGACCATTTATTATAGATAGGGTAAATGAAGATGGAGAAATATCATTATTAAAGAATGAAAAATATTGGAGGGCCGGTGAAATTGTTAGTAACGAAATGCTGTTTACTACTATAAAAGATGAAGAAAAAGCTTTAGCAGATTTTGAAACTACGCAGTATAGTGATACTTCAAAAATTGATGTATTTGTAAGTCCACCAATAAGTGAAGTGATTTCCCTAAGTATGGAAAAGAAAACTGAGGTTATACCGTCGCAGAGCATGTATTATTTAACTTTTAATTTAAAAACTAAAGATTCAGTGGATATTGATTTTAGAAATGCAATTAGTGCAATAATAGACAGGGAACTAATTTTACAAACTATAGCAGAAGATCTGGCTGTTCCAGCGATAAATTATACACCGTCTAGCGCGGGTAATGAGAATAATGGTAAATTAATTTTTAATCCCTTTGGGAGTAAAGATAAAGGCCTAGAATATTTGAAAAGCAGTACATATGATAAAACAAAAAAAATAATTATGGTATATGAAAATAACAACCTTGATAATAGGATATCAAAGGAAATAGCTAAAAATATTAAAGAATATTTAGGTGTAAATGTAACTTGCACTGGATACGACAAAGATGAACTTAAAGATGTACTTACGCAGGGAAATTATAATATACTATTTTCAAAAATCGATGAAGAATATGGAGATATTTATAAGTTTTTTTCTAGATGGACAGCAAATTCAAAATATAATATTTATGGATATAAGAATTTAGAGTATGACAAAATAATTGAAAGTGCATTGAAGGATAATGCATCAAAGGATAATGGAAATAAAATATTAATTTATAATCAGGCACAAGAAATATTAGCAAAAGACTTGCCTTGCATACCTGTATATATAGCTAATACAGTTATATGCAAAAAAGAAAACATTAAAGATATTTATATAACGAGGAGTGGAAATTTAATATTTGATTATGCTTATAAAGAGGAAGGGACTGCTACAAAGTAATTTCAATTACAATCTAAGTGGTTTTTCTAATATTATGCTATAACGAAAAGTATAGGTTGCGCGTATTGCAATACGAATAATGCTTTCACGGCACTAAGTAATTCTAAAATTTATTTTATCCATAGTTGCTAAAAAATATAAACTCGCTATCGCTCAAACATATAATTTTTTACGCAACTATAAATAAAATAAATTATGAATTACTAAGCTTGTTCAAATGAATTCTACGCGACCTATACTTTTGTTAGCACAATATAAGAAAAACTATTATAGTGCAATAAATTTAATCAACTTTAATTTATTTTAATACTTTGCACAAATTCAGCATTTATAAGTTCATTACCCTTTTTAGTTTCAACTTCAATCCAATTTTCATTTACATCAAGTATTATTCCGATTACAGTTGTACCAAAGGACCCTGTAGATATTCTGCATTTTTTCCCAATGTATTTTTTAATTACCTCATTTGTCATAATCATTAGCCCCTTTCTCTTTTTGTTTTTTAGAATTATTGATTTTTGTATTGTACGTTGTTGCGGTAAAATAATTAAAAACAATATAAATAATGGCATATATATCGCAATCCATGTTGATGAATTCAATTAAGCATCACCCCTTTGCGTCTATTTTTTTTATTATATAGGAAACAGCTTGCGGAAGTGGCTGTGAATAACATCTATACGCTAGAGCTTGTCACTTTTGCCACTTGCCACGTGGGTGGCACTAGTCTATTATATACTATAGTGAATTATAATACTCAGATATTTCTTGTTTTAAAACTACTCAAAGTTGAAAATTTTATATGAAATACATAATAAGAATAATTTGACGCAAGAACATATGTTTGGTAAAATGATTAATATAATAATTTTACGAAATAAGGGGTTAATATTGATGAATATAGATATAAAATATAAAAAAATTCTAGAAATTGTTCAAGACAAATTAAGTTGTTCAGCACATAATTTAGACCATGTATTCAGAGTTTATAATCTTTGTTTGTTACTTTCAAAAGATGAGAGTGATGTCGATTTAGAGGTGCTAATTCCAGCGGCATTGCTACATGATATTGCGAGAGTAGAGGAAAGTAAAGATGTAACAGGAGAGATTGACCATGCAGTTTTAGGTAGTGAAATTGCAGAGGATATATTAATAAAGCTTAGATATGAAGAAGGGAAAATTGAAAAAATAAAGCATTGCATCATAACACATAGATTTAGAACGGGAAATGAGCCTAACACAATAGAATCAAAAATACTTTTCGATGCAGACAAACTGGATGCTATTGGAGCAATCGGGATTGCTCGCACTTTTATGTTGTCAGGACAATTTGGACAGAGATTAACAGTAAATGGACCACTCAGTGACTATTTAAATACCAATACAGTTCAAAATGGAAGGATAAAAGATATATCAAAACATACACCTTTCATTGAATATGAAGTAAAACTTAAAAAAATTCCAGATAAATTGTATACAAAAAAAGCAAAAGAAATAGGAAAAGAAAGGCTTAAATTTATGGAAGAATATTTTAATAGACTAAAGTTAGATATGGAAGGCATTGAGTGATTTTATTAGAAAAGTTACTAATGGTATTTGGAATGGATTTTTAATGTTTTGTATTACACATATACTGCAAAATAAACGAAACTAGGTTATATTTATTTAGCAACATCAATGTTACAAATTATTATATTATTGCTGAAGAAAATTTTGTATTCATTTATGAGAATATGCGTTAACTAATTAATAATAATTTTAATTATAAATTTAGCTATTTTTCTTGTATTATGCTAACAAAAGTATATATTGCGTAGAATTGCATGGTGAAGTGAAAGCATTTCAGCAATATATACTTTTAGTTATAGCATAATATAAGAAAAATCATTAAATTATCAAATCATTAAATCATAATACTATTTATTTCGGAAAAATGTTGCTAAGAAGAATATAAACATATTCTTGCTACTATCAAAAGACGATTTGCTTTGTTTAAAGCTTTCTTTTCGTTTATTATATACCACGTTTTTAATGAAGATAGAAGCTAATTCATTATTTTCAGGTGCTGGCATAGCGGGCATTCTGAAATCTTCATCTTGGAGCAAATCTTCTGACTTAAGTGAAAAATCCCTGTATCGCTCTGAATTATCTAAAGTCGGGGAATCAGGCCAACTTAAAATTAAACCAGAGTCGATAATT
The DNA here is from genome assembly GCA_047624165.1 of Clostridium sp. Taxonomy (GTDB): domain Bacteria; phylum Bacillota; class Clostridia; order Clostridiales; family Clostridiaceae; genus Clostridium_AD. The sequence goes on along the minus strand of JBLHPD010000001.1, from coordinate 37,949 downwards.
TGATGCTTGAAAATATCTTGAAGCATGTAAGAATTATCTTCCATTTTATTAAGATCAGAATATATCATTAGGCTGTACATGTATAGTAAAAGTTCATCACAAGTATAGATTATCTCTTTATCAGTATTTTCCTTTAGTAAAATACCTTTATTATTATCATATAATTTTGTAAGCTTTTCATATAAATCGTCACTAGTATCTTTAAATTTAAGCATGAGAGTATTATTATATATAAGTGTACAATTTATAAAAAGCATACAGGAATAATCTAGTTTAGCATTGATAATTATAGAGGGCTTAGTATTATATTGTTCGATAAGCAAATCTGAAAAATCTAGCAATAAGTTTTCGCATTCCACTAGGCCGGAGTATTTGTAAAAAATGTTTAATCCTAAGCATATTTTATTGAGCTCCTCAAAAGAAACATTGTAAATTTCTTCTTTATACTGAATAAACATATTTAGGATATCTAAAGCAAATTGTTTATATTCATGCTCATTTTCGTCTTTATCATAAGTAGAGTATTTGTAATAAGCAGCCATCATCATAGCTTGATCAGAAAATTTGAATTTATTATTTTTATCTTCAAAAGTAAATTCTTGGTTCATAGGATCAGTTAAATCCTTTTTATCAACAAAGAGACCATCTTTATTTCGAAAATAAGAAGCATAAAATCCTAACTGCTCTTTGCATAGGTTAAGGTATAGGGAGCTTAGGGAATATTTAGTAGCATCAATGTTCTTAAAGGTACTATAATAGTCTACAAGTTCTAATAATGATAAAGTCATGAATGCATTGCTATTAACGGTTATTTCTTTCTTTACCTTGTTTTCATTCCAAATTAATTTGCCTTCTTGTGATTTTAATTTAGCATCTGCTTTTTTGTAAATACATAAAAGTGGAGAATTTAAATTTTTTGTGTTAATATCAATCTTAGAAAAAGATTTAGATTTTAGATCTCGCGAGGGAATATATATACCGCATTTTGAATCAAAAACTATATCTTTTAATGATTCTTTTGATAAGTAGAAAAATTGATTTTTTATGTTATTTTTATTTAATGAATTGATTCTTAAAAAAGGTCCTATAAATTTCAAGTTAACACCACCATATATTAATCCTTATATTAATAATATGATTAGATTTATAAAAATGTGCTAGTTTTATAAAATTAGAAAGGAAGAAAATTTATATGAAAGTTGGAAAACTAAATTGGGATGATTTAAAACAGATAATTGACGACAATAAAAGTGTTGCAAGAAGTGACGTAAGAATTAGAAGTGGAATAGGCGAAGATTGTAGTGTCATAAATTTTGGTGAATATGAGTGCGTTGTATCGACTGACCCAATAACTGGGGCAGATAAAAACATAGGTAAATTAGCAGTTCATATAAACTGTAATGATATAGCTTCGTGTGGAGTGGAGCCTATAGGGATTTTAGTTACGATTCTTGTACCACCAACTGCGACTCTTGAAGATATAAAAAACATTATGGGAGAAATTGATGAAGAAACAAAGAAACTGAACGTGGAGATATTAGGTGGACACACTGAGGTTACGGCCGCTGTTAATAGAATAATAGTTTCGTGTACAGCAATAGGAAAAGGGAGAGCACAAGGCGCAGTGGCAACTTCAGGGGCTAAGCTAGGGGATGAAATTATTGTTACTAAACTACTCTGTATGGAAGGAACTTCAATTGTAGTAAATGACCATTTAGATAGGGTAAGAGATGTTTTAACGAATAGTGAAATTGAGACAGCTAAAGACTATGTTAATAGCATTAGCGTGGTTAAAGAAGGCCTTATAGCGGGAAAGTTTGGGGTTAATTCTATGCATGATATAACTGAAGGTGGAGTTTTAGGAGCATTATGGGAAGTGGCTGAGGCTAGTAATTTGGGATTTAAGATATATAATGATAAGATGCCAATTAGCGACATTACACATAAGATATGCCAAAAACTTAGTATTGACCCTTTGAAATTTATATCTTCGGGAAGTATGCTAATAACTGCTACTTATGGGAAAGATTTAGTAAATAAATTTAATAGTGAAGGAATACAAGCAACGGTAATAGGAAAAATGACTGAAGATAGAGGCATATTAGTAAATGGCGAAAATTACAAAGATGTTTTACCACCTGCTAGAGATGAGTTATTTAGTATATGATTTTTATTTTGAAAAGAGAGGCGAGAAATTAACAATGAAAAGATTAATAGTTGCAAGTAATAATGAACACAAAATTAAGGAGATAAAGGAAATGTTATTGCAATTTCCTTTTGAAGTATTATCTTTAAAAGATGCTAATATTAATGTTGATGTAGAGGAAACAGGCAGTACTTTTATGGAGAATGCAGAGATTAAGGCTAGTGAGATTTTCAAAATAGCCCATGGAGACATGGTGCTTGCAGATGACTCAGGCTTATCAGTAGAATCATTAAATGGCGCTCCTGGTGTTTTTTCAGCTAGGTTTGCAGGTGAGCATGGAAATACCAAAGAAAATAATGAGAAGTTATTAAATCTTTTAGATGGTACTAGTGAATCACAGCGAAAAGCCAAATTCGTTTGCGCAATGGTTCTTATAGTTAATGAAAATAAAACAGTGAAAGTACAAGGCGAATCAGAGGGGATAATCACATCTGAATTTAGAGGGGAAGAAGGATTTGGATATGACCCGCTATTTTTTGTAAGTGAATTCAACAAAACTTTTGCGCAGATGAGCGCAGATGAAAAAAATGCTATTAGCCATAGGGGCAGGGCATTAGATAAATTAAAAAGTGAGCTTGAAGAGTTAATATAGGAGCTATGATTATTAGGCATCTAAAAAAATGAACTAGTTATTTTTTTAGATGACCTAAGTTTTATTAATGAAGAAGGTGATATAAGATGCGAATAGGAGTTATAAGCGATACACATAGGTGTATTAGCAGTATAGAACAGTTAGGTGGTAAACTAAAGGGATTAGATGTGTTAATTCACCTAGGTGATAATGTAGATGACATATCAATTATAGAAAAATATTATAAAGGAAAAATAATTAACGTAAAAGGCAATTGTGATTTTTCTACCAATACACCTAATGACCGGCTAGAAGAGATTTATGGGAAAAAGGTCTTTTTAACTCATGGACATAGATATGGTGTAAAAGAGAATTTGTTTAAATTGAGATATAAGGCTATAGAAACAGAAGCTGACATAGTTTTATATGGACACACTCATATTGGAAAAATAGATTTTGAAGAAGGGATATGGTATATAAACCCTGGTAGTGTATCACTACCAAAAGATGGAGCTCGGAGCTTTGCTATTATAAGTATTAATCAAGAATGTATAGAGCCAAATTTAATAAGATTTTAGTCTTTTAATAAAGCTCAAAAGTAAGCTAAAACAAGAAGAAATGCCTTGATTGAATTTATTTTAATCTTGAAGAAGAAAAGTTTTTGAAAAGGTATTGACGTTTTAATGGATATGGTGTAGAATAATCCATGTCGTCATAAAAAAACAGCATATAAGAACATTGAATGTTTTTAAAGAAGATTATTATTATTATTTAAGATAATGATAAGTTGCTTAAAGATGGTATGTATCGGGGTGTAGCGCAGCTGGGAGCGCGCGTGGTTTGGGACCATGAGGTCGCAGGTTCAATCCCTGTCACCCCGACCATTTAATGACAGCATCGCAGATGATGCAATATGCGGGTATAACTCAATGGTAGAGTGTTAGCCTTCCAAGCTAATTACGAGGGTTCGATTCCCTCTACCCGCTCCAAATATGTTAATGTCTAATAGCCTTAACATACAAGCGTCTTTAGCTCAGTTGGATAGAGCAACGCCCTTCTAAGGCGTGGGCCGGGGGTTCGAATCCCTTAAGACGCACCATACGGTGGACGTAGTTCAGTTGGTAGAGCGCCAGTTTGTGGTACTGGTTGTCGTGGGTTCGAGCCCCATCGTCCACCCCATTTTCATTAATGCTGGGATGTCGCCAAGCGGTAAGGCACCACACTTTGACTGTGGCATTCGTAGGTTCAAATCCTGCCCTCCCAGCCAATATGGTTTACTAGCTCAGTTGGTAGAGCACATGACTTTTAATCATGGTGTCCGGGGTTCGATTCCCCGGTAAGCCACCAAAATAGTAACAATATGCAGGTGTGGCGGAATTGGCAGACGCACTAGACTTAGGATCTAGCGCCTTCGGGTGTATGGGTTCAACTCCCTTCACCTGCACCATTACTATTTAATACAATGTAATATAAAAATATGCGGGGGTGGCTCAGTGGTAGAGCGTCACCTTGCCAAGGTGAACGTCGCGAGTTCGAATCTCGTCTCCCGCTCCAAATATGTTAACACTTAATTGATTTAACATACAAGCGTTTTTAGCTCAGCTGGATAGAGCAACGCCCTTCTAAGGCGTGGGCCGGGGGTTCAAATCCCTTAAGACGCACCAAATATGCGATATTAGCTCAGTTGGTAGAGCACCTGACTCTTAATCAGGGTGTCCGGGGTTCGAGCCCCCGATGTCGCACCATTTTAATTTATCTCGGGGTGTAGCGCAGCTGGGAGCGCGCGTGGTTTGGGACCATGAGGTCGCAGGTTCAATCCCTGTCACCCCGACCATTTTAATACAATATGCGGGTATAACTCAATGGTAGAGTGTTAGCCTTCCAAGCTAATTACGAGGGTTCGATTCCCTCTACCCGCTCCAAATATAGTAATGCTCTTATAATTATTATAGGAGCATTACTATGCAACATAAGCGTTTTTAGCTCAGTTGGATAGAGCAACGCCCTTCTAAGGCGTGGGCCGGGGGTTCGAATCCCTTAAGACGCACCATATGGTGGACGTAGTTCAGTTGGTAGAGCGCCAGTTTGTGGTACTGGTTGTCGTGGGTTCGAGCCCCATCGTCCACCCCATTTTAAATTATGGTTTACTAGCTCAGTTGGTAGAGCACATGACTTTTAATCATGGTGTCCGGGGTTCGATTCCCCGGTAAGCCACCAAAATAGTAATAATATGCAGGTGTGGCGGAATTGGCAGACGCACTAGACTTAGGATCTAGCGCCTTCGGGTGTATGGGTTCAACTCCCTTCACCTGCACCATTACTATTTAAAAGTAAGTTACTATTTAATATAAAAATATGCGGGGGTGGCTCAGTGGTAGAGCGTCACCTTGCCAAGGTGAACGTCGCGAGTTCGAATCTCGTCTCCCGCTCCAAACATGCGGGTATAACTCAATGGTAGAGTGTTAGCCTTCCAAGCTAATTACGAGGGTTCGATTCCCTCTACCCGCTCCAATTAAAGTCTTTAGTATTTATACTAAAGACTTTTTCAAAATTCATTTGGAAAACCTCATAACAATACAGGTAATTTTTTAGATATGGCTTTATAACAAATGTTTTTATGTGTAAAAAAAGTATATATTACGTATAATGCATTTGAATAAGCTTTAGAACTTCTTATTTTATTTTTAATTAAGATACGTTAAGAAAAACATATGTTTGAGCGAAAGCGAGTTTATGTTTTTTAGTAGATTAATTAAAAATAAAATTAGTAGTTCTTAGCGAAGTGAACGCATTAGTAGTAATATATACTTTTTTCTTTTTTTATTATGCGCCCATAGCTCAGCTGGATAGAGTGGCAGACTTCGAATCTGTAGGCCGTGGGTTCGACTCCCTCTGGGCGCACCAACAACGTTGATATAGCAAGCTTTACAGAAATGTAAAACTTGCTATATTTTTGTTTTCCCACACTTTTCCCACACTAGAAAAATAAAAAAAATAAAAGGGGATTAATTTCCCGCAATAAAAGGCTAATCGAATAGATCATTTATTTTATCAGCAGCATCATTTTTCTCCTTTGGCATCACATGAGTGTAAATATCAGCAGTGATGGCAATGTTACTATGGCCAAGCAATTCAGAGACAGTTTTCAATTTAACTCCTCTTTCAAATAACTTTGTAGCATAAGTATGTCTCATAGAATGAAATTTTCTGTAGTCTATTTTGACCCTTGTTAACAATCTTTCATATTGCTTAGTTATATTTCTAGCGTCAATAGTGGTACCAACCTCAGTAGTAAATATAAAATCACTAATTTTATAGCTTGAGCCAGCCTTAAGTTTCTCTTGCTTTTGAACAGAACTGTGGGTCTTTAATATATTTATTAAATTATCAGGAATAGGAACAGTTCTTATAGATCCTTTTGTCTTTGGTATTTGTTCAATTGTTTTATATTTTCTGGTTCCATCCGCGGATATTATACTTACTTGTTTTAGGCTTCTATTTACATGCAATTCCTTATTAATCATATCTATATCAGACCATTTAAGGCCTAAAAGTTCGCCTTGTCGTAATCCAGTAGCCAAATCTAATAAGAATAATGCTTTCAGCCTATGGCTTTCTAATACAACTTTAAATAAATTTATTTCAGTATCATCAAATATTCTAACCTCTGACTCTTTTACAGATTCACCAGGTATAACAATTTTTTTACCATTACAGGGATTTTTAATTAAGTACCCTTCGTCAACTGCATAATTGAGAAAATATTTAATTAACTTATTTAAATTATTAATTACATTGCTGCTTTTACCATCTTTGAGCAATTTATTATAATATCTTTGAATTTGAATTGATTTTAATTCATTTAGTTTTAACCCATATAATACACTATTTTTAATATAGTTACGGTAAATGCCCTCATATCTTTCAAATGTGGAGGGTTTAATCTTATTGGATATCCTTATTGTTTCAAAGAGCCATGAATGGATCAAGTCTCCAAGTAGTATATTTTTAAAATCAACATTCAAACCATTCTTCAAGCCATTCAAATATTCATCTTTCTTAGCTATAGCATCTTTCTTGGATTCTCCATAAAATTCCTTTCTAATAAGTTTTCCCTCGCTAGTTCTTCCTATAGAAGCAGTTACTCTAAAATAATCAATTCCGTTTTTCGTACAATTTATCTTACGTGCCATATTAGTAATCCTTTCATAAATTTATTTTTTATATTTGTAACTTATAAGTTTTATTTGATTCAATATTTCATTTGCAAAATCCAAAACATCTTCATCAGACATTTCATTTAAATTAAACCCTTCTGCAGCAAACATTTGATGCATATTAATATAATCTCTTGCTTCATTTGAATCGGTAAATTGGGATGGAATTCCTTTTATAGCTTCGTAATTGTTATCAAACATACTTATCTGCCCAAGTTTATCTTCAGGTAATGACATACCTAAAGATGTCATAAGCTCAATAATCGAATTTTCAACTTCTGGTTTTGCTGGAATAGTATTATATTTTGCAAAATCTAAAAAACGCTCATTATCAATTTCTTTAAAATCATCTATAAGTTTTAGCTGTGTTTCAATAGAATATTCTACGGAGCGATCTAAGACCACAGTTGACAGCTCATCATAATTGATTGACAATTTTCCGGAAATGAATTTCCAAAATTCTACTTCATGGAGTTCTCCATCATGGCTATTGTTATGATATGCGGATTGTAATGCGCATATTAATCCAAGGGAAAAAGAGTTATCTACTATTAATGTGCTCATAGGAACTCCTAAAGCTGTAGAGATTTTCTGAAGTGTTTCAATGCTTGGGTTTTTCTTTTTACCGCTTAATATTTCAGATAGTGTTGATTGACCAATTCCAGATTCTTTTGCAAGCCTATATTTTGTCCAACCTCTTCTTTTCAGGTAAATTTCTATTGGTTCAGTATTAAACATTTTTTAACTTCCTCCATAACATTATTTAAAGAACTATTTCGCTATAACATAATGGTAAGTGAAATAGTTCGCTATGTCAAGATACTTCATGATAAAAGAAGTAAAATGAAGATAATATGGTAAAATACAACTTTTTAGAGAAATACAGTGTATGAATAATTTGACAATATTTCACCATAGAGTTAGTATGAAAACACGAAATACATTCGTTAATACGAAGTAGGAGGTAAAAAAATGACTGTTGGGGACAACCTTAAACGGATTCTTTGTGAAAAAGAAATATCAGCTTATAAATTAGCAAAGGATGGGAGAGTATCTAATTCATATTTGAGCGAAATTATAAACAATGAAAAAACTAATCCATCCATTAAAATTATTATAAAAATATCTAAGGCATTAAATGTATCAATAAATGATTTAGTCGGTTAGAGGAGGATAACTAGATGGAAGTAACAAAAGAACAGCTAAAGGAGATTATAAGAGAATGCATACAACCACCGAAAGCAGTTAAACTAACACTTACCATAAAAGAAGCTGCAGAGATAAGTGGTATAGGAAGAGAAAAACTTACAGAGTTAACTTTTACTAATGATTTTCCATCTTTTAAAGTAGGCATAAAAACATTAATCAATAGAGAGATGTTCATGATATGGCTGAAAAAAATAACTGTAGAAAGAAAAATATTATAGGCAGAAATACCTAATAAAAATTTGTTTAAAACTTAAAAAAGCCAACACGCCCCTAATATATATTATTCGATGACTTTCCTAAATATTACAATTCTAAAATAAAATGCACCACACAGGTGTACAGGCCTTACAGGGGCAAATAATGAGGAGGACAAGCCATGAATGATGAATGTATCAATCTTCACGAAAATGATATAAAGCTCCTACAGAAAGAAAAGAAATCAATTTTAAAGCGTGTTACGCAAATAGAAAAAGAAATACTTATCCTGAGTAAATATAACAGACAAATTTTAGGGAGGTAAAAATGCTGAAATGATAGTGAAAATTAAATGTGTGGAGTGCGGAATAAAACATAAAGTAAAAGTTACCACTATGAAAATAGCTAGAAAAACTAAGAAAAACAATAAAAATTATATCTGTAATAAATGCAAATTTAAAATCATGGTAAAAGGTGTTGCTAAGGAAATTGTAAGGCAGTTGAAGAGAATATGTTAAAACTCCAAACAAATTTGAATAAATATGAATTACAGAGAGGGGTGAAATTAAATGTCATATGTGGCAACAGTAACTGCAGTCTTTATATTTTTACTACTATTGGTAGCTAAAGTAGTAGACAAAATGTTAGGAGATGAATAAAAAAAGGACCTTTTGGCGAAGATCCTCAGGAAAATAAACTTAAAAATATTATACCACAGAAAGTGAGGTTGTACAGGTGGAAGAAAAATATAGACAAGCACTAGAAGAAATATTACTGAATTTAAGGTCAATAGATGGTCCCAATGTTGCAGACGAGTATATTGACGATTCTATGAAAATAATTGTTGAGGTTTTAAAAAATAAAAATGTGGAGGATGAAAATGAGTTTAGATAATCAAATTGAAATGAAGAAAGAAAATCTCTATCAAGCTATTAGCAGTAAGGGAATAATGGATGAAAAAACTATAAAAGTTTCTGAGGAACTTGATACGCTAATTGTAAAAAGGATGGGCTTGAGATACAGGGTAGCTTAAAAGAGAACTAAAAGAAAATGTTAAGGAGGTAATGTAATGAAAATTAAAGCTTTGAAAATTAGTAATTTCGTGGGTGTTGATGAATTAACTTGGAATCCTAGTGTGGGAATAAATATCTTAGAGGGTGTTAAAGGTAGTGGAAAAACAAGCGTACTTGAGGCAATAGAAGCAGCCTTCTCTAATAATAGAAGACGAACAGAGGTTGTAAGCCATGGCAAAGAAGAGGCGACACTGTATATTGAATGTGATAATGGCTTAGAAATAGATAGGAAGATTAGAACGGGTAAGGCTGATTACATGAAGCTCAGACAAGAAGGCAAGGCTATAAATTCTACTGAAAAAGAGTTAAGGAAGTTAATCAGTGGCGATATATTTAGACCTTTAGACTTCGTAAATATGGACATTAAAGCTCAAACTGAAATCATCTTAAACATGATTCAGGTTAACTGGACCATGGAAGATATAACGTCATGGTTTGGGAACGAGATTTTAGGGATTAATTATGACAAACACATATTACAGATTCTTAAGGACATAGAAGTTAAAGCGTTTGCAGAAAGAACAGAAATTAACAGACAGATACAAGTATTGCAGATTCAATGTAATGCAATAGAAAAAGAGTTGCCGGCTAATTATGTTGGGGATGAATGGAAAGATAAAAATATCCAAGAGTATTACGCAAAAATAACTAAGGCACAGGAAATTAATAATTGGATAGATAAGGCAAACGAATTACAAAAAGGCTTTGATGAAAAGGTTTCGGCTATTAATAACAATACTGAAAATCAAAAATCTAAGATTACATTGAAATATAGAGAAATGGAATCAGACATCAAGGATATTGTAGATTTGAGCAAAAATAAAATAAAGAATGCCAATGCTGAATTAGATAAATCTAGTCTAGACTTAGAAAACAATTTAAGTGGAAGCTCTATTAAGTATGATAAAGAATTATTTGATATTGAAAAACAATTTGAAGTTAAAAAACAGGAGTTAAAACTGATATTGGAGACTAGGAATGAACAAATGAGGTCCAATACAGTAAGAATGAGGGAGGAACAAAAGGACTTAATCCAACTCCAAAATCAAAAGATATCTGTTAAAGAATCAGAATTGCTGGGTTTGGATGAAAAAAAGGATTTGGAATTTACGTCTATAGAAAAAGACTCCACGCAGAAAATTGATGCAGCAAAAGAAAAAATCACTAAATCTAAAAAGTATCTTGAAAATAATACTGAGATTGATATTAATCCGTTGCAAATTGAAGCAACAAATATTGAAACAATGAAGGGTTATCTCCGAGAATGGGACAGGCTACAGAGCATCATCAATGGTCAGTTAGCAGAGAAGAAACTTTCTAGTACATTACTAACTAAACAGATTAACATTGCTAGGGATAAGCCTACGGACCTATTGAAAACACACAAACTTCCTATCAATGGTATTGGTGTGGATGAAAAAGGGATGATTAGAATTCATGGTACTTTACTAGATGGTTTATCAGATGGAGAGAAATTGGAAGTAGCATTTAATATATCTCTTCAGAGGATGGGCGAACTTAAAATAATGTGCCTAGATGGGTTTGAAAAACTTAACGAATCAGAGCAAAAGAAAGTTTTGGACATTTGCGAAAAGAACGATATTCAGGCATTTGTCACTATCGTTAAAGAAAAAGAATTAGAGATTTCGGGAGGTAAATAAATGGAAGATAACAAAATTCAGCCAGTAGAAAATAATTCAATTTCAATTTTTGAGAATCAAGATAAGTTTGAGTTAGCACAGAGGATGGCAACAGCACTTTCTAAGTCCACCATAGTGCCACAGGATTATAGAAACAACATATCCAATACGTTAATAGCTTTGGATATGTCAAATAGGATAGGAATATCTCCAATGATGGTAATGCAAAACTTATATGTAATAAATGGTAGACCGTCATGGAGCAGTCAATTTATAATCGCACTTATCAATAATTCTAAGAGATTCGCGGAAAGTCTTAAATTCAAGTTAGAGGGCAAAAGTGATGAGATGTCATGTTATGCCTACACTAAAAATTATAGTGGGGAGGAAATATTGGGTCCAGTCATTAGCATGAAGATGGCAAAGGAAGAAGGATGGTTAAGTAAGAGCAGTAGTAAATGGAAAACCATGCCGGAAGTAATGATTAGATATAGAGCTGCAAGTTTTTTTGGTAGACTTTACTGTTCAGACTTATTAATGGGAATTTATTCAGATGAAGAAAACGGAGGAACACCAAAAGTTAAAATTGATGTTACTGAAAAAGTTCCAGATACTTTTAATACTACAAAAGATAAGAGTGAAACAGATAAGGGCGAGACAAATGAAAATATAATTGAAACAGATTACGAAGATTTTCCAGGGGTGGGTGAGACTGATGGAACTAACTAGACAAAATTACTTTAGCAAAGAGGCTGAGGCTTTATATATGGGTTCTTCTAGTTTCAAAGCTTGGGATGTCCTCCACGGTGGATGTGAAGCCAAGGAAGTGGCTAAGCGTAATGGCTTATGGGTTGAAAAAGATAATCCAGCATTCTTGTTAGGTTCGTACGTACACAGTTGGTCAAGTGGAGACTTGCAAAAATTCATCGCAGATACTCCTCAACTTTTTAAAAATGATGGTTCACTTTTAAAAAAATATGCGCTCGGTGACCAAATGATTAATGTGCTCAGGAATGATCCTCTAGTTGAACAAATACGAGAGGGTACTAAAGAACAGATATTTACTGGAAAAATTGGCGGTGTAGATTTTAAAATTCAAGTAGATATTTTGAACTTAGAAAAAGGATATTTCGCAGATATAAAAACAACAAAGAATCTTCAAGAGTCTTATTGGAATAATGAAATTAGAAGTAAAGAAACCTTTATAAATAAATATGATTATTATGCTCAAATAGCAATTTATTCAGAAATATTAAAACAAAACACAGGACTTGTGGATTATTTGGAACCTTATTTAATAGTTGTGGATAAACAGGAAGTCCCTGATCATGAAGTAATTTACATGGGAAAGAGTTTTATTCCAGATAAATTAGCAGAAATTGAAAGTAGATTATCGCACATTACGGATGTTAGAAATGGAACTATAGAACCTATCTTCTGTGGTAAATGTGATTATTGTAGAAGTGTTAAAAAGATTCTTAAGCCAATTAGTTTATCAGAATATGAAATGGAATTGGGAATTTATTAATAATTAGGAGGTTGAATTATAAATGAGTAAAAAAGATGAATGTTATGCAATATTCGACGCACACTCAGAAGCCAAACGCGATAGAGCTATTGAAATAGCAATGAGTACAACCGGAGTATCACAAGCAACCGCTTTCACATACTATCCGGCTTGGAGAAAAGAATTTATGGCTAAACCATATTACGTTGAACTTGAAAGGGAAATGAAAGCAAAAATTAAAATTAGCAAAGAAGCTGCAGATAAATCACAAGAAACGGTGTTAAATCACAATAAAGTCGGTATTATCACCAAAATGGATAATAAGATCACAGAAGTGGCTGGAAAATCTCCAATAAAGGCAGTTAATACTCCAATGTTTAAATCAATACCTAATGTAAATATAGGAAAGATAGTTTCAGATGAATTTGTCAAAGCTAAAGAAAAATTCCATGAAAATAATGAGAAAATATTTGCTGAAGCTAAGGAAAGTGCAACTATAAGAAATGAAAAATTAATCAGTAAAGTAAAAGAAATAATAAATCCTAGGGTTGAAGGAATCAACTGGAAAGCTGATGTAATAAATTCTGTTAAAACTGAAAAGGTAAGAGAAGACATCTTTGAAATTACTAAACTTATACCGGTGGTAATGGTAGGTAAGCATGGACGTTATACATTCGATAAATATGGTGTAAAAGCTTATCCGTTTGAAGAATTTATACGTAAAGAAAAGGTAGATGAATCATTGGAAGCTCTTGAAATTTGGGAAAGGTCTTACAGAAAAGAAGGTGTACAGGCATGATAGAAAAAGCAAGTGAAAAATTAAAAGCTGAAATAGTAAAAAGTAATGATCCTTGCATCCAGGTTATCGGAGAATTTCTTCAGCAGCATCTTCAGGACAATCACAGTAATGCAGAGAAAATTTTACAAGAAGGAAAAACAATCGAAAAAAGTTTCGAGGAAATGAGGAAGGTTGCTGCAAAAAAGAAAGTTGGGAATCACGCGGTGCTTACTGATCAAGAAGGGTTTAGAATTGTACTTGAATATTTTGGGATTGAATCATCCATTACGAATACAGTTTCTAAAGTTAAGGCGCCGGTAGTAGAATTGCCTGTTATAAAAAAACAGGAATCAGAGATTGAATTTAATGTTGAATTAGATTTTTAGGAGATGAATGTATTGGAAGTAGATGTTAGAAATAAAGAATATACGGATCATTTTTCACCTGATGTAAGCGATGAAATAAAGAAATATGCGATAGAAGAGGCTTTTAAATTTAGTAGGTATATATTTACTCGGAAAGATAAGAAGCAACAGTATGGTTATTGTACGCACTGTAGTGCTGAATTTAAAACAGATGCTTTGAAACATAATGAGGAAACCACTTGCCCTAACTGTAAAAGTAAAGTAATGGTGAGGTCAAGTGGAATGGGAAGAAAATATATGATTGATAATGTGTATTTCGTCTATTATGAAAAGTCTATAAAAGACCCCAATGTGATTATAGCAAGAGGTATACAGGCTCAAAGGGATTATAGATATGATTATACTAATGTAAAAACGGATTACTTTTTAATGGCTAGGTATATATTTGATGCAACCAAAGGTGAAAGTATAATGATGGAACATTCTTTTTACGGTGATAGTTTTGAAAAAACAAGCAGTATTTTTTCGCTAACTGGACCATTTGAGCAAAGAGGTTGCAGGGTAGGTTACTCAAGGGAAAGTATAGAGGCAGCAGTTGAAGACATACCTTTTAAATATAGCACATGGGATAGTTACCATTGTGGAGATATGACCAAGTTTTTTGAGCTATATACTAAGTATCCCAATATAGAATATTTAACCAAAGAAGGTTGCAAGGAATTAGTAGAAAAGAAGCTTGCTGGAGGATTAACATATAGGACGATAAATTGGAGAGGTAAAACTATATTTAAGATACTAAAAGTAAATAAGCAAGATCTAAAGCAAATAAGAGCTCAAAAAATAAATATAACATTCTCATTTTTAAAAATTTTTCAGGATGCAAGAAAACGTAATTGGAATTTAACATTAGTAGAAACCATTAGTGTAGCAAAAAATTATTTATGTTGTTATGACTCTTTACAAAATGCGTTGAAGTATAGCTCCATGAAAAAACTTTTAAATTATTTCTCAAAGCAATACAACGACTATAACATCTATAAAACAGGAAAACACTATTATGGTCACAGCAGTGTGCTAACAACATTTAGAGACTATATATCAGATTGTATAAAACTTGAAATGGATACTACAAAAGACCAAGTTGTATTTCCAAGAGATCTCTTCACTGCACATCAAAATACTATTAAGCAAATTAAAATGCAAAAGGATGAAAAGCTTGATTCATTAATTAAAAATAGAGTTAAACTCTTAGGAAAATATATATTTGAATGTAATGGATTAATAATAAGACCGGCAGAAAGCTCTGGTGAACTTATTGCAGAAGGTGCTGCACTTACTCACTGTGTTGGAGGCTATGCAGATAGACATGCAAGAGGTGAAACCAACATCTTCTTTATACGCAAAGCCTCAGAATTGGACAAGTCATATTACACCATAGAGATTAAGCAAGATAAAATCATTCAGATTCATGGAAAGAATAATCGGTCTCCAAGCGTGGATGTACAAGAATTTATAAAAGTATTTACAAAAAAGAAGCTAACTAAGAAAAAGGTAATAGTCCAAAACAGAATAACTATTTCAGCTTAAATCAAAAGGAGGGAAATATTATGAATGAAGTCCAAAACGTAGATACATTAACCACTGAAATACTATTTTTAAAACAGCAGACAGCACAAAATATCATTGAAATTGGTAAAAGGTTGGTGGCAGTTAAGGAAGGTTTACCTCATGGGGAATTTGGAAAGTGGTTAGATGAAAAAGTTGATTTTAGCCAACAAACTGCAAATAAATTTATGAAAGTTGCTAATGAATTTGAAGATTACGCAACGTTGCGTAATTTGGGCACAGGTAAAATATTTGCGCTGCTTTCGTTGCCTCAAGAGGAGCGAGAAGAATTTATTCAAACTAACCCAGTTGAAGGAATGACTACAAAAGAATTTCAGCAGGCTATTAAGGATAAAAAAGAACTGGAAAACAAATTAAAGACGGCAGAGGCACAGATAGAAACTGAACGTAATTCGTATGAAAAAGTATCAGACAGCTATAAACGATTAGAAAGGACAAATCAAGGACATTATGAAAAATCTGAAAAATTGAGAAAACAACTTATAGATGATAAGCAAATATATGAAAACAAGTTGAAAGCCATAGAAATTACACTTCAAAAAGAAAAGGATAGCTTGAAAAAGGAGAAGGAGAATTCTAAAGAAGAAATTACAAAACTTCAAACATTCATTGGAGAGGCCAAAGCAAATGGAAATAATGAAGAGGTAACAAGACTCCAGGCATCTCTTAAGGAAATACAAATTGACTTGGATAGTTCAGCTCAAAAGATAGATGAACTTGAGACTCAGCTTAAAGAAAAACCGATTGATGTAATAACAGCTGAGCCAGTCGTGATAGAAAAGATACCTGAGGAAGTTCAAAGGGAACTTGAGGAATTTAGAAGCAAGGGTAGCCAAAATACTACTCAGCCGGTCATTAAATTTAAAATTTATTATGAAGAACTTCAAAAAACTTTTAGAGAAGAACTAGAAATAATGGCTGAAATAAAAAAAGATTACCCAGAGACCTATGAGAAATGTAAAAGTAATATCTTGAAGCTAATTAACGGCATGGCTGAGCACTTATAAGTGAAATATTTTAAGGAGGTAACTGAAAAATGAATAAAGTAGTTTTAGTTGGTAGATTAACAAAAGATCCTGAGTTGAAATTTGCTTAAGGAACAGGAACGGCTGTAGCCACATTTACTGTAGCCGTTAATAGAAGATTTAAGCGAGAAGGTCATCCCGAAGCAGACTTTATACCAGTTGTGGTATTTGGTAAGACAGCGGAAGCTACTGCCAAATACATGAGCAAAGGAAAACTTTTAAGTGTTTCCGGAAATATTCAAACTAGAAATTATGAAGCAAAAGACGGTACCAGAAGATATGTTACTGAAGTTATTGCTGACGAGGTTAATTTCCTTGAATGGGGTGATAAAGCTTCCGATACAGGTTCGAATCAAAGTGGAGATAATAGCAATTCGAATGATGATAATAGTTTTGGTAGTAATAGTGATATAACTCCAATCGACGATGGCGATATCCCTTTTTAACAAATGATGTAAACAAATGAAAGGAGAGATAGTTTTGAGATATAAATTCACAGACAAAGAAATAAATGAATTACTAAATAAAATGGTTATATTGGTGGATTCACGGGAACAGGCCAATAGTCATATCACTGAATGGTTCGATAAAAGCAAAAAAAAATATAAAGTACAGAAGCTTGACTATGGAGATTACGGATGTTATCTGCCTCTTGGAAGTTTTGTAGGACAAACTAGAGATATTTATTTTACCGATGAATTAGTAATAGAAAGAAAGTTCTGCATTGATGAATTGGCCATGAATCTGAAAGATAATAAGACTAATATAAATGAAATTAAGAAAGAAATAATAGAATTATTTGGTGAAAAATATCTAGCAAAGGTTTTAAAAACTGACTATAACAGAATGAAACAAGAGTTAACTTCAATAAATAAATATGGGATTGAATTTTATATCTTCATGGAAGGCAAAAATTTTGATGAAGATATAAGAAAAGGAAATTTCAGAAGCAAATATGATGCGAGTACATTATACAAAAGATTCAAAGCACTGGAAAGAGAGTTTAAAACTATAATACGTCCCACTTCAAAGGAATTTATGGGGAGCGAAATATATAATACTTTACGATATGGAGTTAGAAATATATTAGTTCATAAGGGCTTTATAGAAAATTGAACAAAGGCATAGAAAGGTGGTAGCGCATGGACTTTAATATTATTTTATCTAAGTTTAAAAATGTAAAAAAGAAAGGTAAAGGATATATAACTATTTGTCCTGCGCATCCAGATAAGGAAGCTAGTTTATCCATCTGGCACGATGATAGAGAGGGTAAAACTGTCATGAGTTGTCATGCCGGATGTGAAATTGCTGATATTTTAGATGCAGCAGGATTAACGATAAGTGATTTGTTTGATAATCCATTACCTTCAGGTGATTATGATAGTAGATTTGAAAAGATATATCAGTATAGAGATGGTAATGGTGATCTTCTATTTGAAAAAGTAAGATTTAAGGCTACTGATGCAAAAAAGAAAAATTTCACTCAGAGAAGAAAAATAGGAGATGCAATTGTATGGGGATTAGAGGGTGGTTTACATTACGAGACTTATTCTGGTAGTAATGAATGGACCAAGAATTTAGGAAAGAAAGTAAATCCACTTGAAAAGGAATTTGAGGGCTGTGAACCAGTACTGTATAATCTCCCAGCAATTTTAAAAGCTATATCTGCAGGTGAGGAAGTTCATATCGCAGAGGGTGAAAAGGATGCGGACAACCTTACTGCATTAGGATTCCCCTGTTGTTGTAACTTTGATGGAGCTTCAGCTAGTAAGTTAAAACCTAAGTGGAAGAAATCTTATAATGAAATATTTAAAGGTGCCAAGGTTATTATTTTTAATGACAATGATGATCCAGGCATAGCTCATGCAAATTATATTGCTCAAGAGCTCCATGGAGTTGCCAAATATGTTAAACGTCCTGAGTTACCAAACATTTTAGATAAAGAAGATATTACAGACTTTATAATAGCTGGAAATGGTAAAGAAGAAATACAGGAAATAATAAATTCCACATCAATTTATGAATATGATGATGCCGCAGACCAGAGTCTTATTAATTTTAATTTCAGTGATGTAGGTAATGCTGAAAGATTAATGGCCATATATGGTAAAAACATTAGATATAATCCTGTCCGTAAACATTGGCTATTGTGGTCCAGTAAACACTGGGAGTTTGACTTTGTAGGCAAGA
The DNA here is from genome assembly GCA_047624165.1 of Clostridium sp. GTDB lineage: Bacteria > Bacillota > Clostridia > Clostridiales > Clostridiaceae > Clostridium_AD. Next base: position 19,347 of record JBLHPD010000001.1, on the reverse strand, counting down.
TTGAGGGATTGGCTAGAAAAGTACTTAGAAAATTACAAGTAGAGGGAGAGGCTATATCCTTGGAGGGATTAACGTTTGATGAAGAAACAAAAAAAGAGAAATTAAAAGAATCTATTAAAAAATACGTTCTTAGAAGTGAATCTGATGGAAAAATAAAAGCTATGGTCAATCAAGCAATGACACAAAGCAATCTAATCATTACTGAAACTGATAAGAATAATTATCTGTTAAATATAAAAAATGGCACCTTAAATCTTAAGACTGGATTACTTGAAAAACATGATAGAAGAAACTTTTGCACAAAGGTTGTAGATGTCGAGTATGATCCTAAAAAACAATGTCCAAATTGGATAGAATTTATTAACAAAATATTCTTAGGTGATGCAGAATTGATAAATTATATTCAGAAATCTATTGGTTATTCTATGACTGGAGATGCAAATTTACAGTGCTTTTATATTTTGCATGGTAATGGAGCAAATGGTAAAGGAACTTTTATAAAAACTATTATGAGATTTATGGGAGACTATGCTGATGGTCTTGATGCTAAAAGCTTAATGGAAAAAATGGGGGATGAGGGTACTAGAGAAGAGATTGCAGGATTAATAGGAAAAAGGTTTGTAAATGTGAATGAGATGAAAGGGTCCAAGTCCTTTGATGAAGGGTTATTGAAATCTCTTACCTCAGGAGCTGACGAAACTGTAAAAGTTAGAAATTTATATGAATCAAGTTTTAACCTTAAGCCAACATTTAAATTATGGATGTCCACTAACCATATGCCAAAAATAAATAATGACGACGAGGGTATTTGGAGAAGAGTTAGAAAAATTCCTTTTAAATATAAATTCGTAGATGGTGATAAAGATGTTAATTTCTTTGAAAATAAACTAATACCTGAAATGACTGGAATATTAAACTGGGCTATAGAGGGTTGCTTGAAATGGCAACAAGAGGGTGAACATATCCCAGATATAGTTAAAGCATCTGTAGATGAATATAGGATAGATTCTGACCCTATTCAGAGATTTATAGCTGACGAATGTATAGTAGCAAGCAGTGAAACCGTGAGGGTTAATGTATCTGACTTGTATAAGACTTATGAGTCGTGGTGCAAAGAGAATAAAGAATACACTTTATCTTCAATTAAATTCACTAGAAAAATGGCTGAAAAGGAATTTGAAAAGGGTAGGACCAAGGTTGGTATCTATTGGAAAGGTATTGGGTTAATGGATAAGGATCATCAAACAGACCTTGTGGAATGCAGCAACATTTACAATCCATATAAGGATTAATACGTCGATATCTGATTAAAGTGTGCAATAAAAGGAGGTTATCAATGTTTACTGGAACTGTCAAATTATGCAGACAATCAAGTTTTAAATTTGAATATTTTTACAGACTAATTGATGGGTATAAAGATAAAGCTGATTTAACACTTTTTACATTAAAAGGTGATGGAAACACCATAACATATGATTTTACTAATGAAGATAACAGAGTATGGCTAGAATTTGATTCACATCAAGAATTTTTAATTATAAAATTAAGTGTTAGTTGTGCTTTAGAAGATTTTACTTTTTTCTTTAAAGAACTTGAAGCACAAGCAAGATTATTTTATGACTAATACTTCATCATACAAAAATATGCTGACAATTTAATTAATGTCAAATATTATAACAATTTAAATTTTGTCAAATTAGAATATTCCCAAAAAACTACAATAATCAGAGATTTTAATAAGTATTATTTTTACAATATCTATAAATTTGAATTAATGTAATAAAATAATATTTGTATATATATTGAATTAATGCTAAAAAAATCAATAAAAGGTGTAGTGTTTTGTGAAAAGGTGTAGTCCGGTGTAGGGTTTGGTGTAGCGAATAATGGACTCAAACCCTTTATATAACTCAAAGGTGTAATGGGTGTAGCTATTTACCCCTAAAGTATATACTGTATAAATATATGTAAATATGTGTATATATATATACGCAATATGGAGACAATGGTGTTTTTGACTACACCGGCTACACCAGCAAGCTTTAAAGCTAGTTATATCAATGGTTAAAAGCGGTGTAATGATTTTTCAAACACTACACCAACCTTACACCAACTAAAATGGAGGTAATTTATGGACAATCAAACCATTTTAAAGAAAAAATATAATTCACTTCTCCAGAGAGAGAAAAAAGCTTGTCTGTATTTAAATAATAAAAATATAAAACTTATCACCATAGAAAAAAGTTATATTCCAGAGTTTAATAAAATAACTAAAGAGCTTAGTGAAATTGGTAATGGAATAAAAGGTGCCACCAAAGATGAATTGATAAATGGTTTTAAGATTTAAGGAGGCTCATATGAAAATAGATTATAAGGATATGTACTTAGGTAGAATAGATCAAATCAATATAGATATTAAAAAGGCTATTTGGGATAAGAAATGGACACTCAAAGCTAAACTGGAGGCAGAAAAGAAAATCGTTCAGGAACGTATTAAGAAACTAAACTAATATAAGCGACTAAGGAGTGATAAAATGAGATATTCTGCAAACTTTGATGAAGTAATAAAAAAGGCAGTAACATTGGCTATTAAAGAGTTTGATAGCAAAAAGCAAGAAGAAGCAAAAACTAAAGTAATTCATAACACAAAATTACTTCTAAGTAATTATAATAATCTTAGTAGACATTATGAAGAAGCAGTGGATAACTTAGATTATATAGAGCTTGATGAAGCTGATGAAAATTCATGTGAAAGTATAGAATCCAATGATAAACTGTTTATACTGTCAATAAGACGAAGCAAATTTAGGACAATGATTATGGTTTCTCATATCCAAGCAGCATTAAAGGCACTTAAAGATGATTGCATTAGAAAAGAACAGGTGAATAAGTATGAAGTATTGGAAAAACATTATTTACAAAATGTACCATTCAATATGATAGCAGCGGAATTATACTGTTCAGAGATAACTGCAAGAAGGTGGAAAAATGAGATGGTGCAAGACTTAGGAGTATATTTATTTGGGATAGATGCACTGTGATAAAAGCATGATAAAAACGTGTTATTTACATGATAATCCAAAGGTGCTAGAATGATACTATTATAAATTGTAAATAAAAAGCATTGGGAAATTCTTTAATGAATTCCTGGTGCTTTTTTCATGTAATAAAGGTTATCAACAACATATTGTGGATAGTGTGGATAACTAATACCATATATAGAATTGGGGTGAGAATATGCTAAGTATCTATGCAAGTTATAAGTGTAGAACATGTGGTAAAGAGTTCGTGTTGCTGAGTGAAGACGTAATGGCAATGGTTAAGGATAGATACTTAGTGTGTCCTTATTGTAATAGTAAGAGAGTGCAGACTGATAAGGTATCAGATAGTCTAAAGGAATGTATGAGCGAGCATAGTTACAGAAGATGTAAGGGTGCTATACAACAGAGAAGATAATGGCAATAGACAAATGTCATAGTGAAATGGGTGTTAGAAAATGTAAAAGGTACTTCCGGGAGGGCTGAAAGGCTTACGGAGCTAGCGACACCCGAAAGTTGAAAAGTTTGACCGGAAAAATACAGGGCACTTCCTTCCTATTTTGGGACTGAAAATAATATTGAAAGGATGGTTGCAAATGGCAAAAAATGATAACTTAGATATTACCGTTGTTAACAGTATTACACTTGCAACAATCCTTGGTATTACTGACAGGAGAGTTCGTCAGCTAGTTCAGGAAGGAATAATAAATACTAAGGCAAGAGGTAAGTACGAACTTGTAAAAACAATACAACATTATTGCACATATCTACGTCAAAAAACGGAAGCGGATTCTAATAAGCAAGGCTCAAAAATTGACTACGAAATTGAAAGAGCTTTGCATGAAAAAGTTAAAAGGGAAAAAGCAGATTTGCAATTCAAAGTTATGAAAGGCGAAATGCATAGAGCAATAGATGTTGAGAACGTAATGGTGGATATGATTACTAATGCAAAGGCAAAGCTTCTTGGGATACCAGCAAAGGCTGCTCCAATGATTATTGGTTATGCAGACATACCAATGATTCAAAGTATACTTCAAAAGGTTGTCTATGAAACACTTGAGGAGCTTGTTGACTATAACAAAGAATTATTTAGTAATGTTTCTGTTGTAGTGGATGAAGGTGAAGAGGAAGATGAGTAAAAAAAATACTCTTAAGCTATTTCAAAAAATTAATAAGGCTTGGTCCCCTCCACCACAATTAAGTGTAAGCCAATGGGCAGATAAGTACAGAATACTTTCTTCTGAGGATTCAGCTGAGCCTGGAAGATGGAGAACTGACAGAGCACCTTATCAAAGAGAAGTGATGGATGCAGTAACTGACCCAACGGTTGAAAAGGTAGTAATGATGTGGAGTGCCCAACTTGGTAAAACTGCAATAGAGTTAAATATTGCTGGTTATTACATACACCAAGACCCATCCGCCATTATGGTTGTAGTACCTAATAAGGACCCAATTGCAAAAGATTGGAGTAAAGACCGGCTTGCACCAATGATAAGAGATACTCCAGAATTAGCAGAACGCGTTGCTGATCCTAAAGCAAGAGATGGTGATAATAGTACATTGCATAAGAAATTTCCTGGTGGTTTGATAGTTGTTGTTGGTGCGAATAGCCCAAGTGATTTAGCATCTAGGCCTATGAGGATTTTGTTGTGTGATGAGATTGATAGATTCCCTATATCCGCCGGCACTGAAGGCGATCCAATTGCTTTGGCTGAAAAGCGATCCATTACGTATTGGAATCGTAAGAAGATTTATGTATCTACTCCCACTGTTCAAGGTGCATCTAGAATTGAGGACGAGTATAACAAAGGAACAAAAGAGCGGTACTGCTTAAAGTGTCCTGACTGTGGTGATTATGTTTATTTAGATTACTATGGAATGAGATATAAGCATAAATGGGTTGCTCCTACGGTAGTTGAAGTAGCAGAAATTACATTTACATGTCCAAACTGTGGCTGTTTTAGTACAGAACAGACTTGGAAAAGACAACCAGGAGAGTGGATTGCTGAGGCTCCACAGATAAGAGGTACTAGAAGCTTCAACCTTAATGCTTTTTACTCCCCCTTTTACACTTGGGAAGCAATAATAAAAGAAAAGCTTGAAGCTAAAAAGGATCCTGAGAAATTAAAGGTTGTAGAAAATACTTTATTTGGTCTACCTTATAAAGAAAAGTTGACCAATGAAGACGAGGATTACTTTGTTAATCGAAGAGAAGAATATGACGCAGAACTACCCGCTGGAGTATTGATCTTAACCTGTGGTGTAGATACTCAAGATGATAGACTTGAATATGAAATTACTGGTTGGGGTAAAGACGATGAATCATGGGGTATTGAATATGGAATCGTTGTAGGAAAACCTGATGATGCCTCCACTTGGCAAATGCTTGATGATAGACTTAATAAAATATTTAAATTTGAAAGTGGATTAGGTCTTAAGGTTTGGTGCACTTTTATTGATTCCGGTGGCCATTACACAACTAAGGTCTACGAATACTGCAAGAAAAATGAGCAGAGAAGAATATTTGCAATTAAAGGTCGTGGTGGAAACGGTATTCCAATCATAGATAAGTTGACCAGGAATACTAAAGGTAAAAATCTGCTAGTTCTTCTTGGAGTTGACGATGGTAAAACTACTATAATGTCAGCATTGCAAGTGAAAGAAAAGGGCCCGCGCTATTGTCACTTCCCAAGCAATGAAAATAGAGGATATAATAAAAACTATTTCCATTGTTTATTATCGGAGCAACAAGTGCTTGAAGTTGTTAAAGGTGTAAAACGATATGTATGGAAAAAGATAAGCTCTGGTGGAAGAAATGAAGCACTTGATACTAGAAACTATGCGTTAGCCGCTAAGGAAATGCTTAAACCTAACTATGATGAGCTAGAAAAAAGGTTTAGTGATATTCTTATCGATGATAAAAAAATAGTAAAGCCAAAGGTGCAACAGAAACGTCATGGAGTAGTCAAGAGAAGCAGTGAGTATTAAGGGTGGTGATTAAATGGTAAATGAAAAATTAGCAAGATCAGAAGCAAGACTTGCGGTCTATTATGATGCAGAATTAGCAGTTCTTTCAGGACAGGCATATACTATTGGAACTCGGTCACTTACGAGAGCTAACTTAGGCCTAATAAGAGATCAAATTGATGTCTTAGAAAACAAAGTTGATGAACTAAAAGCTCAATTACAGGGTAATGGGCTAAGAAAAGCATATAGAATTACTCCAAGGGACATTTAGAAAGGAGGTGAATAAATTTGAATGCAGCGCAAAGAGCAAAAAAACTAGAGGTTCAAGCAAGCATTGAGAAGTCAAAGGCACAAATCGCACAGTCAAAAGCTCAATCTAAAATTATGCAGTCGTTCTCTAACTCAGGATATTCTGAGGGAGGAGCTAGTAGACGTAAAAAATCATTAAAGGGTTGGGACTCTACAAGCTTAAGCCCTTTAGAAGACATAGATTTTAATTTAGATCTACTACGACAACGATCAAGAAGTTTATATATGTCGGCACCTATAGCAACATCTGCAATTAAAACGCAGAGAACTAATGTAATTGGTAGTGGCTTAAGGCTTAAATGTAAAATTGATTATGAATTTTTAAATATTACAAAAGAAAAAGCTGAGAGTTGGGGAAAAAGTACTGAGAAAGAATTTGGGCTTTGGGCAGAATCGGTATGGTGTGACACCCAAAGGTTAAATAATTTTTATGAATTACAACAACTTGCATTAATATCTTGGCTAATAAATGGTGATGGGGTTGCTATAATAAAACATAGTGATACTAAACCATGGATGCCATATTCTATGAGGTTACATCTTATCGAAGGCGATAGAATTTGTAATCCTAATACATATTCCACTATAGGAATACAGCAAACAGTTCCGAAGGCTGATAATGGAAACCGTATTTATAATGGCATAGAGATTGATAATGATGGGGCTGTTACTGCTTATCATATTTGTAATCAATATCCTGATTCTACTGTTCAAAGCCAAATGAAAAAGTGGCAGCGCGTTGAAGCTTTTGGAGCATTAACAGGTGAACCTAATATATTACATATCATGGAATCGGAGAGATGTGAACAGTATAGAGGAATTCCATTTTTAGCACCAGTAATTGAAAGCCTTAAGCAGATAACTAGATATACAGAAGCCGAATTAATGGCGGCAGTAGTTCAATCCTTCTTTACAGCATTTATAAAAGTTACAACTCCTAAAAATGAAATTCCGTTTGCGGATTTACTTCCAGATGAAGATAAAGTGGAAACAGATGCAAATTCTTATGAACTGGGGGCAGGAAGTATTAATGTATTGGGTCCGAATGAAGATGTTGTATTCGGTGATCCTACAAGACCATCCAGTGGATTCGACCCTTTTGTTACAGCGATGACAAAACAGATAGGAGCGGCACTTGAAATACCAAGTGAATTATTAACAAAATCTTTTATGGCTTCTTATTCAGCAAGTAGAGCTGCATTGCTTGAAGCATGGAAAGCTTTTAGGATGCGTAGAACGTGGTTTGCAAATGATTTTTGTCAGCCAGTGTATGAATTGTTTTTATCGGAGGCGGTTGCGCTTGGAAGAATTAATGCTCCAGGGTATTTTAATGATGTATCAATAAAAAAAGCATGGTGTAAAGCAAATTGGAATGGACCAGCTCCTGGACAACTCGACCCAGTCAAAGAAGTTAATGCAGCTACATTGAGAGTAGCACAGGGATTTTCTACGAGAGAAAAGGAGACAATTGAAATTACTGGTGGTAACTGGGATGAGAATCTAGTGCAAGTTAAAAGAGAAAACCAATTATTAAATGATGCTCAACCACAAGCGTCAGTGCCAGTATTATAAACAGACCAGAAAGGAGGAAACAATGGATAAACCATTTTGGAATTTTAAAAACATATCAGGAACAGAAGGCGAATTAACACTTTATGGAGACATATCAGAATCATCATGGTATGGGGATACAATATCTTCTAAACAATTTGCTAAAGATTTGAAAGCTCTGGGAGATATTAAAAATTTAGTAGTCAGAATCAACTCAGGTGGTGGGGATGTATTTGCAGGCCATGCGATTTATGCAATGCTAAAGGATCATCCAGCAAATGTAGTTGTTAAAATTGATGGGTTAGCAGCAAGTGCGGCTAGTGTTATTGCAATGGCAGGGAATGAAATAATAATTCCTTCATCATCTTTTTTAATGATTCATAACCCAAAAGCGCGTTCAGACGGAGAAGCTAAAGATTTTTTGAAAATGGCGAATACTTTAAATGTCATAAAAGAAGGTATTGTTAATGCATATGTATCAAAGTCAGGTAAGGATAAAAAAGTAATTGCAAAAATGATGGATGATGAAACATGGATGACTGGAGCAGTTGCGGTCAGTGAAGGTTTTGCGGATAAAGTTGATACTGCATTAACAAATAAAGCACCTATATTAAATGGGAATACCTTAATAAGCAATAGTTTGAGCTTTGATTTATCAAACTTTAAGACTAGACCAAATATAAAGAACGTATTAGACAGTAAAGAACCTAATACGCTTTCTTTTTTGGATAAAATTTTAAATGTTTTTAAGGATAATAGCCAAGTGGAGGGGCTAGTAAATAATATTCTTGAAAATAACTTGCCAAAAACAAAACAAATAGAAAATAAACAGGAGGTAAAAGAAGATATGGAAATTAAAAATGTAGAAGAACTTAGAAAAGCTTATCCTAATTTAGTCAATCAAGTTATAAAAACAGAGGTTGATGCTGCAGCTACAATATTAGTTGCTGATACACTTAAAAATGAGAGGGGTAGAATTCAAGCCATAGAAAAAATTGCAAATAAAATTGACCCTATATTAGTCAACAAAGCTAAGTATGAAACATTTATTGATGCAAAAGATTTAGCTTATGAATCATTTGTTTCTGATAATGGAAAAGGAGAGGAATATTTAAAAAATTTAAAAATTGATACAGCTAATTCTGGCGCTAAAAATGTTCCTGCATCTTCAAGTAATGTTGAGATGGAAGAAACAAAGCAAGAGGCTGTTAATTTACTAGTAAATGCAGCTAATACTATAGTTGGAGGTGTAAAATAATGAATCAAGCATTTAGCCAAATAGGAACATTAACACTAGATAATCTTATTGCTGGTAATCAAGTACCACTACTTGTGAAAGCAATTGAATTAGAAATAGGAACTGGAACTCTTATAAGAGGTTCAGTAATATCTATATCAGGGAAAATTGCGAATTCTACAACGACTGGTGTAGATCCAGATACAACTATAATTTATGATCAAGTAGATGGAATTTTAACTGATGATGTTGTATTAAGTGATTCAGGTAAAACAAGCGCTACAATATATATTAGTGGTGAGTTTAATTCTACTCATATGACTACTGGTGAAGATACAACTGTTTTAAACTTTGAAAGAGAACTAAGAACTCTTGGAATTTATACGAAATAAGGAGGAATAAAAATGCCAAATACAATTAATCTTTATGAAACAACAACTATGTTAGAGGCTATTAAGTTAGTTAAAGAACCATCATCATTCATCAGGGATACATTTTTCCCTAATTTTAAACCATTTCCAACTGAAAAGGTATTAGTAGATATTGTAAGGGGTGGAGAAAAGATGGCCCCATTTGTAGCTCCTCGTATTAATGGAACTATTGACGAAAGACAAGGATATAGCACAAATGAATTAACAGCACCAAGAATTGCGCCTAAAAGAATTTTAACAGGTGAGGATTTAGCAAAACGTCAACCAGGAGACAACACGTACACTGTAAAATCTCCAGCGCAAATTGCTGCACAAATTTTAATGCAAGATTTAATCGATTTAGATAAGCAAATCGTTCGCTCGGAAGAATGGTTTTCAGCCAAAGTGATGTTAGGTGAAGGCTTTGATATTGATTTAGTAGATGAAAATGGAACTAAATCAGGAACATTTAATGTAAATTATGGATTTACAAATAAGATATCTCTAACAGCTGCAAAAAAATGGACAGTGGAAACAGTTGATCCTATGGAAAATATAGAAGATTGGATTGAAGCTAACATCATGGTGAAATCAAATAGCACACCTAATGTAGTCGTTATGGATCCAAATGCAGCTAAAGCATTTATGGCTAATCCAGCAGTTAAAGTTATTATAAATTTAAGAGCACAAGCTGGATATAGACAGGAACCAGCTTATAAAGGTAAAGGTGTAACTTTTATAGGAGTATTTACAAAATTCAACTTGGAATTTTATGCTTACTCATGCTTAGTTAAAACAGGAGAAACTTCAGTGCAATTATTACCAAGTGGAACTGTTATTGTTGCAGAGACGGGTCAAGGTACAATGGCATATGGTGCCGTAACACAAAAAGAAAAAGGTATATGGATGAAATACATGGAAAAACGTGTTCCCAAATATGTTATAAGTGATGAAACAGAAACTGATACATTAAAATTAACAGCAAGACCACTACCATATCAGAGTGATGTTGACTCATATGTAGTAGCAACTGTACTTTAGTGAGAAGTAATTAAAATGTTAAAGGATTATTTTGTTTCAGATATGAAAACTTTTTTTAATGTTGGTGAGTTTGGGGAAATGCATAATGTAGATGGTAAAGATATATTAATTGTAATGGATAGTGATATGTTAAAGTCAAATAAAATAAAAGCAGCCGATGGAACGTACTTAGGTGACGTTCTTTTTTATGCTCAAAAATCTGACTTCTTAGAAACACCAGTAGTTGAACAGAGAATGGATTTCGATGGTGAGATATATAACATCAATGATATTGGAGAAGATAATGAAATGTATAAAATAACATTGGAGGCATTCATGTCATGATTACTATTGATGCTAATACGATAAGAGAGGTTGAACAACAGCTAGGTGAATTTAAAAGTAAAGCCCCAACCGTTGTTGCTAGAGCTTTAAATCGTGCTGCAGCAAATGCAAAAACTAATGCTGGGAAAAAAGTACGAGAAACATATATTGTAAAAACAAGTGATATAAAAAATAGTATTAATATAAGTAAAGCAACTAAGAGCAGTCTGGGCGCTAAGGTAGTATCCAGGGGAGAAAGATTGGGCTTACATAAATTTAAGATAAGCCCTAAAGCTCCAAAACCTAAAAAACCTCCTAAGAGCTTAAAGGCAGCTGTAAAAAAGGGTAGTGGGAAGCAGATATTGCATGCATTTGTTGCAGATATAAATGGTGCTAAAGTATTTGAACGAACTTCAGCGGCTAGATTGCCAATTCGCATGCTTTATGGACCAGCAATTCCACAAATGCTAGGTAATATTTCAGTTCGAAGCTACATTGAAAGTGAAGCCTCAATGGTATTTGACCAAAGACTGGAACATGAAATTAATAATATATTGGAAGGAGTAACATCATGATTCCTTCATTACTACAAAATTTTTTAGTAACAGAATTAAAAAATTTATTTATTGGATTTAAACTTAAAAATGCAAAAGATGAATATTCAGACTTGAATATATATCCTCAATATTTACCAGCTAAAAAAAAGCAGAAAGATATTGATCATTTTCCTTTCATTACTGTGAAAATAATAGAAGGTGAAGATCCTAACGAAACGGATGCAAATACATGCAGAATGATGTTAATGGTAGGTGTCTATGATATGGATGAGGACTACCAAGGATATAAAGATATATTGAATATACTTCAAAAGATTTATATCCATTTGGTAACTAACAAAGTATTTGATTGTAAATATGAAGTTGAATATCCAATTAAATTTACATTAACAGATGAGGATTATCAACCTTACTTTTTCGGTGCTTTGGACACGAGCTGGATAATTGGAAAAGTAACAATAAAAGAAGATGACTTAATCTGATTTAGAAAGGAGAATTAATAATGGCATACACACATGGTATTTATGTACAAGAAAATCCTACCTCAATTGTTGCGCCAATAACAGCAGATAGTGCAGTTCAATTCATTGTAGGTACTGCTCCAATAAATTTATTGTCAGACCCTTCAAGTGCTGTAAATAAACCTATATTGGTATACAGTTTTAAGGAGGCAAATGAAAAAATAGGTTACTCAGATGACTTTGAAAAGTTTTCGCTATGTCAATCTATAGATGCATCATTCAGAGTTTTCAATGTAGCACCTTTGGTACTTATTAATGTATTTGATCCTGAGAAACACAAAAAAGAGGTAGAAAGCAAACTATACGATATAGTAAATAAAAAAATTATAGTTGAAGAAGAAGGTATTCTTCTAAATGCCGATTTTATAGTTAAAGATGAAGATGCATTGATTTCTTATGTGAAAAATACAGATTATACAGTGGCTTTCACTAGTGCGGGATATCCTCAGGTATCGATTTTAAGTGGTGGAACTATTGGAATCGATACAAAGCTTTCAATTGCTTATAATCAGTTAGATCCTACAATGGTAACTGAGGCTGATATTGTAGGCGGATATGATAGTGCTACAGGTAAATATACAGGATTGGAAAATATTTCACAAATATATCCTCGTTTTGGGATTGTTCCGGGCCTTATATTAGCACCAGGGTGGAGCCATAAGCCTACGGTTAGTGCTGCAATTACTGCAAAATATGAAGGTATTAACGGTTCATTCAAAGCTAATGGTGTAAAGGACATAGATACAACAGAGGTAACAGAGTATACTCAAGCAAATGCGTGGAAGACTGACAATTCATATACAGATAAGCATGATATTGTTTGTTGGCCAATGGTTAAAGTGGGAGATAAAAAGTATTATAAATCGGCTTTAGTAGCGGCTCTTATAGCCTATACTGATGCAAGTAATGACAATGTACCATTTGTATCCCCATCAAATAAGAGTCTTAGAATCACCGGAACAATGCTTGCAGACGGTACAGAAGTATATTTAGACCAGGTACAAGCTAATTTGCTTAATAGTCAGGGAATTGTAACTGCTATTAACGTGAATGGTTGGAAATTATGGGGAAATAATACTGGAATATATCCAAGCTCTACGGATCCAAAAGATAGATGGATTCCTGTGAGACGTATGTTTGATTGGTGGGGAAATAGTTTTATTATGACTTATTTTCAGAAAGTTGATGATCCCATGAATAGAAGATTAATTGAAGCCGTAGTAGACAGTGAAAATATTAGAGCTAACGGATATAAAGCTCGTTTTCAATTAGCTGATGCAAAAATAGAGTTTAATATCGATGAAAACCCAACTACAGATTTATTGAATGGTACTATTCGATTTAAGCAGTACTTGACTCCATTTACGCCAGCAGAAACTATTATAAATACATTAGAATTTGACCCAACTGCTCTTGTAGCAGCATTAGAATAGGAGGGGTAGAAATGTCAGTTAATCCAATTCCAGAAAAAGTAACGAACTATAATGTTTATGACGAGGGAAATAAGTTGGTAGGTATATCTGCAGAAGTAACATTACCGAATCTTGAAGCAATGACAGAAACCATAAGTGGTGCAGGTATCGCGGGAGAATATGAAAGTCCTACTCCTGGCCACTTCGGCAGCATTACAATGGAAATACCTTTTAGAGTGCTAATAGATAAAGCTTTTAGTCTTATGTCCCCTAAAGGACGCACAATAACTCTTAGAGCATCTATTCAAAGCTACGATGTATCAGATGGTAAGATTCTTAACAGAGGTTTAAAAATAACAATTAAAACACTACCAAAAGGCTTAGATTTAGGTAAATTAGGTGTAGGTAAAATGACAGAAACAAAAAATACGCTTGAAATAGTCTATATTAAGATAGAAGACAATGGAAATACGTTATTAGAGCTAGATAAACTTAATTTTATTTTTATTTTAAATGGTGAAGACATATTGGCAGAAGTAAGAAATCAAATTTAAATTTAGGAGGACAATATTATGAAAGATAACAAATATCTAATGACATTTAAAAAAACTTATACCTTTGAGGGTACAGAGTATACCGAAATTGATTTATCAGCTATTCAAGACTTAAAGGCAAGCGATTTAATAGCAGCAGATAAACTTTTTGCAACTAGAGGACAAATGTCTGCAATGAATGAAATGAGTGTTGGGTATACTTGTATTATAGCTTCACAAGCTACTCAGAAACCCTTAGAATTTTTTGAAAATATACCAGCTAACGAAGCTATTAAATTAAAAAATATGGTGGCACGTTTTTTTTACTCATAGGTATAAATCAAGGAGACGGACAGACGTTTAAAAAAGCGTCAGTCCGTTTTTCAATGAAATGTTTTACTTCATTGGAGTTTTTCTTAAATCTTTCTATAGAGGATTTTCTTGATATTGCTAATGAAATACAGGAGGTGAAAGACAGTGTCTAATAGGGTGTATGAAATAGCATTTGCGCTAGGTGCACAAATTCAATCTAGTTTTAATAGTACCTTTGCGAATGCTAACAATCAAATTGAACACCTTGGGGGAGGATTATCAAGTGCCATAGGTACTGCAGCTAAATTTGGAGCAGCAATTACTCTTGCTGGAGCCGCCGCCGCGCTTGCAATAGGTGGACTAGCGGTAAATGCCAGTGAAGATTTACAAAAATCATTGAATGGGGTACAAGCTGAGACGGGAATAGCTGATGAGGCAATGGCTGGTATGAGAGAAGGTATGCTTGCTATTTACAATAATAACTTTGGAGAAAGTTTTGAAGACATAGGAAATTCTATGGGTATAATTGCATCTCAAAGTGACCTAACTGGAAAGGCTTTGCAAGATACAACACAGAATGCCTTAATGCTCAGAGATACTTTTGAGATGGAAGTAAGTGAATCCTTTAGAGGTGCTAATATGCTTATGACCCAATTTGGTATTACTAGTGAAGAAGCTTATAGCTTAATAGCTCAAGGTGCTCAAGAGGGTTTAAACAAAAATGAAAATCTTTTAGATAGTGTCAATGAATATTCAGCACATTTTAAATCAATCGGTTTGGATAGTGAGGATATGTTTAACATGTTTGCTAATGGTGCCAAGACAGGTGTTTTTGATATCGATAAACTAGGAGATGCTGTTAAAGAATTTGGAATTAGAAGTAAGGATGGAAGTGAAGGATCAATGGAAGCTTTTACTTCAATAGGCTTAGATGCTGAAAAGATGACCAAAGATTTCGGAGCTGGAGGAAAAGCAGGGAAAGCCGCATTCCAATCAGTAGTAGAACATCTTGGTAAAATAAAAGACCCATTGAAACAAAATACAGCTGGAGTAGCTTTATTTGGAACAATGTGGGAAGATATGGGCGCTGAAGCAGTACTTGCTATGGGTAATACCAAGGGCGAAATTGAAACTGCTTCTGATGCTTTAACAAGAATTAATGCTGGAAAGTACAATACTTTTGGTGAAGCAATGCAAGGTATAAAGAGGAATATAGAAACCGGAGTATTGATACCTATAGGAGATGCATTATTGCCAGCTTTAAAAAGTTTTTCGGGATGGATAAATGCAAATATGCCACAGATTAAAGATGGAATGTTAAGTGCTATGACTACCGTAGGCGATATATTAAAAGGAGCGGGGGATGTAATAACAAATTATGTTATACCACCTTTAGAGTCTCTTTGGGCATGGGTACAACCTAATATGCCACTTATAAAAGATAGTGTAAAAATTGCTATGGATGGAATTCAAACGGCATTTAGTACTGCATCTGATGGAATTTCTGCTTTAATGGATTGGTGCGTAAAGTATCAAGCAATATTAATTCCATTAGCTGCAGGAATTGCAGCAGGAGGACTTGCCTTCGGAATATATAGTGCTGCAATTGGTATAGCTGCTTTTGCTACAACTGCATGGGCTGCTATAACAAGTATTGCAACCATTGCAGGAACTGCATTCGGAGCTGTACTAGCATTTATTACAAGCCCTATTGGAATTGTAGTAATAGCAATTGGGTTATTAGTTGCAGCTGGAGTTTTATTATATAGAAACTGGGATACAGTAAAGACCGTAGCTATGAATGTTTTCGGAGCAATAGGAAGTTTCATAGGTGGAGTTGTGGATGGAATAGCAAGTGCTTTTAGGGGAATGGTAAATGGTGTAATCGGTGGTCTGAATAGTATGATTGGAGCTTTGAATGGTATACATTTTAGTGTTCCAGATTGGGTACCAGTATTAGGTGGCAAAGACTTTGGGTTCAGTATACCTCAAATTCCTATGCTCGCAAATGGTGGAATAACAAATGGCCCAATGCATGCGATAATAGGTGATAATCCAGGGGGAAAAGAAGTAGTCTCACCATTAAGTGATTTGCAGAGCATGATTATTGCCGCAGTTGCTGGAGTAGTTACAGAAAAAAGTTCAGAAAATGTAACAAACAACATGCAAAATATGAACAAGTACAGTAATGCCTATTCTAGTTTAAACAATACTGAAAACAATGATAATGCAGTTAAGAATCTATCTTCATATTTGGAAAATACAACAAATGAAACAAGTGTAAATAACTCTGAGCAACCAATACAAATTACTTATTCACCACAAATTATTATTCAAGGAAATGCAGATAAAGCAGTGATAGAAGAGGCGAATCAGAAAGGATTCGATGATTTTAAAATTAAGTATAAAGCATTACAAAATAGAAATCAAAGACTTAGTTTTGCTAGGGGGTAGAAAAATTGGGAGAATACACTACAATACAGGGTGATATGTGGGATTCTATCTCTAAAAAACTATATGGAACTGAAAAACATATAAAAGAGTTGATGGAAGCTAATACAAGCTATCTTTCAACCCTTATTTTTTCAGATGGAATAGTATTAAATGTACCTGCGATAGCAACAGAAGAGGAAATAATTAATCTTCCTCCATGGAGGCAGTAAAATGTTGACACGTCGTGCCAGTATCGATATAAAATACAAAGGGATTAATATTAGCTCTGATATTGCGAAGGATTTAATTAGCTTTTCCTACGAAGATGCTGCAAGTGGAGAGTCTGACAACATCGACATTACGTTAAAAGATGAATTAAAGAAATGGCTAGGACCTTGGGCTCCCCTTGAAGGAGATACAATAACAGCAAGCATATTAACAACTAATTGGAGAAAAGATGGAGATAAACAAAAGCTAAATTGTGGATCCTTTATTGTAGATGAAGTAGGTTATGCTGGTAGACCCATAACCGTTAACATAGGAGCTATTGCTATTCCAGTTAGTACAGACTTCAGGGAGAAAAAGAAAAGCAAAACATGGAATAAAGCGACTATATCAAAAATTGCAGGCACTATAGCAAAAAATGCAGGACTTCCACTTACTTTTGATGCTACAGACTTTATAATACAATTCGTAGAGCAATCGGAAACAGAAGATATAAGCTTTCTCCATGATTTATGCGTTAAAAATGGATTGGCCATGAAGGTTTATAATAACAAGCTTGTAATATTTAGTGAAGCAAAGTATGAAGCTAAAGCAGTTATTGCAACAATTAAAGAATCGGACATGTTGCCAGGTTGGAGTGGAAAAACATCTTTGACTGATGCTGGGTATGGATCTTGTCTCTTAGAATATACACTACCTAAAAATAATAAAACTTATAAATATACTTTTAAATCACCCAAAGCAAAAACAACAAAGGTCCTTAAACTTAATGAAAGTGTAACGAATATTGCAGAAGCTGAAAGAATCACTAAAGCAAAATTAAGAGAAGCAAATAAAAAAGGTACTACGTTAACTATTTCCTTGCCTTTAAACCTAAATTTAATTGCAAGTTGTAATATAAACATTAAAGACATAGGACGTTTTGACGGTAAGTACTATATTGATAAGGTAAAACATACTGTAGGTGGTTCAACAAGCTCATTAGAACTACACAAGGTATTGGAGGGCTATTAGTGGATAACAAATTAAGAAATTTAGTAAGAATAGGTCAGGTGTCCTCAGTAGATGAAACGAAATGTACTATAAAAGTAAAATTTAGTGATAAAGATGACATGATCAGTGATGATATACCTTATTTTTCGTTTGAATACAACATGCCCAATATTGGAGACTATGTAGCATGCATATTTTTAGGCAATGGACTCCAGAGTGGTTTTTGTCTAGGAAAATATTATGGAGAGGACAATCCTCCACCTGTTCAGGATAAGGATATTTATTATAAAGATTTCTTTGGAGAAGCCTCCCTCCAATACGATAAAAACACTAAAACATTAACTATAAAAGCAGAAAATATAGTTATAGATGGAAACTTAGAGGTTTCAGGTAACATACATTCTACTGGTTCAATTGTAGATGTTACAGGAAATACTAATCACCACTCTCATCCATAAGGAGGATTAAACCTTGATAGGATATTTTGGAAAGGAAATAATATTTGAAACATCAGAAAAAAAAACAATGACCTTCAATGGATTAAGTATAGATGTAGCGAGTAGATATGCTAAACATGATGTAATAATGCAGAAACCAAAAACTGAATTCTTAGGACCTGATTTAGATACAATAACATTTTCAGTAAAATTAAATGGTAGTTTTGGAGTAAAGCCACGTGCGGAGATGGAAAAATGGGCATTACTTGCAAGAAATGGGACAGCAGAAACGTTTGTTGTAGGTGGTAAACCTCTAGGGTCTGACAAATGGATAGTAAAGAGTGTATCTCAAGCGTGGGATACTATTTTTAATGGTGGTGAACTTTATTCAGGTAATATTGATGTGACCCTTGAAGAATACAGTTCTAAAATATAAGGGGTGATTAAGTGCAGATTGATTTAAATTCAATTGAAATTAAGGTGGATTTTAATGTGCAGGGAATAGATGAAATATACCAAAATCTTAAAACATTATTTTCTACACCCGTAGGAACTGTAGTATTTGATAGAGAGCTTGGTATTGACTGGGGCATATTAGATTTACCATTACCACAAGCAAAGGCAGCTCTTACAGTAGAATATATTGAAAAAGTAAATAAATATGAACCAAGAGTAAAGGTAAGTGAGGTTACATTTGAAGTTGATGGAGTTCAAGGAATTTTAAAACCAAAGGTGGTGATTGAATTTGTCGATTGAAGCATTAAATAATTTACCAGAGATTAATTTTGCAAATAAAGATGTTGAAACTATGCTATCTGATGCAATATCGGAATTTGAACAGGCACACTTTGAGGCTACAGGAATAAATATTACTCTTGCTCAAGCAGATCCACGAAGAATATTTCTATATACTCAGGTACTTAGACAATATCAAGCCTATCAACTTATAGATTTTTCAGCAAAGCAAAACCTTTTAAAATACGCAGTAGATGAGTATTTAGATAACTTTGGTGCAAGATATGGCAGTAAAGGTAAAAGACAAGAAGCTAAATCGGCAGTTACTACAGT